>CP143548.1:2500-112500 GCA_037015955.1 Lachnospiraceae bacterium JLR.KK008
CATGTACCTTGAAAACCGAATATTGAAAGAATCAAACAGAAAGAAAAGAAGAGACATCCGAGGCATCATAGAAGCGGAAGAGGGAAGCGAGAGCGGAAACGGAAGCGGAAATGATGAAAAGAAAGAAACAAAGAAGCAACAAGAAAAGAAAGACTGTGTACGGCATAACGCTATATGCCGTAAGCAGAGAGGTTAAGCAAGAAAGAGCACAGGTTGGATGCCTTGGCACTAAGAGCCGATGAAAGACGTGATAAGCTGCGAAAAGCTGCGGGGAGTGGCAAATACACAAAGATCCGCAGATGTCTGAATGGGGAAACCCCCATGAGGAAGACTCATGGATCCGTATATGAATCAAATAGTATACGGAGGGGAACCCGGTGAAGTGAAACATCTAAGTAGCCGGAGGAAAAGAAAGAAACATCGATTTCCAAAGTAGCGGCGAGCGAAATGGAAGGAGCCCAAACCGCCATGCGAGCATGACGGGGTACGGACTGCAGAAAAGACTGATGCGTATAGCGGAACAGTTTTGGGAAAGCTGGCCAGAGAGGGTGAGAGCCCCGTAGGCGAAATACAAGTCAGGAAAGCAGGATCCAGAGTACTGCGAGACACGAGAAACCTTGCAGGAAGAAGCGGGGACCACCCCGTAAGGCTAAATACTCCTTAGTGACCGATAGAGGATAGTACTGTGAAGGAAAGGTGAAAAGGACCCCGGGAGGGGAGTGAAAGAGAACCTGAAAGCCTGTGTTTACAAGCTGTGGAACTACTATGAGAGAAGTAGGACCGCGTACTTTTTGTAGAACGGTCCGGCGAGTTGCGGCATCTGGCAAGGTTAAGCGCGAAAAGCGCGGAGCCGAAGGGAAACCAAGTCTTAAAAGGGCGGTAAAGTCAGATGATGCAGACCCGAAACCGGGTGATCTATCCATGTCCAGGCTGAAGGTGCCGTAAGAGGTAGTGGAGGGCCGAACCCACATCCGTTGAAAAGGGTGGGGATGAGGTGTGGATAGGGGAGAAATTCCAATCGAACCCGGAGATAGCTGGTTCTCCTCGAAATAGCTTTAGGGCTAGCCTCGTCTTAGTCTGCCGGAGGTAGAGCACTGAATTTCCTAGGGGGCGTCAAAGCTTACCGAAGAATATCAAACTGCGAATGCCGGAGAGATGATGGACGGGAGTCAGACTGCACGAGATAAGTTGGGTAGTCAAAAGGGAAAGAGCCCAGACCACCGGCTAAGGTCCCAAAGTGCGTGTTAAGTGGAAAAGGATGTGGGATTTCAAAGACAGCTAGGATGTTGGCTCAGAAGCAGCCATACATTGAAAGAGTGCGTAATAGCTCACTAGCCGAGAGGTCCTGCGCCGAAAATGTCCGGGGCTGAAACACGCCACCGAAGCTGTGGAACCGCAAGGTTGGTAGAGGAGCATTCCTGAAGGCGGCGAAGCTGTACCGAAAGGAGCAGTGGAGTGACAGGAAGAGAGAATGCCGGAATGAGTAGCGAGATGGAGGTGGGAATCCTCCAGGCCGAATATCTAAGGTTTCCAGGGTAAAGCTGATCTGCCCTGGGTAAGTCGGGACCTAAGGAGAGGTCGAGAGACGTATCCGATGGACAACAGGTAGAGATTCCTGTACTGCTGTGAGACAGAACATGTGGGGACGCATGTGGAAAGTAGAAGCCGGGAATGGGAAGCCCGGTGCAAGCGCAGGAGGCGCATGGGAGGCAAAACCCCCATGCAAGCTAGAGGCGTTAAGCGGAGCGAAAGAAAGTAGCGAAGGATATGAGCCATGTGCCAAGAAAAGCTGCTATGGCTCTCACAGTACCCGTACCGTAAACCGACACAGGTGGATGAGGAGAGAATCCTAAGGCCGGCGGGAGAAGCATTGTTAAGGAACTCGGCAAAATGACCCCGTAACTTCGGGAGAAGGGGTGCCACAGTGATGTGGCCGCAGAGAATAGGCTCAAGCAACTGTTTAGCAAAAACACAGGTCTATGCGAAACCGAAAGGTGAGGTATATGGGCTGACGCCTGCCCGGTGCTGGAAGGTTAAGAGGAGAAGTCAGGCAACGAAGCTTTGAATTTAAGCCCCAGTAAACGGCGGCCGTAACTATAACGGTCCTAAGGTAGCGAAATTCCTTGTCGGGTAAGTTCCGACCCGCACGAAAGGCGTAATGATTTGAGCGCTGTCTCAACAATGCACCCGGTGAAATTGAAGTGCCAGTGAAGATGCTGGCTACCTGCGCCAGGACGGAAAGACCCCATGGAGCTTTACTCCAGCTTGATACTGGGATTCGATGCTGTATGTACAGGATAGGTGGGAGGCTAAGAAGTGATGACGCCAGTTGTCACGGAGCCGATGTTGGGATACCACCCTTGCAGCATTGGGTTTCTAACCTGCGCCAGTGAGCCTGGCGGGGGACAATGTCTGGCGGGGAGTTTGACTGGGGCGGTCGCCTCCGAAAGGGTATCGGAGGCGCTCAAAGGTTCCCTCAGAATGGTCGGAAACCATTCGCAGAGTGCAAAGGCAGAAGGGAGCTTGACTGTGACACCGACGGGTGGAGCAGGTACGAAAGTAGGACTTAGTGATCCGGTGGTATAAAGTGGGATTGCCATCGCTCAACGGATAAAAGCTACCCTGGGGATAACAGGCTTATCACTCCCAAGAGTTCACATCGACGGAGTGGTTTGGCACCTCGATGTCGGCTCATCGCATCCTGGGGCTGTAGCAGGTCCCAAGGGTTGGGCTGTTCGCCCATTAAAGCGGTACGCGAGCTGGGTTCAGAACGTCGTGAGACAGTTCGGTCCCTATCCGGCGCAGGCGTAGGATATTTGAGAGGAGCTGTCCTTAGTACGAGAGGACCGGGATGGACGGACCGCTGGTGTACCTGTTGGGGACCAACCCCATGGCAGGGTAGCCAAGTCCGGCAGGGATAAACGCTGAAGGCATCTAAGCGTGAAGCCCCCCTCAAGATGAGATATCCCACGAAAGGTAAGACCCCTTAGAGAGAATGAGGTAGATAGGACGCAGGTGGGAGTGCAGCAATGCATGAAGCAGAGCGTTACTAATCGGTCGAGGGCTTAACCAAGGGAAGAAAGAAAAGGGATAGGAAGATGTTGTAAGTGATGATTTCAATGTTCGGTTTTCAGGGCACAAGCAATATTGTACGGCCCAGTGGCTCAGTTGGTTAGAGCGTCGCCCTGTCACGGCGAAGGTCGTCGGTTCGAGTCCGATCTGGGTCGTTTATTAATAAGAATTACATATGGGATCTTAGCTCAGCTGGGAGAGCATCTGCCTTACAAGCAGAGGGTCATAGGTTCGAGCCCTATAGGTCCCATTTTTATAGAGAAATAAGCATGATGCCGATGTGGCTCAATTGGCAGAGCAGCTGATTTGTAATCAGCAGGTTATCGGTTCGAGTCCGATCATCGGCTTATGGATGGATTCCCGAGTGGCCAAAGGGGACAGACTGTAAATCTGCTGCAAATTGCTTCGGTGGTTCGAATCCACCTCCATCCAGTTCACTTTTATGTATTGTATAAGTGAGACAAGGAAGTGCATAATATATTATGTGCTGACATATTTATAATTTTATAACGCGGGGTGGAGCAGTCTGGAAGCTCGTCGGGCTCATAACCCGAAGGTCATAGGTTCAAATCCTATCCCCGCTATTAAGATGCCCAGATAGCTCAGTTGGTAGAGCAGAGGACTGAAAATCCTCGTGTCACTGGTTCGATTCCGGTTCTGGGCATTTTGTGTTATTAATCTTTGGACAGGCTGCTTTGGTTTTATGCAGCAAAATAGGGGACACTAGCTCAGGTGGTAGAGCACTTGACTTTTAATCAAGTTGTCGGGGGTTCGAGCCCCCCGTGTCTCATGACTGTATTTATACAGTAATATGTCAAATGTCATAAATCATTTCTTTTATCGATAGTATATAGTTTGTAATTTCTAAGATATTTCAAGAGTTTTTAAAAATTCCCTGTTGAATTAACTGATAAAGATTCGAAAATGTTTTATTTTGATCTATACTTTAATGTCAGTATGGATTCCTATATAATTTATAAAATAGTCACGATCAGGGATTTATGTGTTATAATAAATTAAGAATATATATGTATGTTGTAATGGGAAAGGGGGGGGTGCTATTTATGAGGCAAAGTGAAGTAAAAAAGAGAGCAGAAGATTTTTGCATTCAAAATAACATCAAAACTTATCCGGTAGAAATTGTTCGTATATGTAATGAAAATGGACTGAAGGTATTTGAAGAATATTTGGATTCTGAAGTTTCTGGTTTGATTGTAGTTGATGAGAAAGTGTGGAAAAAATATAATACAAATAAATTTATACTTGTAAATCTTGCAGAGTTGGCAACTAGGAGGCGTTTTACTATTGCGCATGAATTGGCGCATTATATTCTTCATAGAAAAGGAAATAGTTTATATGCGCATAGAGATATGGTTTGTAATGATGTTTTTAAAAGTGGCATAGAGCAGGAGGCAAACTATTTTGCTGCAAATATATTGATGCCTGAAACATTAATAAACGAGAAGATAGAAGACTTAAAAAGTGGAACTTGGGGGAAATTACCTGATTTTGTTTTAGTACGTGAGATTGGGGATCATTTTGCTGTAAGTGAAACAGCAGCGGAGGTTAGGCTGAAACAGCTTGGATTAATTTAGGAGTATCGAATGGAAGACGAACAGTATAAATCTTTCAATTTTTGGGAAGGGTACAGTAACAGATTTAGGGATTATGGTTGTGAATATAGGAGGGATAATTTCAGCATTGGTGATTTTACCCAAAATAATCGCGCAACATTTGTTTCCGACAGATGAAGAAAGAAATATGCTTAAAATGGTCAGAAACATGCAGGATAATGATTCAAAGATACGAAATGTTTTATTCAGGAAGCAATATGACAATAAGTAAACAGTAGTTTCGACTGCTGTTTTATTATTTTGGCGCTTCTTATGTGTTCCGCTTGACAATAGCAGCCGGAAATAACATAATAATTTAAGCAAACAGTGCTGTGATGCGATAAAAATTACAGGAATTATGGGGAAGAGAAAATGAGAGAATCTATCAGCAGAGATGATGCTTTGGCATTGCTAAGAAAATACAATAAGGAGCCTTTTCATATTCAGCATGGGCTGACGGTGGAGGGTGTTATGAAATGGTATGCCAGAGAACTTGGATATGGAGAAGAGGCAGAATATTGGGGGATTGTCGGACTTTTGCATGATATAGACTTTGAAATGTATCCGCAGGAGCATTGCATAAAAGCACCGGAGCTTCTGAAAGAAGCAGGGATGGGGAACGACATGATTCATGCGGTGTGCAGCCATGGATATGGACTGACCGTCGATGTGCGGCCGGAACATGAGATGGAGAAAGTACTATTTGGTGCGGATGAGCTGACCGGTCTGATCTGGGCCGCTGCACTGATCCGGCCATCGAAGAGTGTACAGGACATGGAATTGAAATCATTGAAGAAGAAATATAAAACCGCCAGCTTTGCTGCAGGCTGTTCCAGAGAAGTCATAGAAAAAGGAGCTGAAATGCTGGGATGGGAGTTGAATACGCTTTTGGAAAAGACATTAAACGCTATGCGTTCGTGCGAAGGGGAAGTCGCTGAGGCAATGGAAACATTGTAAAAGGAATAATCAGTTTTCATAAAAGATATATTCAGTGTCATGGATATGTCAGATCATACGGGGAGACAGACAGATGCAGGAGCGGTTTTCGAGAACGGAATTATTGCTTGGCAAAGAAAAGATGGAACGTCTGCACCGGGCGAGGGTAGCGATATTTGGTATCGGCGGTGTGGGCGGTTATGTGGCGGAAGCGCTTGCAAGAAGCGGTGTAGGCACATTGGATTTGATCGATAATGACATAGTGTCGGTCAGCAATCTGAACAGACAGATCATAGCCACGGAAAAAACAATCGGAAAATATAAAGTGGATGTGGCTAAAGAAAGGATTCTGGACATCAATCCGCAGGCTCATGTCAATATCTGGAATGTTTTTTATCTGCCGGAAACTGCCGATCAGTTTGACTTCACGCAGTATGATTATGTAGCGGATGCTATCGATACGGTGAGTGGAAAGCTGGAACTGATCGAGCAGGCGCGGCGATCCGGGGTACCGATAATCAGCTCTATGGGCGCTGGCAATAAATTAAATCCGGCTTTGTTTCAGGTGGCAGATATTTCGGAGACAAGCGTCTGTCCTCTTGCACGTGTGATGCGCCGTGAGCTGAAAAACCGGGAAATTGATCATTTGAAAGTTGTGTATTCGACGGAAAAACCGGTAACGCCGGCTGGTATGATTGAGGATGCTAAGCAGAGACGGCAGACGCCAGGCAGTATCGCGTTTGTACCTGCTGTGGCAGGCTTGGTGATGGCAGGAGAGATCGTGAGAGATTTAACAGGGGACTGTACTGTGTAAAAATTCCAGTAATATTTTTCGGTATCTTATTGTTTTTGCAGCAGAAAGCATATAAAATAAATAAGAGAAAATATCATTACCGGGGGAGAAAGATTGAAAAAAGTAAGCGGAAAAAAGATCTATCTTTTTTGCGGGATTGCCGTGATCATTGCAGCTTTTATCAGTTATCTGGCGCTTTCGCTTTTTTTTATGGATCATTTTTATTTTGGCACGGTCATAGGGAATATTGACTGCAGCGGCAGGTCAGTGGAGGAAGTAAAGGCACTGATCACCGGTCGTGCGCAAAATTATACTTTAAGGATTGAAGGGCGGGAGGATGCGGAAGAAACGTTGTCTGCTTCCGACATTGGTCTGCAGTTTTTGACTGATGATACACCCGAGAGGATCATGGCGGCGCAAAACGGATTTGCATGGCTTTCCTTTCTCTGGAATGAGGGGAATGCTGGCGACATGCCGGTTGCCGTGAGTTATGAAGAATCGCTTTTGGATGACAGATTACAAAATATGTCCATCTTTCAGCAAAAAAATATGAGAAGTCCGCAAAACGCCTACATTGGCGAATACAGTAGTGAGAGCAAGAGTTATCCGATTGTGCAGGAAGATAAAGGAACTACGATCGACAGACAGGCGGCAAAAGAAGCGATTATCTCAGCGATCGAAAATATGGAGGGGACACTCAGTCTGGAGGAGGCTGACTGCTATATCAAACCGGAAGTAGGACAGAATGATGAAATGCTCAAAAAGTTTGACGACTGTCTGAACCGGTTCGTCTCAAGCAGAATCGTCTATGACTGGCATGGAATTGAAGAGATCGTGGACGGCGATGTGATACAGGAATGGTTGGAGATCGACAGAGACAAACGGATAGTTTCCATCAATGAAGAAGCTGTCCGCAATTACATAAACGAAATTTCGAAAAAAAATGATACCTTTGGGAAGACAAGGAAGTTTCGCACGAGTGAGGGAAAGGAGATTGATCTGAAACCGGGAAGCTATGGCTGGAGAGTTGACCGGGCGACGGAGACAGATCGACTGATCGGTCTTGTCCGCAGTGGATGGCAGGGCGACAGAGAACCGGAATATCTGTACACGGCTGCTGTGAAGGGAGAGGATGACATCGGAGATTCTTATGTGGAGATCAACCTGACGGCGCAGCATTTGTATTTATATGTGGAAGGGGAACTCATTACAGAGAGTGATTTTGTATCGGGAAATGTATCGAGAGGCTTTACGACACCGGACGGTGTGTATGGTCTGACCTACAAGACGCTGGATGCCACATTAAGAGGAGAAGGGTATGCGACTCCGGTCAAATATTGGATGCCTTTTAATGGCAATATCGGAATGCACGATGCGAAATGGAGGAAACAGTTCGGAGGAAACATTTATCTGCGAAACGGTTCTCATGGCTGTATCAATCTTCCGGCGGAAGAAGCCGAAAAAATATATGAGCAGGTGGAGAAGGGATTTCCTGTCATTTGCTATTCCGACGAAACTGCGGAAAAGGAAAAACGTAAAGGTGTGAAGAGCAGACCGAGTGCGACACCGGTTGAGAACGTGCCGGAAACCCCGGCTGTGAACCCGGGCGAAGCGCCAATCGTGAATTCGGGCGAGGCACCGGTCGTAAATCCGGGTGAAGCGCCGACCGTGAACCCGAGTGAGACTCCGGCTGTGAATCCGGGCGAAGCGCCGACCGTGAACCCGAGTGAGACTCCGCCTGTGAATCCGGGCGAAGCGCCGATTGTGAATCCGGTCGATGTGCCGGCGGGCGATCCAGCTGTGAGCACAGGATAAGATGCAGCCGGACCCGGCTGATAATACAGGCAGCAATTATAATAATCAATAGCCATACAGGCATAACAGCTTGATTTATGGAGGCAGAGATGACGAAGTGCGGCGATTTGATCAAGAAAAATGGCATCGATATTTTGAATTCTAAACATCACAAACAGACAAGGCAGGATATTCAGCATGGGAACATGTCAGTCAGACAACATGAAATTAATGTGGCGAGGTACAGTCTGCTGATCAGTGAGAAACTGGGGATCACCTGCAACAGACGTGCGCTTGTGCGTGGCGCGCTGCTCCACGATTTTTTCCGTTATGACTGGCATGACCGGGAGCACAGTAATCTGCTGCGGCTTCATGGACTGTATCATCCGGGCATAGCCCTGAAAAATGCAGAACAGGAATTTGAGCTGTCCGATGTGGAAAAAGAAATTATCAGAAAGCATATGTGGCCGTTGACGGTAGTCCCTCCATTATGCAGGGAAGCATGGATCGTATCGGCGGCAGATAAATATTGTTCGTTGATGGAGACGATACGCTTACACAGGAAAAATGACAGAAAAAACAGCAGAAAACACCAGGCAAGATAAATCGAGGCATTTGTATGAAAAATTAAGACAGCTTAAAAATTCATCTGTATACCCTTGCCATATGCCGGGGCATAAACGAAATATGACAAACTATCCCATGAGGGAATACTATGGACTCGATATTACAGAGATTGATGGGTTTGATAATCTGCACAATCCACAGGGGATTCTGAAAGAAACGATGACACGGGCGGGCAGTTTATATGGAGCGGAGACATATCTGCTCGTCAATGGCAGTACCGGTGGGATACTGAGCGCTGTCTCTGCTGCAGTCCGCAGAGGCGATATGTTGCTGATGGCGAGAAACAGTCACAGAGCGGCTTATCATGCCATATATTTAAACGATTGTAAAGTAAAGTATATTTTTCCGTCTTTTTTGGAAGCATATGGAATATGTGGGGATGTTTCGGCCCAGCAGGTAGATAAGATGCTGACGGAAAATCCACAGGTCAGGGCTGTCTTGCTCACATCGCCGACATATGACGGAGTCGTGTCCGATGTAAAAGCAATCGCAGCATGTGCGCACAGACGAGGGATACCCGTAATCGTGGATGCGGCGCATGGTGCACACTTTCTGCTGGATGGGTTTCCGGCCAGCGCGGTGGACTGCGGGGCAGATCTGGTCATTCACAGCATTCATAAGACATTACCGGCATTGACACAGACGGCGCTCGTGCATGTGCAGGGAAATCTGATTGACAGGGAAAGACTTCGGTGGCTTTTAACGGTCTATCAGACGAGCAGTCCGTCTTATCTTTTGCTGGCAGGAATTGAACAGTGTATTTCCATTCTGGAAGAAGAAGGGAGTGCTCTGTCCAGACAATTTTTTGAAAATAATAAATTATTTGAACAAAATATACAAAACCTTAAATATCTGCGGGTCTTTGGTGTAAATATGAGAAACACTCCGGCTGCAGAAAGAGCTTGGAATATGAGTTGTAATAGAGAGTTATTTGATTTCGACGTGGGAAAAAAAGTAATTTCCGCAAGAGGGAGCGGCATGTCGGGTCAGGCTTTGTACCATAAGCTTCTGGAAAAATATGGAATCCAGATGGAGATGGCGGGTCAGGATTATGTGACAGCTATTATGACGGTGATGGACCGCAGAGAGGGATTTTTGCGGCTGGCGGATGCGCTGGCTGATATTGACAGCCGTATGGGTGCGGTATCACCGGTTTCCTGTACGGACCGGGCAAAGCGGATGAACGTGCCGCAGACTGTATTTGAGATTGGCGCTGCTCTGGAAATGGAGCGGGAGACAAAGCGGCTTGAAGATTGTGAGGGCGAAGTGGCGGCGCAGTTTATTCAGATCTACCCGCCAGGCATACCACTGATTGTCCCAGGGGAGCGGTTTACAGGAGAGATCATCGATCTGCTGCTTGAGTACAGGCAGCAGGGGTTTCAAATAGAAGGCATGAGAGAACAGGCAAAAAAAGCAGATGTGGTCAGAAAGGAGATCTATGCGCAAGACGAAAATTATTTGTACGATAGGGCCGGCATGTGAGAGTGAAGAGAAGATGCGGGAACTGATAAAAGCGGGAATGAACGTGGCAAGGTTTAATTTTTCCCACGGAACCCATGAAGAACATAAAGTCAAATTTGGCAGGATCATAAAAGTCAGCGGGGAACTGGGGATGCCGGTTGCCACTTTACTTGATACAAAAGGACCAGAAATCCGTCTGCGTGATTTTAAGGGTGGGAAAGTACAGCTCACTGCGGGACAGGAGTTTATTCTGACGACAGAGGAGATAGACGGAGACGAGAAAAGAGCGTCTATTACTTATAAAAATCTCAAAAACGACGTACAGGCAGGCTCTGTCGTGTTGATTGATGACGGAAAGATTGAGATGGAAGTCAAAGAGATCAACGGTGAGGACATTATATGCGTCGTCAAGAACGGCGGAGCAGTCTCCAACCATAAAGGGATCAATGTGCCGGGCACGGAATTGTCGATGCCATATATCAGTGACGTGGACAGGGAAGATATTTTATTCGGGATACAGATGGGCTTTGACTTTATTGCCGCTTCTTTTGTGCGGACAAAAGAAGATATTCTGGAGATCCGAAAGATTCTGGAAGAAAACAAAAGTCCGATCAAGATCATCGCAAAGATCGAAAGTCTGCAGGGGATTCGCAATCTGGAAGGGATTCTCTCTGTCTCCGACGGAATCATGGTGGCAAGAGGCGACATGGGTGTGGAACTTCCACTGGAGGAAGTGCCGATTATACAGAAAAAGATGATTAAAATGGCGGTAGCGTCAGGGAAACATGTCATTACGGCGACGCAAATGTTGGAGTCCATGATACAAAACCCGCGCCCGACGAGAGCGGAGACGAACGATGTGGCCAATGCGATCTATGATGGTTCTACGGCGATCATGCTTTCAGGTGAAAGCGCTGCGGGAAAATATCCGGCAGAGGCCGTGGAGACGATGGCGAGAATCGCGGAGCGAACGGAAGAAGTGATCGACTATAATGGCAGAATGTTACGCAAAACACCGAGAAATCTCGAAGATGTGACAACAGCGATCTCTTACGCGACCTGTACGACAGCAATGCACCTGAATGCGGAAGCAATCATTACTGTGACGATGTCAGGATTTACGGCGGGAATGGTCTCCCGATATAAGCCGAATTGTCAGATTATTGCCTGCAGCGTAAATCCGCGGGTATGCAGGCAGATGGCGCTTTTATGGGGCGTAACGCCTATACTGATGGAGAAGGAAGATAATACAAAAGATCTGTTTGACGAGGCGATTCATCTTGCGAAAAAGCAGGAACTCATTCATAATGGTAATACGGTAGTATTGACGGCGGGAGTTCCGCTCGGGGAATCCGGAAAGACCAATATGATACAGGTGCTGGAAGCGTAGAGGAATAGAATGGGCAAGATCTTTTATATCATGGGGAAAAGCTCCACTGGCAAGGATACGATTTATAAACGGCTTCTGGAGCATCCGGGCAACACGCTGCGTACGATTGTTATGTACACGACCCGGCCGATTCGCGAGGATGAGCGGGATGGTGTGGAATACTTTTTTGTAGATGAGAAGAGGCAGAATGAGCTGTCGGCAGCAGGAAAGATCATTGAACTGCGATCCTATCATACGTTTCATGGAATATGGAGCTATTTTACCGTAAAGGACGATCAGATTGATCTGGAGCACAATGACTATCTGATGATTGGTACATTGGAGTCTTATATGATGACACGGACATATTTTGGCAGGGAAAGCCTTGTTCCGATCATGATAGAATTAGACGACGGGGTACGGCTGCAGCGGGCGCTTGACAGAGAGAAGCTCCAGAAGCCGCCCCGCTATCAGGAGCTTTGCAGACGGTATCTGGCGGATGAGGAAGATTTTTCAGAGGAAAAGATAGCCGCAGTGGAAATAGAGAAGCGTTTTTATAATGATGACCTGGAGAGATGTCTTACGGAGATTCTCTCCTACATAGAAAAGCGGAGGTAGTCTGAATGGATATGAAAGTCAATTCACTGTCTCAGCCCGCACCGGTAGAGCAGGTACAGCAGCCGCAGGAGAGCGACGGAACATTTAAGTTTACTTTGACGAGCCGCATTGAGGAGGCCGGACTTCAGGAACGACTCAATACGATGATGCAGGAGATCACGATGCAGGGCAATAAAATTGCCAAGCATATGGATGTGCGGGATATGAAGCGTTACCGCGGTATGATCAAGAGTTTTATGAATGAAGTTGTAAGCCGTTCGCACTCGTTTTCCAGAGAAAATTTTCTGGATCGACGAGGCAGGCACAGGGTATACGGGATTATCCGGCTTGTAGATGAAACGCTGGATGAACTGGCACAGGAATTAGTAAAGGACGAGAAGGATCATATCGCGATTCTCGGCAAGATCGGGGAGATCAGGGGTCTGCTGCTGGATATATTTACATAAGACAGCGGGGAAAGGAACTATCGTGGCAAAATTTTCGGATATTATCGGACAGGAGCAGTTAAAAGAGCATTTACAAAATGCGATCAGGGCAAATAAAGTGTCCCACGCCTATATTATCAATGGGGAGAGATGCGCCGGGAAAGAATTTATCGCGGGCATTTTCGCGATGGCGCTTCAATGTGAAAAGGAAGAAGCGGAGCCCTGCCAGGAATGTCATTCGTGCAGACAGGCAATGTCGAAAAGTCAGCCGGATATTATAAGAATCGTACATGAGAAGCCAAACACGATCGGCGTGGAAGACATCAGGAAGCAGATCACCGGCGATATGGGAATCAAGCCCTATAGCAGTCCACGGAAGATCTATATTATCAATGAAGGCGAGAAGATGACTATACAGGCACAGAATGCGCTGCTCAAGACATTGGAGGAGCCGCCGGAATATGGGGTGATACTGATTCTGACCGCCAATGTAAACATGTTGCTTCCCACGATCGTGAGCCGCTGTGTCGTCCTGCATATGAGGCCGGTCGAGGACAGGCTTGTAAAAAAGTACCTTATGGAAGACTTACATATTCCGGACTACAAAGCCGACATATGTGTCGCTTTTGCCAGAGGTAATATCGGCAGAGCGAAGCTGCTTGCCAGCAACGAGGAATTTGACAATATCCGGGAGGAAGCCGTCACGCTGATGAAATATATCGGGGAGATGGAGATCAATGAGATCGCGGCTGCGATCAAAAAGATAAGCGAGTACAAACTGGAAATCAATGATTATCTGGACATCATATCGATTTGGTACCGGGATGTCCTGTTATTCAAAGCGACGAATGATGCTAATCATCTGATATTCAAAGAAGAAATACAGTTTATTAAAAAAGCAGCAGGGAAAAGTGATTACGAGGGCATTGAGACGATACTGAAAGCTCTGGAAAGGGCAAAGAGCCGTCTGAGCGCCAATGTTGGCTTTGACCTGACGATGGAGCTTCTGCTGATGACGATAAAAGAAAACTGACAGCGAATCCGGCTGTCGGAGGGCAGGAGCGCCACTGGAGGTAAATAGAAATGATAAAAGTAATAGGAGTCAGATTTCGCACGGCGGGTAAAATTTACTATTTCGATCCGGCGAAATTCCAGATTAAAAAAGGCGATTATGTCATTGTAGAGACTGCCCGTGGGGTAGAGTTTGGCACGGTCGTCAGCAATATTAAGGAAGTAGAAGACGACAAAGTCATTCAACCGTTAAAACCGGTGCTGCGAATTGCCAATGAAAGAGATCTGGAGCAGGAGCAGGGGAATAAAGTAAAAGAAAAGGAAGCCTTTCAGATCTGTCTGGAGAAAATTAAAAAGCACAACCTGGAGATGAAGCTGATCGACGCGGAATATACGTTTGACAATAACAAAGTATTGTTTTACTTTACCGCAGACGGACGGATTGACTTCCGGGAACTTGTCAAGGATCTGGCATCCGTATTTAAGACAAGGATCGAGCTGCGGCAGATCGGAGTCAGAGATGAGACGAAGATCATCGGCGGTATGGGCATCTGTGGGAGGACTCTCTGTTGTCATGCGCATCTGTCCGAATTTGTACCTGTTTCCATCAAAATGGCCAAGGAACAGAATCTCTCACTCAATCCGACGAAAATATCCGGTGTCTGTGGCAGACTGATGTGCTGTCTCAAACATGAGGAAGAGACTTATGAGGAGCTGAACAGGAAACTGCCCAATATCGGAGACTATGTGACGACAGACGACGGGCTCAAGGGCGAGGTATCCAGTGTCAATGTACTGCGGCAGCTCGTGAAGGTGCTTGTAACGGTGGATGATGAGAAAGAGATCCGCGAATATAAAGTGGAGCAGTTAAAATTCCGCAGACGGCACAATAAGCGCAACAAAATAGAAGTGGATGCGGAGTTGAAAGAACTGGAGAAGCTGGAAAAACAGGAAGGAACATCAAAACTGGATGACAACTGAGTTAAAGGCGGGAGAACGTCTGGACGATCTGCAGAGAAATAATCTGCAGATCATTCAAAATCCGCATCAATTCTGTTTTGGCATGGATGCGGTACTTCTGTCCGGTTATGTGAAAGCCGGTTGCGAAGACCGGGTGCTGGACCTTGGTACGGGCACGGGTATTATACCGATCCTGTTATCGGCAAAGACACAGGCACAGCATCTGACAGGTCTGGAGATCCAGGATGAGAGTGTGGATATGGCGAGACGGAGTGTGCGGCTGAATGGTCTGGAAGCAAGGATCAAGATCGTACATGGAGACATCAAAGAGGCTTCGTCTATATTTGGGGCTGCTTCCTATGATGTGGTTACATGCAATCCGCCTTATATGATCCGTCAGCACGGCCTGCAAAACGCGGATGGTCCGAAAGCGATCGCCAGGCATGAGATTCTGTGTACCTTTGAAGACGTGGCGCGGGAGGCGGCGAAAGTGCTGAAGCCGGGAGGCAAATTTTATCTGGTACACAGGCCATTCCGGCTGGCGGAGATTGTCTCTACACTGATCGCCCATAAACTGGAACCGAAACGGCTCCGGCTTGTCTATCCGTTTGTGGACAAAGAGCCCAATATGCTGCTGCTTGAGGCGATCCGGGGAGGAAATTCCCGGATGACGGTGGAGAGACCGCTGATCATCTACAGCGAACCGGGGGTATATACGCCGGAAATATATGAGAGATACGGATATTAAGAATAAGGGAAGTCAGGAGCAGATCAGGCTGTCCCATGGAGACGATATGTGCGGAAAGTTATTGCTGTGCGCGACACCGATCGGCAACTTACAGGATATGACGCCGAGGGTCATCGAAGCGCTTGAAGGGGCGGATCTGATCGCGGCGGAGGACACACGCAACAGTGTGAAGCTGCTCAATCATTTTCACATTGCGACGCCGATGACAAGCTATCATGAATACAATAAAATAGAAAAAGGACGTTATCTGATCGGGTGTATGAAGGACGGCAAGACGGTAGCGCTGATCACAGACGCAGGTACCCCTGCCATCTCAGACCCGGGGGAGCTGCTGGTACGGATGTGCCAGGAGGAACAGATACCGGTCACATCTCTGCCGGGGCCGGCGGCCTGTATCACGGCGCTCACGTTATCGGGCCTGTCTACGAGAAGGTTTTGCTTTGAAGGATTTCTTCCGTCCGACAAAAAAGAAAAAAGGCAGATATTGGAAGAGCTTCGGGAGGAGGCCAGAACGATCATTATTTATGAGGCGCCGCACCGTCTCGTGCGAACGCTCGGAGAACTGCTGGAGACGCTCGGACAGAGACGGCTGACATTGTGCAGAGAATTAACCAAAAAGTTCGAGACAGTCATTCCCACGACGTTGGAAGAAGCGCTCTCTTTGTATGAAACACAGGAGCCACGGGGAGAATATGTGCTGGTACTGGAAGGAAAGAGCCGCACGGAACGGGAGCGGGAGAGCAGAGAGGGCTGGCAGCAGGTTACGCTGGAGGATCATATGAGACTCTATGAAGAAAAAGGTGTTGACCGCAAAGAGGCGATGAAGCTGGTAGCGGCGGACCGGGGAATTTCCAGAAGAGAAGTGTACCGATATTTTGTCGATCATAAAAATAGTTGACGAAAATAGTTGACAAAAGTATGTGTGGAACATATACTTTGAATGTCAAACTATTTCAATATATAAAAAATAAAAAGGAGATTAAGTTATGTTAGAAAGAGTAAAAGAAATCATTCAGGAACAGTTAAATTTGGACGGAGTTGAGATTACTGAAGAATCTTCTTTTAAAGACGATCTGGGCGCAGACTCTCTTGATCTGTTTGAGCTTGTGATGGCGTTTGAGGAAGAGTATGGAATCGAGATCCCTTCCGAAGACCTGGAGCAGATCACTACAGTTGGTGCTGTCATTGAATATATGAAGAGTAAGGGCGTTGAAGCATAAATGAAAACAAGGGTAACAGAATTACTGGGAATCGAATATCCCATTATCCAGGGCGGAATGGCATGGGTAGCGGAACATAATCTGGCAGCCGCTGTGTCGGAAGCCGGAGGATTGGGACTGATCGGCGCCGGTGGGGCGCCGGCAGACTTTATCAGAGATCAGATCCGACAGGTGAGAGCGGTTACGAACAAACCGGTTGGTGTGAATCTGATGTTGATGAATCCGGAGGCGGATGCGATCGCACAGATTATCGTGGATGAAGGTGTGGAAGTCGTCACGACTGGCGCAGGCAATCCGGGAAAATATATGTCCATGTGGAAAGAGGCCGGGGTAAAAGTCATTCCCGTAGTGGCCAGTGTGGCGATGGCAAAGATGATGGCGCGTGGCGGGGCAGACGCTGTGGTGGCGGAAGGCATGGAGTCTGGCGGTCATATCGGATCGGCAACGACGATGACACTGGTACCACAGGTTGTGGATGCAGTGAGCATTCCGGTCATTGCAGCCGGCGGAATCGCAGACGGCAGAGGATTTGCGGCCGCTATGATGCTGGGGGCGGAAGCGGTCCAGATGGGGACACGCTTTGTTGTGGCAAAAGAATCCATTGTCCATGAAAATTATAAGAAAAAACTTATTGGAGCCAAAGATATTGATTCGGAAGTTACGGGCATGAGTCACGGGCATCCGGTTCGTCAGCTTCGCAATAATATGACGAGAGAATATCTGAAATTGGAGAAGTCCGGCGCTTCTTTTGAAGATCTGGAAAAACTTACGCTGGGATCTCTGCGCAAGGCAGTGGTAGAGGGCGATACGGTCAATGGTACTTTGATGGCAGGACAGATCGCGGGACTTGTAAAAAAAGAGCAGACATGCAGTGAAATGATCCGGGAGATCATGGCAGAGGCAGAGAAACTGCTGACACGGTAAGAGAAACAACAATGGGTGAAATACATAGGGGGTCATCACAGACCTCCAATTTCACATATTAATACTTTGAAAATCAAAGTAAAATTTGGATAGTTGAGAAGGAGCAGGGTATGGGCAAGACAGCATTTATGTTCCCGGGGCAGGGAGCGCAGTATGTAGGGATGGGGAAAGACTTTTATGACGCAGTCCCCGTGAGCCGGGAAGTATTCGACCTGGCAGGGAAAGCAAGCGGGCTGGATGTGGCAGCCCTGTGCTTTGAGGAAAATGAGAAGATCAATATTACGGAATACACGCAGATCGCAATGCTGGCAACAGAGGTGGCGATATTGCGGGCCGTGGAAGAAAAAGGCATCAAAGCGGATGTGACCGCGGGTCTGAGCCTTGGAGAGTATGGAGCCCTGGCAGCAAGCGGTGTGATGAGTGATGAAGACGTATTCCGGATTATCAGAAAACGTGGTATTTATATGCAGGAGGCGGTTCCGACCGGAGGCGCTATGACGGCTGTGCTTGGTCTGGATGCGGAAGTCATCGAAAAGATCTGTGCGGAGACGGAAGGGATCGTATCGATTGCCAATTATAACTGCCCGGGCCAGATCGTGATCACCGGACAGGAGACGAGTGTTGCAGAAGCGGCGCAGAAGCTGTCGGAGGCAGGTGCAAAGCGCTGTGTACCGCTGAAAGTAAGCGGGCCGTTCCATTCACAGATGCTGAGCGGTGCGGGAGAAAAACTGGGCGAGGCGCTGAAGGACGTGGAGATCCGGGAGATCGGGATTCCATACATAGCAAATGTGACGGCGGATTACGTGACGGATAAAGGACAGGTAAAGGATCTGCTGACAAAACAGGTATCTTCTTCTGTCAGATGGCAGCAGACAATCGAGCGGATGATCGCAGACGGTGTGGACACCTTTATTGAGATCGGACCGGGAAAGACACTGTCTGGATTTATGAGAAAAATTAGCAGGAATGTAAAGACCTTCAATATAGAAAAATTAGAAGATTTGGAGAAATTAACGCTGTAATTGTGTTTATTATGATAACATCTGCCCGAATGAAAAAAGGCAGACTACAAACAAATATATCAGACGATTACAGAACGAAATTGGATATAGAAGCCGGATATGGAAAGGGATAATGGGATGTTGGAAGGTAAGGTTGCACTGGTAACAGGAGCCAGCAGGGGCATTGGCAAACAGATCGCGCTGACGCTGGCTGATTATGGCGCTGTTGTCATCGTGAACTATAATGGATCGAAAGAGAAAGCGGATCAGGTAGTGGCACAGATCGAGGCGAAGGGAGGCCGTGCGGAAGCAGTGCAGTGTTCCGTTGCCGATTTTGAAGCCTGCGGAAGCATGGTCACGGAAATGCTTGGAAAATATGGACATATTGACATTCTTGTCAACAATGCGGGTATTACAAAGGACAACCTTGTGATGAAGATGACAGAGGCAGACTTTGATGCGGTCATCGCAACGAATCTGAAGGGCACTTTTAATACGATCAAGCATATGTATCGTGCTTTTCTGAAACAGCGCAGCGGCGCGATTATTAATATGACAAGTGTGTCAGGTGTGCTTGGCAATGCAGGACAAGCCAATTATGCGGCTTCTAAGGCAGGTGTGATTGGTCTGACTAAGACAATGGCCAGAGAACTGGCGAGCAGAAATATTACCGTTAATGCCGTGGCACCGGGATTTATTGATACCGACATGACGCAGGCGATGACAGAGACGGCCAAAGAGGCTACATTGGCACAGATTCCACTTAAGCGAATCGGGAAACCGGAAGATATTGCGGAGACAGTGGCGTTTCTGGCAAGTGATAAGGCTTCTTATATTACAGGCCAGATCATCAGTGTCGATGGCGGTATGGCAATTTAGGAAAAGAGAGGAAAGAGTATGAGCAGACGAGTAGTTGTGACAGGTATGGGCGCGATCACCCCCATCGGACTCAGCGTTGAGGAGTTCTGGCAAAGTGTGAAGGCACAAAAAATCGGATTTGCTGAAATCACAAAGTTCGATACGACAGATTATAAATGTAAACTGGCGGCAGAAGTAAAAGACTTTGATGCCAAAAGTTTCATGGATTTTAAATCGGCCAAGAGGATGGAGTTGTTTTGCCAATACGCGGTAGCGGCTACAAAGGAAGCGATGGAAGACGCCGGACTGGATATGTCAAAAGAAGATCCTTATAAAATAGGTGTGGCCGTCGGATCAGGAATTGGTGCTCTGCAGGCGATGGAGCGGGAACATAAGAAATTGCTGGAAAAGGGACCCGCAAGAGTGAATCCGCTGCTGGTGCCGCTGATGATCTCTAATATGGCGGCAGGTAACGTTTCAATCTATTTCGGATTAAAAGGAAAAAGTATCAATGTGGTGACAGCGTGTGCGACTGGGACTCATTCCATCGGGGAAGCGTTCCGCTCGATCCAGTATGGTGAGGCAGATGTAATGATCGCGGGCGGCACGGAGAGCAGTGTCACGCCGATCGGTATCGCAGGCTTTTCTGCATTGACGGCATTGTCTACCAGTACGGACCCGGCCCGCTGCTCGATCCCGTTTGATAAGGAGAGAAGCGGCTTTGTGATGGGAGAAGGTTCTGCGATTGTTGTCTTAGAGGAACTGGAACATGCGAAGGCACGCGGAGCAAAAATTTATGCGGAAGTCGTGGGCTATGGCGCTACGAGCGACGCATATCATATTACATCCCCTGCGGAAGATGGAGCCGGAGCGGCGAAAGCGATGGAGTTTGCGATTGCAGATGCGGGAGTTGAAAAAGAAGCAGTTACATATATCAATGCACATGGTACGGCAACCCATCATAATGATCTGTTTGAGACACGGGCAATCCGGCTGTTGTTTGGTGAACATGCGGACCAGATGAAGATCAATTCCACAAAGTCGATGATCGGTCATCTGCTTGGTGCGGCCGGAGCGATCGAGTTTATCACTTGCGTCAAAGAGCTGGAAGAGGGATATATTCATGCGACAGTGGGCTATCAGGTGCCGGATGAAGACTGTGACCTGAATTACTGCAAGGAGCCGGTCAAGGAAGATGTCACATATGCGCTTTCCAATTCTCTTGGGTTTGGCGGACACAATGCAAGTATTCTTGTAAAAAAGTACGAGGCATAGGACAGGAGGAGACGGTATGTCGATATTGACAGCGAAGGAGATCATGGAGATCATCCCTCACAGACAGCCTTTTATGCTCGTAGATACGATTGAAGAGCTGGAGGCAGGGAAAAAAGCAGTAGGCAGAAAATGTGTCTCATACAATGAACCGTTTTTTGCAGGGCATTTTCCGGGAGAACCGGTGATGCCGGGCGTGCTGATCGTTGAGGCGCTTGCGCAGGTAGGCGCGGTGGCGATACTGAGCCTGCCGGAAAACAAAGGAAAGACCGCTTATTTCGGTGCGATTAATTCGGCAAAGTTTAAAGGAAAGGTCGTACCGGGAGACGTACTTATGCTGGAGACAGAGATCATAAAATCGAAAGGTCCCATTGGCGTGGGCAGCGCCAAAGCATACGTGGACGGAAAGGTAGTTACACAGGCAGAACTTACGTTTGCACTGGGAAAAGCGGAGTAAAATGATGGAGGATAAAAGAAGGAAATCACTTGTTATCGGGGATCTGAAAGCAGAAGTTCCTGTCATTCAGGGCGGCATGGGCGTAGGCGTCAGCCTGTCCGGGCTGGCAGGGGCGGTTGCTGCCCAGGGGGCTGTCGGCATCATATCGACGGCGCAGATCGGATACCGGGAGCCGGATTTTGATGAACATCCGATTGATGCCAATATGCGTGCCATTCATAAGGAGATTGAGAGAGCACGGGAGATCGCGGGCGGCGGTATCGTGGGTGTCAATATCATGGTGGCAACAAAAGAATATGAGCGGTATGTGAGAGCAGCTATAGAAGCAGGAGCCGACCTGATTATTTCCGGGGCCGGTTTGCCGATGAAATTGCCGGAACTTGCGGGGGAATCAAAGACCAAACTGGCGCCGATCGTGTCCAGCCTGAAGTCGGCGGAAGTTATTTTTAAATACTGGCTGAAAAAATATCACAGACTTCCTGATCTGGTCGTCATAGAGGGACCGCGTGCGGGAGGCCATCTCGGTTTCCGGATGGAGGAACTGACAGATATTGATGATGCCGCCTACGATAAAGAGATCAGGAAGATCATTGACCGTGTGAACCAATATGGGACAGAGCATGGGAAAGAAATTCCGGTTGTGGTTGCCGGTGGCATATATGACAGAAAAGATATGGAGCATTATCTGGAGATGGGGGCGGCCGGAGTGCAGATGGCGACCCGTTTTGTCACAACGTATGAATGTGATGCTTCACCAGCTTATAAACAGACCTATATTGACGCTCAAAAGGAAGATATTATCATTGTCAAAAGTCCGGTTGGAATGCCGGGAAGGGCTATACGAAATGCATTTATGGAGCGGGCCGGGGAGGGAAAGATCCCTCACGGTCGTTGCCACACTTGTATCAGTACATGCAAACCGGCGGAAACACCCTATTGCATTACAGAAGCACTGGTCAATGCTGCCATAGGCAATGTGGATGAGGCATTGTTATTCTGCGGGAGCAACGCATACCGCGCGACGAAGCTGGAGCATGTAAAAGATATTATCGATGAATTCAGATGACAGATGGAGATTAGGATGACAGGTAGAATTATAGGAACAGGGAGTTGTCTGCCCCCCAATGTAGTGACGAACGATTATTTGTCCACGATCATGGACACATCTGACGAGTGGATCTCTTCCAGGACCGGAATCAGGGAACGACACCTGGTCAGAGAAGAGACGACGGCAGACCTTTCCATAATGGCAGGCAGAGCGGCGCTTGCAGCGGCGGGTGTGGAACCGGAAGAACTGGACATGATCATCGTAGGTACGCTGACAGCAGATTACGTGACGCCGTCTACAGCCTGTGAAGTGCAGGCAGGCCTGGGTGCGGTCAATGCAGTGGCATTTGACATCAATGCCGCCTGCTCCGGATTTATGTTCAGCTTACATACCGTCAACGCTTATATACAATGCGGTATGTGCCAGACTGCGCTTGTGATCGGGGCAGAGACGTTATCTAAGATCATGGATTGGAATGACAGAAGTACATGCGTTCTGTTCGGAGACGGTGCAGGAGCGGCAGTCGTGCGGGCAGAAGATACCGGTCTTACTGCATTTGATCAGGGCGCGGACGGCAGCAAGGGAAAATATCTTGCCTGCCGCGGCAGGACAAATAATAATCCGTTGATACAGACGGACAAGGCGCTGTCCTATACGCAGATGGACGGGCAGGAAGTGTATAAATTTGCAGTGACGTGCGTGCCGAACTCGATACAGAAAGTATTGACAGAGTCCGGGCTGACATCGGACGATATCAAATATTATATTCTGCATCAGGCGAATCTGCGGATCATCCAGTCTGTGGCAAAAAGATTGAAAGTAAGTCTGGACAAATTTCCGATCAGCCTGGACCGCTGCGGCAATGTATCGGCAGCGAGCGTGCCGATTCTGCTGGACGAGGTGAATCGCAAAGGAATGCTGCAAAAGGGCGATAAGATCATTATGTCAGGGTTCGGCGGAGGTCTGACATGGGGTACCTGTCTGCTCGAGTGGTAAATCTTGTTTCTGAAAAAATGGTATCATATCAAAAAACAGGCTTGTAATTTGTGAAAAACGTGATATTATAATTACTTGATGTATATTTATACAATTCAGAAACAAAATGGAGGAGAAAGTTATGAAAAAATTAGCGGCATTACTTATGGCAGTATGTGTGGCGGCTTCTCTGGCAGCCTGTGGCAGCCAGGAGGCGGAGACATCTTCCCCGGCAACGGCAGAGGATGCGGCAGCTCCGGAAGCAGATGCAGCAGAGGCAGATTCTGCAGAAAGTTCGGAGGGAATCCCCAACACGGTAAACTCTCTGGAGGACCTTCCGGGAAAAACGATCGGCGTACAGCTCGGTACGACCGGTGACATTTTTGCCAGCGATTATGAGGCAGAAGGTTCGACGATTGAGCGTTACAACAAGGGCGCTGATGCAGTACAGGCTTTGAAGCAGGGCCAGATCGACTGTGTGATCATCGATGCACAGCCGGCACAGGCATTTGTAGAGAAAAACGATGATCTGACGATTCTGGAAGAAGATTTCGCAGTGGAAGATTATGCGATCTGTGTATCCAAGGACAACACAGACCTGACAGAAGCAATCAACGGTGCGCTGAATGAGCTGAAAGCGGATGGCGTTCTGGATCAGATCGTGGCAAATTACATCGGAGATGACACAAAGGGAACGTGCCCTTATGAGTCCCCTGCGGACGTTGATTACTCTAATGGTAAGCTGATCATGGCAACTAATGCAGCGTTCGAGCCGTACGAGTATTATGAGGGACAGGATATTGTAGGAATTGATGCGGACATTGCGAAAGCAGTCTGCGATAAACTTGGCTATGAGCTTCAGATCGACGACATGGAATTCGATGCGATCATCGCTGCTGTACAGTCGGGCAAGGCTGACTTTGGCGCAGCAGGTATGACAGTAACGGAAGACCGTCTGACAAGCATTGATTTTACTGATTCTTATGCAACATCTACGCAGGTTGTTATTGTAAGAAAATAAAATGTCGATTATAATGAAATAAGCGTTACAGATCAAGCGGGCTGTTACAGTGTAACGGTCCGCTTTTTTCGCAGGGGCACATATGAAGTTGCTGGTGCAGATTTCTGGTGCAAACCGACAAAAAAGGAAAATAATGAATCAACATCAGAAACGTGTGCCGAACAACAGCCGATAAGAGAAAGGGTGAGGGTGTGGAGGAATTTCAATTAAAATTTTATACAAACTTTATCAAAGATGACCGCTATATGTATCTCGTGACCGGACTGGGCAATACACTGATTATTACGTTTCTGGCGGTGCTGCTGGGAATCGTGCTCGGGTTTCTGGTGGCGATCATACGTTCTACATACGACAAAACGGGTAAGGCGAAGCTGTTGAATCTGATCTGTAAAGTATATCTGACGGTAATCCGGGGTACGCCGATGATGGTGCAGCTGATGATTATGTGTTATGTCGTATTCGGGAAATATAATGTGAGTAAGCTGATTGTGACGACTCTGGCTTTCGGCATCAATTCCGGTGCATATGTGGCGGAGATCGTACGTTCGGGTATCATGTCGATCGACGCCGGTCAGCTCGAGGCGGGCAGGAGCCTTGGGTTTAGCTATGTGCAGACAATGCGTTATATTATCATGCCGCAGGCATTCAAAAATGTACTGCCTTCTCTGGCCAATGAGTTTATTGTCCTCTTAAAGGAAACTTCTGTCTGCGGATATATCGGGATGATGGATTTAACGAGAGGCGGAGATATAATCCGCAGCCGTACTTATGAGCCGTTTATGCCGCTGATCGGCGTGGCTCTCATTTATCTGGCCATGGTCATGGCGTTTTCCGCGTTGGTAGGAAAACTGGAGAGGAGGCTGCGTACAAGTGAGCGTTAAGGGAGAAGTGTTATTCGAAATCAGAGATTTGTGCAAGGCATTTGGCAGTAATCTTGTCCTGGATCATATCAGTACGGAGATCAGAAGCGGGGAAGTCGTTGTGATTGTAGGTCCTTCGGGATCCGGGAAATCTACATTTCTGCGTTCCCTGAATCTGTTGGAGATACCGACCTCCGGTACGATCTGCTTTGAGGGTATGAATATTACTGATAAAAAGGCAGACATTAATCAGTACAGACAGAAAATCGGTATGGTATTCCAGCATTTTAATCTGTTTCCCCATAAGACGATACTGGAAAATCTGACGTTGGCGCCGATCAAATTATTGAAAAAGTCAAAAGAAGAAGCGGAGACAGAGGCCAGGGCGCTTTTGCGGAGGGTCGGACTGGAAGAAAAGGAGAATTCTTATCCGGCACAGCTTTCCGGTGGTCAGAAACAGAGGATTGCGATCGTCCGTTCGCTTGCCATGCACCCGGAAGTGATGCTCTTTGATGAACCGACTTCGGCACTCGATCCGGAGATGGTCGGGGAAGTATTGGAGGTTATGAGTGAACTCGCAAGGGATGGGATGACAATGGTCATCGTTACTCATGAGATGGGGTTTGCCAGAGAGGTCGGCACGAGAGTACTGTTCGTGGACGAGGGCATGATCAAGGAAGAGAATACACCGGACAAGTTTTTCAGTCATCCGGAAAATCTCAGATTGCAGGAGTTTTTGTCAAAGATATTATAATAAATATAAAGGAGGTATTTTATGGTTATCAGAGGAGGTATGGTTTTTCAGCCGGACGGCAGCTTTGCAGAAAAAGAAGTGTATGTAGAGGGTGAGAAGATCACAGACGTAAAGAATGACATAGATGTCATAAATGCGGAGGGGTGTTATGTGATCCCGGGACTGGTTGACGTCCATTTTCATGGCTGCGTAGGTCACGACTTCTGTGACGGAAGTGAGCAAGCGATCGCGGATATGGCCAAATATGAGCTGGCAAATGGTATTACGAGTATCAATCCGGCTACGATGACGCTGGGAGAGGACACGTTATTACAGGTAGCGGAAGCGGCTGCCGCTTATAAAAAGGCAGACCATAGCGAAGGTGCAGAACTTGTTGGTATCAATATGGAAGGACCTTTTATTTCCAAAGAGAAAAAGGGTGCACAGAACGAAGAGTATATTCATCGTCCTGATGCGGAGATGTTCCGTAGATTGCAGAAAGCGTCGGGTGGTCTGTTCCGTCTGTGTGCATTGGCGCCGGAGGTAGATGGTGCGATGGAGTTTATTGATGCGTGTAAAGATGAAGTTGCCATTTCCGTTGCACATACGACGGCCGATTATGATACGGCGAAAAAGGCTTTTGACAAAGGGGCGAAGCAGGTGACTCACCTGTATAATGCGATGCCGCCATTTACACACAGGGCGCCGGGTGTGATCGGAGCCGCCTGTGACAGTGATTGCAAGGTGGAGTTGATCTGCGACGGCATTCATATCCATCCTTCGGTTATCCGCACGACGTTTAAAATGTTTGGTGATGATCGAATCATTCTGATCAGCGACAGCATGGCAGCGACCGGCATGACGGACGGAGAATATTCTCTGGGCGGGCAGAAGGTAATTGTAAAAGGTAATCTGGCGACGCTGGAGGACGGCACGATCGCAGGATCGGCGACAAATCTGATGAACTGCCTGCGCTTTGCGGTAAAGACTGCGGGCATACCCCTTGCCAGCGCAGTGAAATGTGCGACGAAAAATCCGGCCCAGGCCATCGGCGTGTTTGATTCGTATGGCAGCATTGAGGCGGATAAATATGCGAACATGGTTATCCTGAATGAGAATCTGGACATTGTGAAGGTAATCCGCAGAGGAAAAGTTGTAGAGGGCTAAGAGGTCGAAAACCTCAGGAGAAATTTCTTAAACGGAAACGGGAATACATGAAACAGACAGTAGCGGCTTGTTTTAAGTATGAGCGGTATAAGTTATGCTTTGAGATTTGCAGAGAAGAACTTAATACAGTCTCATACTCTTATGTAGACGGTGCTGTCTGGTTTTTGTTAATAAAAAAGACTGAAGGGAATATTTCCGGCATATACTGAAGGAAAAACAGGAAAAAAGTATATGCTGAATTATATTTGGGCAGTTATGATTCTCATTGGCATCGTTTATGGATCTTTGACCGGTCATATGGCGGAGGTGACGA
The DNA here is from genome assembly GCA_037015955.1 of Lachnospiraceae bacterium JLR.KK008. Classification (NCBI taxonomy): domain Bacteria; kingdom Bacillati; phylum Bacillota; class Clostridia; order Lachnospirales; family Lachnospiraceae; species Lachnospiraceae bacterium JLR.KK008. The sequence continues at coordinate 29,777 of CP143548.1, forward strand.
ATGCGGCGCTGGATTCTTCCAGGGAAGCGGTCAGCCTTTGCATCACGATGATCGGTGTGATGGCGTTGTGGATGGGACTGATGGAAATTGCGGAGAAAGCGGGACTGATCGACAGATGGACAAAGGCGATCAGTCCTTTTGTGTCTTTTATGTTCCCGGATATTCCCAAAAATCATATGGCCAGGAAATACATCTCGACAAATATTATTGCCAATGTGCTGGGACTTGGCTGGGCATGTACGCCGGCTGGGCTGAAGGCGATGGAGGAGCTGGCAAAGCTGGAGGCAGAGCGGGGGAATGCGGAATATCTGCCGGATAAAAATAAAATTAAGAGTACGGCAGGAAGAGCGGGAAGCGCACGGCGCACAGCCAGCAAGGAGATGTGTATCTTTCTGATCTTGAATATATCATCTCTGCAGCTCATCCCGGTCAATATGATCGCCTACCGCAGTCAGTACGGAAGCACGAACCCGGCAGTTATCATCGCCCCGGCGATTGTAGCAACAGGGGTGAGTACTTTGGCAGCAGTAGTGTTTTGTAAGGTGATGGACAGAAAGCGGAGAGGATGAGAGGCTCCGCCTTCATAAACGCAGTTTTTACCAGATTCAAATTGACATTTTATTATACCCGCTATATCATATAACATATATCTAAATACTAAATATGTAGGACTATATTCATGTCTACAATACGGTATTAGGGAGGATAAAATGTCACTTGATGAATTGCAAGTGCAATATGAAGAAAACAGAAATATATATATTAGTTTTTGTCACTATTTGGAGAGAGAATTAAAGGAGTTATTAAAAAAAGTACAAGTTCCTTATTTTGAGTTACACTGGCGGGTAAAGGAGTGGAATTCTATTTTAGAAAAGGTAGAGCGAAAATGCTTGGATCCTCGATCTATTTTCAGTATTCATGATATAATAGGATTTCGCATTACTACACTGTTTAAGCGGGATATTGCTAGTGTCTGTGATATGATTCATAGTAATTTTCCTATTTTGTGGGAAGATAATAAGGCGGATAATAAGTCAGAAAACACGTTTGGATATTTGTCTGTTCATTTTCAAATAAAACTTCCGGATCAGTGGCTTCAGACACCAAATACAAAGGCTTTTCTGGGTATTGAGGCGGAAATACAGATCAGAACCTTTAGCCAGCACGTCTGGGCAGCATCCTCTCATCTTTTGCAGTATAAAGCAGAAAATACAATTCCATATTCACTACGCCGTAATATTAATCGTTTGGCTGCTGTATTGGAAATTGTAGATGACGAGCTGGAAAATATTCTCAGTGCAAAAGAAGCTCTTCAAAACACTTCATACATAGATGACAGCTTGTCAGAGGCTGAAACTGAGTTAGATACTATTGTGCTTGAGCGTATTCTGGATGAACATTTTATAAAAAAGAATAAGAATCAACATGAACCATTTGATATTCTATTGCAAGAATTATTATTTTGTGGCGTTAATACAGTAGGAAAACTTCGACAGTTACTGGAGGATAAGGCTGGAGAAATCCAACTGCTGGAGAAAGAAAGGTATGTACAGCATGGAAGGGCTTTCTATACGTACACAGGAAAACTGAGGATTGCCATGCGTTCTGCTTTTCCAAATGAATATAGAAAGTTGCACCGACGATAGTCTATGATAGGAGACTGATGAAATATGTCTACAAAAGATGACAATCTGAATATTTCTTTTGAAAAATGCAAATCTAAAACTGGTGTATTTCGGGATCCAATCCATGGATTGATTAATGTATATCCCTGGGAGCGAGTACTCATTGATACAAGGGAGTTCCAGAGGCTTCGTAAAATTCACCAGTTGAGTATGACATATTTGGTTTATCACGGTGCTGAGCATACTAGGTTTGGACATAGCATTGGGACGATGCATATAGCTGGGCGGGTAATGGATCAATTAAAAGGATTTCATCCGCTGAATAAATTGAATGATGAGGAATTTTTTGAAAAGAAAGCGTTAGTTCGTATGGCTGCCTTACTTCACGATATAGGGCATGGCTGCTATTCACATGTAGGGGAAGGCGAAAGCAGTGTTTATCCGAAACTTGAAGATCCGATTAACGGTGAAATGGTTTCAGGGCATGAAGCATATACTCGATGTATTATCAAAAAGCGTCTTGCTTCGGTTATTGAATCTTTCTGGCCCAAAGAGCAATACCATATGGTAGAAGATATTCTTCTGATCCTCAGTCAAAGTACCAATGATCCTAAATACCGGTTTTTTGATGACATAATTAGTGGTCAATTAGATTGTGATAAAATGGATTATCTTCTGAGAGACAGCCATTATTGTGGAGTGGAGTATGGAACATATGATCTGGAAAAGCTGATTCATTCCATGCGAGTAGCAGAAATTGAGGGAAATCATGTATTGGCTATTGACCAAAGTGGCATTCAGGTTGTTGAAGAATTTGTTTTAGCTCGCTATTGGATGTTCATCCAGGTATATTTTCATAAGGATCGGCGATTGTTTGACTATTATTTGAGTTCTTTTATAAAAGAATACTTGCTTCTTGAAGAAGATAAGACAGGACAATATCCAAATGACCTGGAGCAATATTTGAAGTTGGATGATAGTAAAATTGATTGTAAAATAAAGTACTATGCCGACTTGCATTCTGATATAACCACGAAGAGGATACATGATTTTGCAAACAGGCTTTTGTACAGAAAACATCACAAGGTTGTATTCAATCCGGCCTATGTGCATTATGACCAAAAGAGTGGTGATGAGCGGGAGGATTACAAGCGATTACATTTTGTTACGAAACATATTAAAAATTTTATAAAGGATGATGATAATCTAAAAATTTTTGTTGATTTAGCAACGGGCTCCACAGCTAAACATATGTTTGAAATCAAATTCTATAATGATGAACAGAATCCCGATATGCAGTCTGAGGAGGAATCTTATAAACAGTTGCCAGCCATCCCAGTAGTCACAAAGCATGATGATGAAAAACGTCCTATTCAATATTACTCCTTTACACTACGTAGTATTTCTGACCTTAAGATTGGAATTTTGCGTATTTATGCAGAAGATGAGATTGCGGAAGAAACACGGGAAAGATGTCAGCAGCTATATTCTGATGAGTTTACAAGGCGTATGGATGAGATAAATAAAACGCAAGTAGAATTGGAAGCCACTCAACAGCGAGAAAAGAAGCTGAGAGTCAAGCTAAATGAAATGAGAGAAGAGATTAACTGATCTTCTAATATATGACTTGTGCATATTAAAATTATAATAAAAAGTATTTACCTTGTTCCTTGATCAATGACAAAATACTACACTTAGGAGGTATCTTATGGAATTACAATCATTTATGGTTCAGTTAGTGGACAAAAATGGTGGAAATGTTGCAGGACGTGTAAGGCTTCAAAAAATTATTTATTTTTGCAAGGCATTAGGTGCAGATATAGATCCAAATTATAAGCTTTATGTTTATGGCCCGTTTAGCCAACAGGTAGCTGATACTTTACAGGATTGTGTAATGGAAGATATTCTGGTAGAAAAGAATGGATTTATTCAAGAAGGAATTGAATTTGAGGATTGTTTGAAGTCTGCAACGAGCATGGAGGATTTATCCATGAAGATACTTATCGATGTGTTGGAGCTTTGCGAGGCACTAAGTACCAGACAGTTAGAAATTGATGCAACTACGTTTTTTATTAACAGACAACAGAAGATTTTGTTTGGATGTGAAGATAAGCAGAATGTGATAGACAAAGTAATTCGTGCCAAGGGAAAGCGCTTTACGGAGGAGGAAATAACAGAATCTTATCAACGGGTGGTGCAGAATTGTTTTCCTTTGGTAGAAAAATATGCTGTTGCCAGGCAATGATGTAGTATTCATGCAAGATTAGCAAAAGGAAAAGTATTAGTTATTTTTTCATAGAAATTCATAAATATAATTTTTGAGATTATAAATGAGTAAAAATTATTTGAAAAGAGATCCTACTATTAAAATAATGAGCTATATTCAGGAATAAGTGACTGCCGAGTTGGAAAGGGAGTATCCCGGGTGTATCCGATATACAGATATTTTCTTGCCGTCGGTATTGGCAAATATTAATGCATCGATAAAAGAACAGTTTATTATTTTTATTGATGAGTGGGACTGTCTGTTTCGGGAGGATAAAAATAATAAAAAACTTCAAAGAAAATATATTAACCTGCTGAGAGAATTATTTAAAGCCTTCTATCGGGAGCATTCTTAAAGCTGGCATATATCACGGGAATTTTGCCAATCAAGAAATATGGTACACAACCAGTAGCAAAGAACTTGGAAACTACTGGTCTTGAACAGAAACATACGAATCATTGAAACTGTATATTACAATGGATTTTCATGAATTAAGGCAGTTAATTGTGGACATGCTGAGCGGGCAATGGGTTTTCCGACATGGTTTTCTTTCCGAAATGTGCTTGCTGGAAACCAGCTTTGGTTTAGGAATTGAAATGTGATTTTAAAGAGTGATGGTGTTCAACATAAAAATAATATGCCATTTGACACAAAAATGTTCATAACGTATAATAATAGGTGCGGCACAAAAGAATAAGACATCAGGAGGAAACGTTATGAAAAAGTGGAAATTGTTAGTTGTTGTAGGAGCTATGGTGTTGGGCTGTGCAGGCTGTGGGGCTCAGGAAGCGGAGGTGAACAATCTGCCGGAAGAAGCAGTGGAGGAAGTTGCTGTAGAAGAGACCGGTGAGGAAAGCGGACAGGCAGAGAGCGAAGCAGAAGAGAAAAATGAAAACTTTAATGACTTGGAGGAGCAAGGAGACAGTGGCGAGATCGCGGCATTTGCGGAAGAAATTCAGGCAGCAGTCTCCAATCAGGACATGGAAGCGCTTGCCGGTCTGTGCAGTTATCCGGTGGCCGTAAATGGGGACGTTGTTGAGGATAAGGACGCCTTTATGAAACTGGGAGCGGATGTGATTTTTACTGAGGACAGATGCGCGACGATCGCGGCGGTCGATGTGCAGGCATTGGAAGAGACGATGGCCGGTGTCGTCATGGGAGATGCTACCCCGAATATTATTTTCAAGTCTGTTGACGGAACGTTAGGGATAACGGGGATTAATTAAGAGTAGAGACATTTTTTATGGAATACATGTTTAAAGGCGGAGAGCTTTCGGGCTCTTCGTTTTTTTATATTATAATTTTTATTTAACACGAATTGCCGACAGATAAGTATATAGAAAAATGGTTTCATTGGAGATATATCAAAGATTAAGCGAAAAATAATAACATAAAAACTTATATTTTAAAAATATTGACAAAATAAAATATATAATGTTAAAAATTGAAAGGAAGGAAGAAATATGAACTATAAAAGTATCATAGAAAATTTTATTAAAGAATATCCGGATTATAAAAGTGATGTTGCGAATTTTGAGGAATATCTGGAAACGTATTGGGGCAACTCATTGTCTGGAGATTCTTTTCGCATCTTATTAAAAGGCATCGATGTAGAGTTTATACTAAAAAGCTTAATTTATAATGTTGAAGAAGTAAGAAGAATTAAAAGTAAAACAAAGGCAAAGCGTTATTCGACTGTTATTGGCCAGCTATTCAATTACATTCGAAAGACAACAGACATTGTAAATCCTGAATTGTATGACGCGATTTCATATAATAGATTACGGGAAAACTCTTATATGAAACAAATGATGTCTTACATTTTGAAGTGTGACATGCTGGCGGGAATTGTAGAGCAGGAAGCTTTATCGTCGGATCAGATAGAGAAAATTATAAAGTGGACAGATGAGCAACTTGATGGACAAGATTGGATTGATGAAACAAAATTTAAAAAAGCAATGGCAGCTATTGGCATTAAAATGATGACGGCATATGGGCTTACATACCGTGAACTGAGAAAAATAAAATGGAGTGATTGTGATAGTATATATGGATTTGTTACGGTAAATGGATTTGAACTTAGACTGCCGCCTAAATTGGCAATACAATTAGGCAGAATGGAAAGATTCGTTTTAGAAAGAAAAATAGTCACCAAGAAAGACTCGTTGTTTGTTAATTGTTCAGGGGAACCATGGGCTGATGTAACATCGTATTCTGGAATCCCAGATTATCTTGGCGCTTTGATTGATGTTACCAGTGTGACGAGCATTATAAAATACGGAATAGGACAGCTTCTAAAGGCTGGATTAAGCGATTCTGTTATCAAAGAAATAACAGGAGCAAGCGACAAAATCATTCAAAATTGTTTGGTTCATGAAGACTGTGAACTGAAAAGAATCGTTAACAATAAAATAGCCATGGCAGAATTCTATTATGAGCTCTAATGGGTAATCTATAAAATTGGAATGAGAATGATTAAACGAAAGAGGGTAGATTTCATGATCGCGCATATTTCAAACGATAGACTTGAGAGAAAAGAATCGGTGGCGGAACATACCGAAAAAACGACCTATTTGTGCAGGGAAAAGGGCAGGCGGTGCGGGATTTCCCATGTTATGTCATTGTGTGGTATCTTTCATGATCTGGGAAAGAATAAGCAGGCGTTTGCGGATTATATACAGGCCGATGACAGGACAAGGCGTAAGCTGAAGGGGATGGTCGCACACGCTTCGGCAGGCGCAAAATATCTGTATGATATGTATCACGGCCTTTCCGGCAATGTGAGATTCATGGTGGAAATGATTTCCTATGCGATTGCAGCGCACCATGGATTGTTTGATTGTGTGAATAATGAAAATATCGATTTATTTTCGAAGAAATTACAGATAGTCGAAGACTATGGGGAGGCATGTGACAACGCGGGTCGGGACTATTTGCATGAATATGAGGTTGATAAAATATTCACAAACGCGTCGACTGAATTTGATATGGTCTGGAAGCGGATCAGGGAACTTTATACAAGACTGACGCCGTTATTGTCAGGCAGATATGGTCAAAAGGCCAATAAGATGTTATCTGACTGTAAATATTTTATGCTTGCATGTATGCAGCGGCTTATACTGTCGATTCTGATCGACTCTGACTGGGAGGCGACCTCAGATTTCATGGCTGGCATTGATACACTGTCGAAAGGACGAGGGACTGATACCGGAGAAATCTTTGGGACAGCGCTCAGAAATTTTGACGTTTATATGCAGGACAAGCTACAGGCAGCCGCAGCTTCGCAGCTTACGGACCGGGAACGGGAGATCATCGATGCCAGAAATGTGTTGCAGGATGCGTGCAGGCAGTTTGCCGGACATCCTGCCGGCATCTATTGTCTGCCCATTCCTACAGGCGGTGGTAAAACGCTCAGCGGTCTCGCCTATGCGCTGGAATATTGCAGATTACATCCGGAAACGGAGCGGATTATCTATGTATCGCCTTATATCAGTATTACGGAGCAGAATGCGCAGGTATTCCGTGAGGCGATCGGCAACGAATCGTGGATACTGGAGCATCATTCATCGGTAGTCAGAAGGGATGATAACGAAAGCGGAGAGAGTAAGCAGGAGGATTACCGGCGTGAAAAGCTTTCCAGGTATGATATAAACTGGGAAGACCCCTTCATCTGTACGACATTTGTCCAGTTTATGAATACACTTTTTTCAGATGAGAAGGTTTCGATACGGCGGATGCACCGTCTGGTCAATGCTGTTGTGATTATTGATGAAGTGCAGTCGATGCCGCTGAAATGTGTACATACATTTAACTATATGATTAACTTTTTACATGCGGTCTGCCATACCAATATTGTTTTATGCACAGCAACACAGCCAACACTGGAAGAGGCGGAGTGCCCGCTCTGTTACAGCGTACCAAAATATATGATCACGGACAGAATGGGCTGGTTTCACAGGTTTGAGCGGGTGAAAATCAATACGCCGGTAAGAAACCAAAAATATACATTGGAGAGTCTGGGAACAGAAATTATGGAACGAACGTCAGAATATCATTCAATCCTTGTTGTCTTAAATACAAAGTCCGCGGTCAGAACATTGTATGATATACTGAAAGAGAAAAAGCTCCGTGTCGAATATCTGACGACAAACTTATGCGCGCAGCACAGAAGTGACAAAATCCGTTCGATCAAAGAGGCGCTTGAGGACAGGCAGGAAAGGATTATAGTCGTCAGCACCAATCTGATCGAGGCAGGTGTGGATCTGTCGTTTGCCTGCGTCTATCGGTCGATGGCAGGCCTGGACAGCCTGGCACAGACAGCCGGACGGTGTAACAGGAATGGAGAGCTGGCTCAGGGCGTGATACATCTGATTACACTGGAAGGCGAGCACACCGGGAATATGGTGGACCTGCAGAGAGGTATCGGGGCGGCGGAGAGTGTCATATATCAATATGAAAAAACTGAAAAGAAGGACAGCCTGCTTACACCTGTATGGATGGATGAATACTACAGACGTATCTATGAAAGTGCGGCAGACAGCATGAATTTTCCGGTCACAGATCTGGATACCAATATTGTGGAACTTTTGTCAGAGGGATTTGAGCTGCAGGAGAAGAAGAACTATATGAATCAGGCGTATCAAACGGCGGGAAAGGCATACAGGGTTATTGATGACAGGTCTTTTGGCGTGATCGTACCTTATAAAGATGGAGAACGGATTATCGAGTCTATCCGCAATACATCTGATATGGCAGAGATAAAAACATATATCCGACAGGCACAGCGCTACACGGTAAACCTCAGGGAAAATCAGTGGAAAAATTACAATGGGCTGATAGAGCCGGTGAGTGATCAGATAGCGGGACTTTATATGGTAGCTGCTCCCGGAGCCTATCATCCTGACTGTGGGATCACATCCGAATGGGAGACGCTGATCATTTAGCTTTGATCGATTATTTTTGTAAATACAAAATGAGAAAGGACAGGTGAGAGATGGACAAGCCGAATATCATTGAATACAAGGTATCGGGCAGATACGCACTATTTACAGATCCTCTGTCAAAGACAGGTGGAGAAAAGTGCAGCTATCAGATACCGACCTATCAGGCACTAAAGGGAATCACGGAATCCATATACTGGAAACCGACAATTACATGGGTGATTGATGCCTGCCGTGTGATCAAACCGATACGGACGGAGTCAAAGGGAATCAGGCCGATCCGATACAGCGGTGGGAACGATCTGTCATACTATACCTACTTGTCTGATGTGGAATATCAGGTGAGAGCGCATTTTGAATGGAATGAGAACAGAGAAGACCTGGCGCATGACCGGAATGAAAATAAGCACTTCGACATTGCGAAACGGATGATAGAGCGGGGAGGAAGAAGAGATGTATTCCTGGGGGCAAGGGAGTGCCAGGGGTATGTGGAACCGTGCACGTTTGGTGAGGGAGAGAGCGCGTACTGTGGCAGGAACCTGTCATTCGGTATTATGGTACATGGCATTACTTATCCGGGTGAGGCTGTCCGGGAAGAAGAAAAGGGAAAAATGACGGTACGTCTCTGGAATGTGCAGATGAAAGACGGAATGATCTGTTTTCCATGTCCGGAACAGTGTGAGATCAGGCATATCCTGAGGGATGCCAAGCAGAAGCAGTTTGTGCCGGGTAAAAATTTCAGAGGATTGCAGGAGTTTGAAGGAGGTGATTTGTTTGGCGTGGTTGAAGACTCTGGCAGAGACATATGATGCCTGTGCCGATCAGGCAGGAATAGAGCGGAACGGTCAGGCGGTATTGCTGCCCATCTCACACTCGACCTTCAATGCCCAGATCGAAGTGAAGATCGATGAGAATGGAAATTTTCTGGACTCTGTGAAACTGGATAAGGGGCGCAATGTCGTAACGGTCATTCCGGTCACGGAAGATTCGGCTGCCAGAAGCAGTGGTATTGCCCCGCATCCGTTATGTGACAAGCTCTGTTATGTGGCCGGGGACTATACTTTGTATACCGGTGATAACAGGGAGAAGTATTATGAGGCGTATATGGAACAGCTGCGGGACTGGGCAGAGTCGGAATATACGCATCCTATGGTACAGGCAGTATATCAATACCTTGCCAAAGGATCACTGATTCATGATCTGGTGGAAAATCATGTGTTGCAGCCGGATGATGCCGGAAGACTTTCGGATAGCATGAAAATTCAGGGGCTGGGACAGACGGGAGCCAATGTTCGCTTTAAGGTCATCGGCGGCTGCAGGCCGGAGGAAGTGTGGAAGAATCAGGAGCTATATCGAAGATACAGCGCCTATTATGAGCGAAAGGCCGGAGAGGAAGGGTTGTGTTATGTGGAGGGAAAGATCATGGCCTGCTCCGACAAACATCCTTCCAAGATCCGTAACAGTGGGGATAAGGCAAAGCTGATCTCGGGAAACGATGAATCCGGATTTACATACCGTGGCCGGTTTACAGCAAAGGAACAGGCAGTTTCAGTCGGCTATGAAACTTCACAGAAAGCGCATAACGCTTTAAGATGGCTGATTCAGAAACAGGGGTACACACGGGACGAGTCGGCGATCGTCTATTGGATGACCAACAGAGAGATGCAGCTTCCGGATATAATGCAAGATTCTGTCAATGCCTATCAAAAGATTGATGATTTTGACTTTGATTTTGATCATATCGAGTTGTATCAGACAAAGACAAGAAAATATGATACAGGTAAATATTTTGCCGAACAGTTTCAGCGTGCAGTGAACGGCTATGCAGGGAAGATCAAAGAGGATGACAAAGTTGCGATCATCGCGCTGGAAGCGGCGACGACTGGCCGGCTTTCCATCGTATACTATGACGAGATGGGCGCAAGACAGTATATTGACGCCGTGCTGGACTGGCAAGAGCATTGCAAATGGCGGCGTACAGTCAGGCTGGAACGGTCAGAAGACGGAAAGGAAAGGATCACTTGTGAAAGCAGCCCATCGCCCAGAGCGATGGCACTTGCGGCCTACGGCGTACAGCGGTCAGATTGGCTTGAGGCGGACAGCAAGCTGATCCGGGCGACGGTAAAACGGCTGCTTCCGTGCATCACACGGAAAGGGAGGAAGATTCCGGCAGACCTGATCAAAGCGGCAGTAAGACGTGCCTCCATGCCGGAGACAATGAGTGATTTTATCTGGTATAACGACTCATTATGTGTTACCTGTGCAATGATCCGTTACAATTACGAAAAGGAGTATGGAACGATGGACAATTTTCTGAAGGAACATTTGGATGACCGTAATGTTTTGTTTGGCAGACTGCTGGCAGTTTATGACTATATGGAACAGCGGGCGATGTATGAGCGTGATGAAAGTGGAAAAGTCAGAGACCGGCGAACGACGAATGCAAAACGGTACTGGAATGCATACAGCAGCAGGCCGGCGAAAACATCTCAGACGATAAAAGAGAATTTGAACGCATATGAAAGAAAGTTAACGAATTATGAGTGGAAAAAGTTTGAAGAGTGGACGCTTGAAATTATGACACATATGTCAGGCGACATGTACAGCAATATGGCGTTGTCGGAATGGTATCTGCCGGGATATTATAAACAGCTGGAATATATGAAGAATCATTTTTACAATAATACGCAGGAAGATGCAGAGGAAGAAGAGTAGAGGAGAGAATAGCAATGGGTGAATTTACAAACAAAATTGACTTTGCAGTATTGGTAATGGTGAAGAACGCAAATCCAAACGGGGATCCCCTGAATGGAAACAGGCCACGCGAGACATACGATGGTTTTGGAGAGATTTCCGACGTGTGTATCAAACGGAAGATCAGGAACCGCCTGCAGGATATGGGAGAAGCTATTTTTGTGCAGAGCGACGAGCGCTGCGACGACGGATGTAAAAGTCTGGCCGACAGGGCAAAGAGCAATGAAACAATGAATCAGGCGCTGAAAAATAAAGACAAAGACGCTTATGCAAAGGCGGCCTGCGAAAAGTGGATTGACGTCCGCAGTTTCGGCCAGGTGTTTGCATTCAAAGGGGACAGTGTGTCCGTAGGTGTAAGGGGACCGGTCTCCGTACACTCCGCATTCAGCGTAGTGCCTGTCTCAATCGACAGTATGCAGATTACGAAAAGCGTCAATGGTGAGACGCAGAAAGACGGGAAGAAATCGGCGGATACGATGGGTATGAAACATAAAATATCCTCGGCGTTATATGTAGTCAAAGGAAGTATCAATTATCAGCTTGCGGAAAAAACCGGATTCAGCGATGAAGATGCGGAAAAGATCAAAGAGGCTCTGCGTACGCTGTTTGTCAATGACAGCTCTTCCGCAAGGCCGGATGGGAGTATGGAAGTGTGTAAAGTGTACTGGTGGAGGCATAACTGTCCCATGGGACAATATTCTTCCGCAAAAGTTCACAGACTGGTCGGGATCGGGACGAAAGTGGACGATCCGAAGGAATTTGCGGATTATGAGATTCATGTCGGTTCTCTGCCTGATTTACAACTGGAAGAGATCGAAGGTATCTGATGATGTATGCGGAAGAAGATTATCTCATGCTTTCCGGCATTCAGCACTTTGCGTTTTGCAGAAGGCAGTGGGCGATCATAAATATCGAACAACAGTGGGAGGAAAATGGCAGAACGACAGCCGGTGAGTTGATGCATAAGAAGGCGCATGATGAGGGCTCTTTTGAGAAGAGAGGCAGTCTGCTGACAGTCAGAGGACTACGTATTGCTTCCCGTGAGCTGGGACTCAGTGGACAGTGCGATGTTGTGGAGTTTCGGGAGGATGCAGACGGTGTTCTGCTGTTTGGATATGACGGGACATGGGCACCGGTGCCGATAGAATATAAACGCGGAGTACCCAAAGAGAACAATGCGGATGAATTACAGCTTTGCGCCCAGGCGATCTGTCTCGAAGAGATGTTTCAGATCAGGATACCGGAAGGATACTTGTATTATGGAGAGAACAGGCGGCGCAGCCATGTCGAATTCACGGACGACCTGCGACAGCAGGTAAAAAAGACGGCGCAGGAAATGCATGACCTTTATCAGAGAGGACATACGCCAGGCAGTAAAAGTTCGAAAAAATGTAAAGCGTGTTCACTGGAAAATCTGTGCGTGCCCAAACTGCAAAAGGCAATGAAAGTCAGGGATTACATGGAACGGCATATAAGACTCGCTGATGAAAGACAGGAGCCATAAACATATAACCGGATGCCGGAGAGTACGGAGGTGTTGATATGCGGAAATTATTAAATACATTATATGTTATGACTGAGGATTGTTATTTGACGCTTGATGGCGAAAATGTGGTAATATTGAAAGACGAAAAAACGCTTGGCAGATTTCCGCTGCACACGCTGGAAAATATGATATGCTTTACTTATAAAGGGGCAAGCCCGGCGCTGATGGGAGCCTGTGCGCAGAGGAAGATTGGAATGACTTTCTTTTCGCCCAGAGGTGCATTTTTAGCCAGAGTCGTCGGCAAAGAATATGGAAATGTATTGCTTCGAAAGGAGCAGTACCGAATATCAGACAATGAGAGCAGAAGCGCCGCATATGCGAAAAACATGATTGCAGGCAAGGTCTTTAACTGCAGATGGAGCATAGAACGAACATTGCGGGATCATGCGTATCGTGTCAATGCGGAAAGGTTGAAGCAAGTATCACATGCTTTGTACGATATGTTACCGGAAATCGATGGTGCGACGGCTCTCGATGAGCTGCGGGGATTCGAAGGGAAAGCGGCGGAGCAGTATTTCTCCGTGGTGGACGATATGATTCTGAATCAAAAAGAAAATTTTATGTTTACAACGAGGAACCGCAGACCACCTCTGGACAATGTCAACGCCCTGTTGTCGTTTGCCTATACGGTACTTGCAGGGGACTGCGCGAATGCGCTGTCAAGTGTCGGTTTGGACCCATATGTAGGATTTATGCACAGAGACAGGCCGGGCCGGACTTCGCTGGCCCTTGACCTGATGGAAGAATTGAGACCGGTTATGGCGGACAGATTTATTCTGACACTGATCAACACAAAGGCGATTCAGACGAATCATTTTGAGAAACAAAAAGATCATGCGGTTTTCTTAAATGATGACGGCCGAAAAGTATTTTTTCACGCATGGCAGAATCGTAAAAAGGAAGGGATCACACACCCGTATTTAAAAGAAAAAGTCGAATGGGGACTGGTCCCCTATGTGCAGGCGCTTTTGCTTGCACGAACAATTCGGGGCGACATCGAAGAATATCCCCCATTTTTTTGGAAGTAGGTGTTTGTATGTTAGTATTGATTACATACGATGTCTGTACGCAAAGCGCAGCGGGAAAAACGCGCCTGCGTAAGGTTGCCAGGGAATGCGTAAATTATGGACAGCGCGTGCAGAACTCTGTTTTTGAGTGTATTTTAGATGCCTCACAATTATTACTGTTAAAAGACCGGCTTGTGTCGCTGATCAACGATAAGGAAGACAGCCTGCGGTTTTACTATTTGGGAAATCATTATCAGACAAAAGTGGAACATTTCGGCAGCAAAGATTCCTATGAGGCAGAAGGTATTTTGATGATCTAAACTGGTGCGAACAATAAGCTGACATTAAATGCCTGAGAGGTTCGCACCATGAAAAAGTAACAAAAACACAATGATTTAAGTTATTATATGAAACAATAATATTGTAATTTGTCAGTATTGTCTTAGCAAAAATCTCTAAGGCTTTAAAAATTAGTGACTTTTGCTGTCGCTCCCTACGCGGGAGCGTGGATTGAAATTTCTCCCTTTATGCCTTTTAAAGCTGTTTTCTTATGTCGCTCCCTACGCGGGAGCGTGGATTGAAATAACAAGTTTTTCGTAATCCTTTTCCAGCGATAATGTGTCGCTCCCTACGCGGGAGCGTGGATTGAAATAGTTTCTTTCGGGGATTTATAAATTTTCTGAAAGTCGCTCCCTACGCGGGAGCGTGGATTGAAATTGTTTGACAAATATCTAAAAGAGAGCTATAATTAGTCGCTCCCTACGCGGGAGCGTGGATTGAAATATCATGTGGTCTGTCAGTATGGATGCGTCTATATCGTCGCTCCCTACGCGGGAGCGTGGATTGAAATCTTTCTGTGGTATAATCTCCCTATCAAATGATAGTCGCTCCCTACGCGGGAGCGTGGATTGAAATTAAAGAGCATCTGCCATTTCGGTAGGTGTTCTTTGTCGCTCCCTACGCGGGAGCGTGGATTGAAATTATTTGGATGTCTAATCTGTCTATTGTCGCCATGACGTCGCTCCCTACGCGGGAGCGTGGATTGAAATCTTTTTTTAAGAGAGCTAAACAGGTATGGATACATGTCGCTCCCTACGCGGGAGCGTGGATTGAAATGTCAAGTAAAAATGCTTTACACCAGCTGACTGTGTCGCTCCCTACGCGGGAGCGTGGATTGAAATCGTCAGCAGATAAGTTTGAGCGGTGGATTTTTGAGTCGCTCCCTACGCGGGAGCGTGGATTGAAATCGAGATAACGGCAAAAATTGATAAAAACGCCGCTGAGTCGTTCCCTACGCGGGAGCGTGGATTGAAATAGATATTACATTAATGATTAAACATATTATGTTAGTCGCTCCCTACGCGGGAGCGTGGATTGAAATACAGAAATCCTTGTACTGTGATACGCTGAAAAAGGGTCGCTCCCTACGCGGGAGCGTGGATTGAAATTGTAGATAAGTGGGTAGAGATTGGTCAGAACATGAGTCGCTCCCTACGCGGGAGCGTGGATTGAAATTCCACAATAGCGGTAGTAGTCCATCTATTCCGGTGTCGCTCCCTACGCGGGAGCGTGGATTGAAATAAACACCAATCAGGCATATGCAAGCCAAACAACGAGTCGCTCCCTACGCGGGAGCGCGGACCTGAAATATTACTATATATATAAATCCGGAGGGTTGCAGCTTCTGGATTTTCTTTTTGCGTTTTCTCTGTTCCATGAGGCAAGTCTTCGCTTAAAATCTGATTAAAGACTTTCTGTTCTGTGCATTCATCTGTTTCTCATATTTGGAATGTTGTCAATTCAGACTTGTATTACCGAAAATTTACCTGTACCAATTATAGTGGAAGTAAGCAAAAGTAAAAACGAAACAAAACGAAAATAATATTAAAAAAAGTAATGCAAAATGCACAAATATGACATATGAAAAGTATGAAACTATACGAAATGACAAAAAACAGTTGTAAAAACGAAAAAAATAGATATAGAATGAAAATATAAAAACAGATAAACAAAATATATCGAAAGGAAAACGAAATATGAGCGAAAAATTCAAACCGGTAACAGCGATTACGATGGGAGATCCGGCAGGAATCGGACCGGAGATCGTAGTGGGAACGATGCTCTCTCAGGAAATCCATGATTGTTGCAGACCTTTTGTCATTGGTAGTCAGGCGATTATGGATAGGGCGGCGAAAGTATTAGGCAAGGAATTAAAATATCATTTCATTTCTGATCCGTCAGAGGCAGAGTATGTGTATGGAATCGTGGATATTCTGGAGACCGGTGATTATGATACGGACTCCATTGAATGGGGGAAAGAACAGAAGTTGGCAGGGCAGATGGCGATCGACTGGATCATGAAATCAATCTCTCTCGGCATGGAGGGGAAGATCGACGCGGTGTCGACATCACCGATTCACAAAGGTGCGATCAAATTGGTCGGGGTAAAAGAACCGGGTCACACGGAAATATATCAACATGCGACGAATTCTCCCTATGCACTGACGATGTTTTCCTGCCATAAATTGAGAGTGTTTTTTGCCAGTCGTCATATGTCTCTTGTAGATGCCTGCCATTATGCGACGAAAGATGTCATTTTGGAGAATGTGATCAATATTGACAGGGAACTGCGCAAAGTGGGGATTGAAAATCCACTGATTGCCGTTGCCGGATTGAATCCGCATAATGGTGACAATGGCCTGTTTGGAACGGAAGAGCTCACGGACATCGGTCCGGCAGTGGAAGCGGCAAAAGAAAGAGGAATTAACGCGATCGGTCCCTGTCCCGCAGATTCCGTATTTCATATCGGAAAATCAGGGAAATTCGATGCGATTCTTTCCCTCTACCATGATCAGGGGCACATTGCATGTAAGACACTTGATTTTGAGAAATCTGTAACGCTTACATTCGGACTTCCGTTTATCAGAAGTTCCGTCGATCACGGTACGGCATTTGACATTGCCGGCAAGGGGGTTGCAGGCTGTGTCAGTCTGATCGAATCGACGAGGGTAGTGGCAGAGTATGCGGCAAAGCAGCATGAGAGAAATGTAAAATAATGGAAAATTAAGAGAAAGAGAGGGGTTACTATGCCATCGATCGGAGTAGTTGCGGATGATCTGACAGGTGCAACAACGACAGGGGTATTGCTTGCGAGAAGCGGAGCAAAGACACACGTTTTCTTTAATGTGGAAGCGGCTTCGAAGGCAGAGCGTGCGGAAGCGCTGGATGCTGTCATCATTAGCAGCAACAGCCGGCCACTTCCTGCCAATGAAGCATATGAAAAAGTAAAGGATGCTACAATTACATTAAAAAATATGGGTGTCAAATATTTCCAGAAACGGACCGATACGACGATGCGCGGTGGTATCGGCGTAGAGATTGACGCCATGCTCGATCAACTTGACAACGATACGGTTGCCGTAGTCGTACCTGCCATGCCGCAGTCGAGAAGAATATTGGTCGGCGGCTATTCCGTGATCGACGGTGTCGCGCTGATTAACACACCGGTGGCACGAGACGTAAGGACGCCGGTCAGGGAAAATTATATTCCCCGGCTTTTATCGGGACAGACAAGGAGAAAAGCAGGTCTTGTTACTCTGGACAATGTGCTGGAGGGCAGCGATGGGATCAGGACAGCGATGAAACGTCTGCGGGAGGATGGCTGCCAGGTTATCGTTGTCGATGCCATTACCCTGGAAGATGTGGAAAGTATTGCGCAGGCGTGTATTACGCTCGGCTGGGATGTCGTCAGCGTGGACCCGGGGCCGTTTACTTCCAAACTGGCATATTGCCGGGGGTTGATCGATGTGGAGAAAGATAATGTGCCACCGACGGCCGATGAGGCGGGCAAGACCGTTCTCATTGCGGCGGGAAGCGCCACACCGGTCACAAAACGACAGATGGAAATCCTCTGTGAAGATCAGCGGCATGTACGGATCAGCGTAGATCCGCTCATATTGATCGAAGGCGGCGACGATGCACTCGATGAGGCGTTCCGGGCGATCCACATCGCAGTTGACCTGCTGGAGTCGGAAGCGCCGCCGCGGGCGATTCTTTTTGAGACGGCGTTGCATGGACCTGTCCTTAATCTGGAAGAAGAAGACAATAAAAGACATTATGCCGATGGCATGAGCGCAAACCGGATCAACGGAGGATTGGGCATTATTATTTCTCAGGTTCTGGAATTGGCTGGCAGAGAAAAGATAGCGGGACTGTATACAACAGGTGGAGATACGATGGTGAATGTCTGTCATCAGCTCGGCGTGGAATGTATCGAAGTCATCGACTACGTGATTCCGCAGACGGACATCGGACGGCTTGTCGGCAGCTATGACGGACTGCCGATCGTCGGCAAAGGCGGTCTGACAGGTACGGATACTTCCGCATGTGAGATCGTGGACCGACTGTTTCGGGAGGCAGCCAGATGTGCGCCCTGTGTGGAAGTATAGCAGAGTACTTAAATATAGTAAAATAGAGGAGGAAAACAATGAGCGAACAATCGAAAGATGTGAATAAACAGACGGATCTTAATATATTGAATAAGATGAAAAACCTTCCGGGCGGCCTTGTCATCATTCCGCTTGTGATTGCGGTACTGCTGGCGACTTTCGTTCCGCAGGTTTTTCAGATCGGTGGTTATGTGACAGCGCTGTTCTATGAAGGAAATTCCTGTATGATGGGTTTCTTCCTGATCGTATGCGGCTCCATGATCAACGTCAAGCAGGTGGGGATGCCGCTGTACAAGGGTGTGATCATGACAGGTACGAAATTTGTCCTTGGTGTGATCGTGGGGCTTATCGTAGGCACGATCTGTGGGCCGGAAGGATTTTTAGGGATTGCGCCTTTTGTACTGATCGCAGCGATTACAAATTCCAACGGCTCTCTTTACATATCGCTGTCATCGCAGTTTGGGAATGCGACAGATACGGGAGCGATCTCTGTCCTTTCTCTGAATGACGGACCGTTTTTTACCCTGATCGCGTTGGGTGCGACAGGATTGGCAAACATCCCGATCAAGTCTCTGATTGCAGTACTTGTGCCTTTGCTCATCGGGTTCGTATGGGGGAATCTTGACAAAGGTTTCCGCGATGCCTGCAGACAGGCGCAGCCGATCGTCACCTTTTTTATGACGATTTCGATCGGTGCCAAGACAGATGTGAAGACGATTCTCATGGCCGGTGCGTCCGGTATCGTACTCGGATTGATCTCTGCAGCGACGGCGGTCCTCTTCTTCTTTGTCATTAATCTGCTGCTCCCGAGGAAAGAGAGAAATGCGATGGGGGCAGCGATCGGTACAACGGCTCTGAATTCTGCCATGACACCGGCGGCAGTGGCGGAGGCTGACCCGACAATGGCGCCTTATGTGAGCATGGCAACCGCGCAGTGCGCGACGGCATCGATTATCACCCTGTTCCTCTGCCCGTTTATTACGGCGGCGTTTGACAAATATATGCAGAAACGGCAGAAAGGTATCTATAGTCCGGACGGATGGGCTTATAACGGAAATTAAGACAGAAATTAAGAGTGTAAAAAGTCCTTTTATATGTTAAGATATAAAAGGACTTTTTTACAGAGAACGCCGGGCGGACCGGTTGAGGCTGTAAAGGAGGACTTATGAACAAGATAACGGTACATATGACGAAGGAAGCACTGTTTGATTTTCTTTTGTTTCATGCGTATTCGAAATTCAGTGGATTTTTGATCAATATCCTTGGATTGGCTGTGGCGTTTACAGGCGTCTTTATGTATCTGTCAGGAAAAACAGGTGCTGTCAGTGTGGCGCTTTATCTTGCGGCGGCGCTGCTCTTTCTCGGAAATATGCCGTTTCAGCTCAGCAGGAGAGCAAAAAAGCAGGTGCTGACCAATCCCGAATATTGTAATCCGGTTATATATACCTTTTCGGAAGAGGAAGGGATCTTTGCAGAATATGGGGAAAATCTGCATCACTATTCCTGGGAGGAGATCGAGAGGGCGGTCGTGACGCCAAAGACGATTGGCATCTATTATGAGAAAGAGAGAGCCTTTATCATTCCGAAGCAGGATTTCGGCGACCAATTTATTGACATTTTTCAGATGGTCGCCAGACATCTTGGCAGGAACAGAGTGAGAATGCGCTGACACATGGCTGTGGGGAGGCATAGATGGAGGAACGCAGACAGAAGATTTTGCAGCAGATAAAAGAACGGGGAAAAGTGCGTGTCGCGGAGCTGAGCAGAGAACTGAACTGCTCGGAGGTGACGATACGCAATGACATTAAAAATATGGATGCGGAAGGGCTGCTGAAACGGACTCATGGAGGGGCGGTGAGGATTGGCGGAGAACCGGAACGGAAATATGCTGCTGAGAGCATTTATCGCCACACGGAGCGTAAGAAAAAGATTGCCGCATGCGCCTATGAGTTTCTGGAAGATACGGACACGATCATACTGGATGATGCGTCGAGTACCTTTTATCTGGCAGCCCATATCCGACAGCATCCGGAGAAGCGTCTGGCGATTGTCACGAATTCTCTGCTTGTGGGAAATGAACTTGCCGGAGCGGCGCATGTGGAATTATATATGTTAGGAGGCTATGTGGGCGGCCATCTGGCGGCGACGATGGGAGACGCCGCCATACGCAATATCGAACAGTTTTGTGTGGACAAGGCTTTTATCGGTGTCCACGGTATCAATTTTGACGTTGGCATCACATCGATTGCCACACCGCAGATGCAGGTAAAGAAAGCGATTTTCCAGACGACGGATCAAGTGTATGTGCTGGCGGACAGCAGTAAATTTGGCGGCGGTTATCTGTCAGTCATCTGTCCAATCAGAGATGTTTACAAGATTATTACAGACAGTGAGGTCTCTCAGGAGTGTATCAGGAAGGCACAGGAGGCGAAAGTGCCTCTTGTAATCGCATAGAAAGGCTGCGCCGGCTGTTAAAAAATAGGAAAATTGGAAAGAAAAACTTCATTTTTTTGTAATAAAAACCAGTTGGACTTCCCGTCATATTGTAGTATGATAGGAAAAGGAATTGAGGCACCTGAGTAAGTAACGAAACAAAATGAAAGGAATTTGGTGAACCAATGAAAAGAAAATCAGTTTTGCTTTTAACTTCCGTGATGCTGACAGCGATGGTTCTGAGCGGCTGCGGTAAGAAGGCAGAGGAAGAAAGCGCTTCTTTATTAGAAGATATTCCGGAGGAAACAATTGAGGCAGAAGTAGAAGAGTCGGAAGAAGAGACAGAGGCGGAAGAGACAGAAGAAGAGAATCATGACGGCATGTACCGCAGTGAGATTACCAATGAGTGGATCGACGAAAGTCTCAAAAACCAGAGACCGATTGCGGCGATGGTAGACAATGAAAAGACAGCATTACCGCATTATGGGCTGTCAGAGGCAGATGTTGTCTATGAGATCATGAACAGTACGAAAAATGACAGGATCACACGTCTGATGGCTATCGTGAAAGACTGGGGGAAGATCGAACAGCTCGGAAGTATCCGCAGCACCAGACCGACGAATATCCTGCTTGCAGCCGAGTGGAACGCAGTGCTCTGCCATGACGGCGGCCCGTTCTATATCGATCCGTATCTTGCAAACGATTATGCAGCGCATTTCAGCGGCGGATTTGATAGGGTAAACAACGGCAAGGCAAGAGAGTTCACAGAGTATATCTGTACAGGAAATCTGGATTCCAAGTTTGACGCTTCTCATTACTCCAAAGAGTATGACGAGTTCTATCCGGGTCCGCATTACCGGTTTTCTGATGAAGAACTGACACTGGAAGGCGAGGACGGCGTGATCGATGCGAAAGAGATCGTACTTCCGTTCAAACATAATCAGTCTACATTAAAATATAATGAAGAGACACAGACCTATGATTATTATGATTATGGAAACCTTCATAAAGATCCGGGCAACGGGGATGCAGTTCTTACCTTTAAAAATGTGCTGATCCAGAAATGTACATTCAAGCAGTATGACGAGAACGGTTATCTGATCTATAACTGTATCGATACGAATCAGGATGGCTATTATATTACAAACGGTAAGGCAATTCCGGTTACCTGGGGTAAGGTAAGCGATACGGAGCCGACCCGCTATTTTGATTCGGATGGAAACGAGATCGAGATCAATACCGGCAAGACTTATGTTACGCTCGTTCCGGATGATGGCTGGAGCAACCTTTCCATTAACTAAATATTGAATTGTATTCTGTTTCCGGGCATGGTCGCATATATATGGAATAAACGACTGCCCGGAAATTTTTATGCTTTCTGTACTGACAAATCTATCTAACATCATTATTCCACTCGTAATCTTCTATATTGTGGCAGAAGGACTCCTGATGAAAACAGATCTGTACGAAAATTTTATCAAGGGAGCCAGGGACGGTTTTCATGTTGTTATCCAGATCATGCCAACGCTGATCGGTCTGATGGTGGCGGTCGGCATTTTGCGGGCATCCGGTTTTCTGGAGTTTATCGGCAGGGCGCTCGGCGTACTGACAAAGCCGTTTGGGTTCCCGGCGGAACTTGTGCCGCTGACGATTATCAAAATGTTTTCCTCTTCTGCGGCGACGGGGCTTGTGCTTGATATTTTCAAGGAATATGGCACGGACTCTTACATCGGCCTGGTGACTTCCATCATGATGAGCTGTACGGAGACCGTATTTTATACGATGTCGGTTTATTTTATGGCAGCAAAAGTGACGAAGACAAGGTATACGCTGACGGGTGCTCTGCTCTCCACCTTCGCCGGCATCGTGGCCAGTATTGTTATCGCAGCGGGATTGTAGGAGCATGAGCACAGAGAGGGGGCGCGGGCCTACAGAAAAAAGAAAAACTGACAAAAAATCCTTGCGTATAGGAGGAGGTTGCGGTAAACTAGGAATGTCAGGCAAGAAAGACAAATGTCTTTGCTATACGGACAAACTGAGCAGGAGGATAGATTATGAAAAGAAAAGTAATATCACTGTTGTTACTCGCAGCCATGACAGCGACTATGCTGGCGGGATGCGGAAAGTCTTCCGAAGGAGGGGCTGCTGCGGATGCAGGTGGTGACTCGGCGGAAGTGATCAAGATCGGTGTGTTTGAACCGCTGACAGGGGAAAACGGCGGCGGCGGCTCTCAGGAAGTGGACGGCATCAAGTATGCGAATCAGGTATATCCGGAAGTGCTGGGAAAGAAAGTGGAGCTCGTTATTGTGGACAATAAGTCCGACAAGGGAGAGGCGACAACGGCGGCGACCCGTCTGGTAGAGCAGGAGGGCGTTGTAGCGGTACTTGGCTCTTATGGTTCCGGTGTTTCCATTGCCGCAGGAGACATTTTCAAAAATGCGGGAGTTCCGGCGATGGGCTGTTCCTGTACGAATCCGATGGTAACGGAAGGGAACGACTATTATTTCAGGACATGCTTCCTTGACCCGTTCCAGGGTACGGTTATGGCTAACTACTGCACGCAGCAGGGTTATACGAAAGCGGCGATCGTATATCAGAACGGCGACGATTATTCCACAGGTCTGGCTAACTTCTTTAAGGCGTCTTTTGAAAAGTCCGGCGGTACGATTGTCTCCGAAGGCGTCATCCAGACAAATGATTCCGATTACAACTCAATCCTGACAAATATCAAGGCATCGGACGCAGAAGTTATCTTTGCTCCTTCTTCGATTACGGTGGCCGGTGCATTCATCAAGCAGGCAAGAGCGCTCGGCATCGATGCTCTGATCTGTGCCGGGGATACATGGG
Source organism: Lachnospiraceae bacterium JLR.KK008 (assembly GCA_037015955.1). Classification (NCBI taxonomy): domain Bacteria; kingdom Bacillati; phylum Bacillota; class Clostridia; order Lachnospirales; family Lachnospiraceae; species Lachnospiraceae bacterium JLR.KK008. The sequence goes on from CP143548.1 coordinate 53,643, forward strand.
AAAACGAAGCAATTATCGACGTGGCCGGTGAAGCGGCGGAAGGTGTTGTTCTCTCTACGTTCTATGATGAGAATGATGCAAGCGCTTCCGAGGAAGCGAAGAAATTCGTTCCGGGCTTTAAGGAATATCTGGGCGGAGACGCGATCATTCCTGCGGTATCGGCGCTCGGCTATGACGCTTACTGTGTAGTCATCGATGCGATCGAGCGCGCGGGTTCCACGGACGGCGAAGCGATCCGTCAGGCACTGGCAGATACGAGTGACTTCGTGGGTGTGACCGGAGCGATCACCTTTGACGAAAACGGCGACGCACAGAAGAATGTGGCGATTGTCAAGGTCGTAGAGGGCGGACAGTTTAAATATCTGGATACGGTAACAGTTACGGAATAGTGTGAAAGAAAGGCAGAGAAAGGTCTCGCGGGCTTTTCTCTGTCTGCATTTTTCGCGGGCGTCCGCCAAGTGTCTGTAAAGATACGGGTATTTGGCGGATGTCACGACAGGGATATGGAGGAAACTGGTATGAGTATGGACATTTTTTTGCAGCATCTGCTGAACGGGATCTCCGTCGGCAGTCTGTATGCACTGATTGCCATCGGCTATACTATGGTTTACGGAATTTTGCTTTTGATCAATTTTGCCCATGGAGATATATTCATGATGGCTTCTTATTTTATGATCTTTGCTGTGGTTGATTTTGGACTGCCGGTCTGGATTTCGCTGCCGCTGATCATTGCGCTGACGATCGCGCTTGGTATGTTGCTGGAAAAAAGCGCATATAAACCGCTTCGCACTGCGCCGCGGATGTCGATCATGATCTCAGCCATTGGTGCTTCTTATCTGTTGGAAAATCTGGCGACCTATCTGTTCACCGGTGTGCCGAAAGGGTATCCGGATATTCCCTGGCTGACAAAGGTTGTCAATGTCGGAAATATTTCGTTCCAGATTGTCACGGTTATCGCCCCGATTCTGATCGTACTCATTCTCGCAGGACTGATGATGCTTGTCAATCATACGAAGACAGGTATGGCGATGCGGGCTGTGTCCAAGGACTTTGAGACGGCCAGACTGATGGGCATTAAGATTGACCGGGTTATCGCCGTCACCTTTGCGGTCGGTTCCGGGCTGGCAGCAGTCGGTTCGGTACTCTGGGGAGCCAAATATTCTTCTGTCTATCCGCTGATGGGCGTCATGCCGGGCCTCAAATGCTTTGTGGCGGCCGTTTTTGGCGGTATCGGCAATATTCCCGGCGCGGTGCTGGGCGGCATCGTTCTCGGACTCGGAGAGACGCTGCTCGTGGCGTTCTTCCCCGGACTGACCGGATACCGGGATGCGTTTGCGTTTGTTGTGTTGATCATTATGCTCCTTGTACGGCCCAATGGTCTGCTGGGAGAGAAAGCGACGGATAAGGTGTGATAGTATGAATAAAAAGACAAAAAATATATGTACTGCCGCGCTCATTCTTGTTTTCCTTGTTCTGATCGCCCTGTTTGACAATGATGTGATCGGAAATGCGTATGTGAAACGAGTGCTGAATCTGGCGGCGATCTATGCGATCATCAGTGTATCGATGAATCTTGTAAATGGATTTACCGGACTCTTTTCTCTTGGCCAGGCCGGTTTTATGGCCATCGGCGCGTTCAGTGTAGCGATCTTTACGGTGCCGTCAGAATATATTGGCTCTATCTTTTACATTGAACCGATGGCTCCCGCGCTGGCAGCGGTCAGACTGCCTTTTGTCGCAGCGCTGTTATTGGGTGGCCTGGTGGCGGCCGCGCTGTCTCTGCTGATCGGCTATCCGGTCCTGCGGTTAAAGAGTGATTATCTGGCGATCGCCACGCTGGGATTTTCGGAGATCATCCGCATTGTGTTCACACAATTACAGACGATCACGAACGGTGCGCTCGGCATCAACCGTATCCCGGGTATCACGACGATGTGGGTTCCTTTTGGAACGGCAGCAGTCTGCATCGGTATAATGGTGCTGCTGATTCACTCGTCTTATGGAAGAGCATTCAAAGCGATCCGGGAGGACGACATTGCGGCGGAGGCTATGGGCATCAACCTGAGCTTTCATAAAAACCTGGCATTTGCTGTCAGCTCCTTTTTTACGGCGATTGGCGGCGGCCTCTATGCGGCGCTGCTCACTTCCGTAGATCCGAAACAGTTTTATTTCACAATGACTTATAATTTTCTGCTGATTATCGTACTGGGCGGCATGGGCAGCGTGACAGGGACGGTCATTGCCTCCTTCATCATTACGGGCGGCCTTGAATGGCTCCGCTTCTTCGACGAGCCGCTGAGTCTGTTCGGATATGAGATACCGATTTTCCGCTCCGGCCTGCGTATGGTTGTGTTTTCGATTTTGCTGATGCTCCTTGTGCTCTTCTACCGGAAGGGTCTTATGGGTCAGAAAGAATTTTCCTGGGATGGGATCTATCACTGGCTGACCGGATGGAAAGATAAGAGGAAGCGACTTTCTGAGAAGAAAGGAGGGGCCTGACAATGGAAAAACGGGTGTTATCTGTAAGCGATGTGACAATGCAGTTCGGTGGCGTGGTGGCTGTCAATAATCTCTCGCTCCATGTCAATGAGGGAGAGATCGTGGCGCTCATCGGACCGAACGGCGCCGGCAAGACGACAGCCTTTAACGTAATTACTGGCGTGTATGCGCCGAGCAACGGACAGGTAAAATTTAATGATGATATAATTTCTTCGAATTTCCCTCGCGGGCAGATGAAAAAGAAGTATCTGGGGGAACCGGAGACGGCAGATAAGTACTCGGTCGTGAAGTCGATGATGCCGGACCGGATTACAAGGCTGGGTGTTGCCAGAACATTTCAGAACATTCGCCTGTTTAAAAATCTCACTGTGTTTGACAATGTTCTGATTGCGAAACATATGCGCTCGAAAGCGAATTTCCTGTCAGCAACGTTTCGTCTGAACTATAAAGAAGAGCAAAAGAACAGAGAAGAGACAATGGAGATGCTGGAAATACTCGGACTTGCCGATGTCAAAGACGAGATCGCCAGTTCGCTTCCATATGGAAAGCAGAGACATCTGGAAATCGCCCGTGCGCTGGCCACGAAACCGCAGCTGCTTTTGCTGGATGAACCGGCGGCCGGCATGAATCCACAGGAGACAGATGAACTGACGGCTTTTATCCGCAAAATCAAAGATGATTTCCATCTGACAGTCTTTATGATTGAGCATCATATGGATCTCGTAATGGAGATTTCCGACCGTATTTATGTGCTGGATTTCGGGAAAATGATTGCCGAGGGCTCGCCGGAAATGATACAGAACGATCAGCGGGTTATCGATGCTTATTTGGGGGTGCAGAAAGATGACGAATCATGAAAATATTTTGGAAATCTCTAATCTGTCTGTCGCCTATGGTGGCATTCAGGCAGTCAAGGATATTAGTTTTGCCGTGCCAAAAGGCAAGATTATCACACTGATTGGCGCCAACGGCGCGGGAAAGAGTTCCACACTGCGCGCGATCGTCGGTCTGGAAAAGCCTGCGCAGGGCAGTATACGATTCCAGGGTGAGGAGCTGTCCGGTCTGTCTACGGATGCGATCGTAGAAAAGGGGATCACGCTTGTACCTGAGGGACGACGAGTGTTTCCCAATCTGACCGTGCAGGAGAATCTGAAGATCGGGGCCTATATGAGAAAGGACGATCTGACGGCGGATATAGACTGGGTTTGCCAACTGTTTCCTCGTCTGAAAGAGCGTTCCTGGCAGAAGGCGGGGACGTTATCGGGTGGTGAACAGCAGATGCTGGCGATCGGCCGGGCGCTGATGAGCAAGCCGTCAGTCATTATGATGGACGAACCGTCTCTGGGCCTGGCACCGATCATTGTCCAGGGTGTGTTCGATATTATCAGTGAAATTAACAAACAGGGGGTGACGATCCTCCTCGTTGAGCAGAACGCCAATATGGCACTGAAGGCGGCGGATCTTGCCTATGTGATGGAGACGGGTACGATTACGATGGAAGGCAGCGGCGCGGAGCTGCTTGAAAATGATCAGATCAAAGCGGCATATCTGGGCAAAAAGAAAAATTAAATTAAGAATTGATAAAAGGTTTCTGCGCTGGTCAAATTATAAAGTATAAAAGTGCGGAAATGTCAGCGCTTGAATTTAACAAGAAATTTAATTGAGAATTAATATTTATACTAAGGGGATAACATATCTTGAGTATCATAAAAGCGTGCATTGCAGCCCTGATCATTTTTCTCATAGCATTTTGTCTGTTCCGCTATCTGGCAGCTTTAAAGAGAAACAGACTACTTCCGATGGACGACATGGAGGGCCGGGATTTTGAATTTTATTGCGCCAGACTGCTGCGGGCAAACGGTTTTCTGGAAGTGGAGGTGACAAAGGGCAGCGGTGACTATGGGATCGACATCCTCGCGGAGAAAGACGGCGTGACCTATGCGATCCAGTGTAAGCGATATACGGCTCCGGTCGGGGTGAAAGCCGTACAGGAGGCTTATGCGGGCAGAGACTTTTATGACAGGATGGTGGGCGCGGTATTGACAAACCAATATTTTACAGCCTCTGCGGTGGAAGCGGCGCAAAAACTGAAAATTCTTCTCTGGGACAGAGGGTATCTGGAGGAAATGATGGAGGAAGAAGAGGCGATGTAAGAGACGGAATTCGCAAGAGTCTGTTTGCGCTGCCGGAAAAACTGTGATATACTTTGAATATCAAAGTATAGAGAGGGTACGGGCAGCAAGTGGATATTAACACAGCTTTGAATGAAGTGTTTGTCAAAGTTTTTAAGAATATAATGGCGCTGGAAGAACAGGCGATCCGTTCGGAAGCATATCAAAATGCCACGGCAAACGATATGCATGTGATGGAAGCGATCGGCAATGGGAAGCCGAAGAATATGACTTCCGTAGCCCGTTCGCTTTCGGTTACGACCGGCACATTGACGATCTCTGTCAACAGTCTTGTGAAAAAGGGCTTCGTGGAGAGAGTGCGGAGCGAGGAAGACAGGCGGGTAGTGCTGATCTCCCTGACAGAGAAAGGCAAGGCGCTTTACAGGAGGCATCAGAAGTTTCATGAAGAGCTGGTAGAGCGAATTGTCAACCGCCTGAATGATCAGGAAAAAGTATTATTGGAAAAAGTATTGTCGAATTTAAATCTTTATTTTAAAGAAATACAAAAATAGCACGGAGCTGCCTGTGAGATGGCAGATTCGTGCTATTTTTAATGCACAAAGGCGCACAAGTTTTAATTTAGGAGGCTGCCCTTTCTATCTGCTGTTCCAGAATGCGGAAAGGACAGGGGCCCGTTTCGAGTATCAGTTGATGAAAGCGTAAGTCGCTGTAGTCATCCTGCCAAAGTGTCTGTGCCTGCTCTTTTAACAGGCGAAATTCAAGATAACCGACATAATATTTCGGATAATTAACAGGTTCTTCCACGATTGCTTCATAAATCTCTTCTGTGACGTCCGGGTCGGTAATACCAAACCCGGCGAGGCAGGCGCGCACCTGCTGTAAGTCGGCGCCGTCATAGTGAACGGCGATGTCAAGCAGTGTGTACAGGCAGAGCTGGATACTGCGGTTGAGACGCAGCAGCTCCGTATATTGCAGTACTTCATCGGAAGCGCCGTTTTCTTTCAAAAGTTCCCTCGCGTAATCATAGGAAAGCATTTCCACATAGAGTGCCCAACCTTCCGAATAGCTGCCATAGTGAAAGAGACTCCTCGCAGGATCACAGCCGTCTTTTTGCTGGCAGAGCTGATGATAGACAGTCTGATAGAGATGGCCGGGATAGCCTTCGTGGGCGAGGGTGGTATATAGTTCCAGCCCGGAGGGATTGTCTTTTTGATTGATATATATGGAATTTTCGCTGATGTCGTCGATGGGCGGCGTCAGATAAAATGCCGGACTGCAATAGTCCTGCAGGTTTTCATCCACCTGTTTTACCGTATAAGAAGGCAGTACATCCGTCTCGGGGAAGGAGGGGAAAGCAGACTGCATCCGTTCCTGCAGGTCTGCGAGATACGCTTCCGGATCTGCAGAAGGAAAAAATTCTTCCCGGGAAAGAGATAAAATTCCCGGCGACTGGCTGATGATCCGGGATAATTGCTGCGAATCCTCCTGCAGCCGCGCAGTGAGCATCTTTTTGACTTCGTCCAAAGAGCGGTCGCAGCCGGTCGTCTGCCGGAATAGCAGAGTATAGTATGCCCGGCCATCCGGCAGATGGGATAGTCCCTGCTCAGGGACGCCTGTGCCTTTGAGCAGAAGCAGTTCATCTCCGAGCGCTTCATAGGCCGGCATAACGGCATCGATCAACAATGTTTTATTGCGCTCGCGGTAAGAGGAGGCTTCTGCTTCCGTGAGCAGGTTTTGCTCCATGAGCGTCTGTAGCCGCCGGTCAAACGTCGTGACCATAAAATGAGTGCCGTTTCGCAGCTTTTCCTGTTCCATGATCTGATAACATTGATCGATTACTTTGTCAGCGCAGACATCGGACATAAAAAGGCCCATTTGTGATTTTTCTTTTTCGTAGTCTGCAATGCTGTCAAAATAATCGGGAATTAATGACAGTAGTGTCAGATAGTTTTCCACGTCCTGTCTGGAACGGAATGTATATTCAGCGAGAAGGATTGGCAGATTCGATTGCAGGCCGGAGGAAGGTGAGAGCGGTTCTTCATAGTAAAAGTAATCTGCGGCGTGCTGGCGGAGTGTGAGCCACTCCTTCAGCAGAGTATATAAAAGCCGGTCTTCCTTACTGATAAAAATGGGCGGAATCCGTTCCAGCTCCTGTAATATCTCTGTGATCTGTTCTTTCGAGTCTGCATAGGCGGCCCGGGAATACAGAGGCAGTACAGCGGTCTGATCAGAAATGCCGTATTTCTGTGGCTCGGCGAGTATGTAATGCATACTTAAAGTGTCCGCGGACATCTCCTCCGTGAAGAGCTGCGTCAGCAGTTTATGAAACCGCCGGGCGGGAGAGAGCAGATACAGAAAAGAGGCGAGGACAACCAGTATAACGAGAAAAACGATAACCGTTTTTCGGCGGAATTTGGATACATATTTCATGGGATACCTTCCAGTACCTTCTTATGACGATTAATTATATGTATGAGAATCGGGTTACGGATAGAATTTGTCTTTTCGATGTAGTAAAATGAGAAAGTAGCAGATCAATGCGGGAGGCGTTTATGTTAAAAGTATTTTTAGTGGAAGATGAGTTTGTCGTGCGTGAAGGGATTAAGAATAATGTGGACTGGACTGCGCACGGCTATGAGTTTTGCGGAGAGGCGAGCGACGGCGAACTGGCTTTTCCGATGATACAAAAATGCAGGCCTGACATTGTGATCACAGATATTAGAATGCCCTTTATGGATGGTCTTACGTTGAGTAAACTGATCAAGAAAGAGCTGCCGTGGACGGAGATCATCATTCTCACGGGATACGAAGAATTTGAATATGCCAAAGAAGGGATTAAAATCGGGGTAGCCCGGTATCTTTCCAAACCGATCAGCGGTGCTGAACTGATACGGGAAATGGATGCGCTTGCGGTTAAAATAGAAGAAAAGCAAAAGGAACGCAGTATTCACGAAAAATATGTGCAGGAGATGGAGGAAAACTTCCGCACCGAGAGAAAGACACTTTTTCAATCTCTTGTGACCGGGGATAAATCAGCGGCAGAGCTGCTGGAGATGGCGGATAAGCTGGGAACTGACCTCTCGGCGCTCTGGTATAATATCGTTCTCATTAAAGTACAGTCCAGAGAGCATGGATACAATGAATACTCCAACAGCCTGGTAGAGATTGAGCAGGCAATGAAAAGTCTTGACAATGAAGAACATCTGCTGATCTTTGACAGAAATCTGGAGGGAAATGCGCTTCTCTTTAAGGCAGATTCCCGGGAAGAGCTCTTGGAGTTTCAGGAGCATTATCTACATAAAATAAAACAGATACTGGCCCGGTATAAAGGAGTCCGCTATTTTGGCGGCATTGGGGCGCCCGTTGACAGACTGCGGGAGCTGCCCGTTTCTTTCGAGAAGGCAAGCCATGCGTTCGCGCACCGTTATCTGGTCAGTGACAGTCTCATATTGAGCAGCGCCGGTGGCAGCCAGGTCGCTTATCGGGAGAAGGAAGCATTTAACATGAGTACTGTCGATCTCAAGCAGCTTGACAGAGGCAAGATCAGGGAATTTCTCAAGCTCGGGGAAAAGGAGGAGACTATCTATTTTATTGAAGAATTTTTCAACGATCTGGGCGCCAATGCCATGAGATCGACGATGTTCCGGCAGTATATTACAATGGATGCCTACTTCTGCGTCTGCGAATTTCTGGAAGAGCTGCAGATCGAGCGCAAGAGCATAGAACCGCCGGACGCTGTCGCGGGCGTTTTGCAGGACCGGGAAAGCGCGATGCAGTATATTGTCAAGATTATGAAAAAAGCGCTGGAACTGCGGGAAAGTACGGCAAGTGGACATAACAGAGATATTGTAGGGGAAGTGATCGATTACATTGAGAAACATTATGCGGACGAAGAGCTGTCGCTGAACCAGCTGTCTTCGCATGTAAATTTTTCTCCCAATTATCTGAGCATGATCTTCAGTCAGCAGACAGGTAAGCCGTTTATCAAATACCTGACTGACTTTCGCATGAGTAAGGCAAAAGAGCTGCTCCGCTGCACCGGAAAGAGAAGCAGCGAGATCAGCGTGGAAGTCGGATACCGGGATTCACATTATTTCTCTTATCTGTTTAAGAAAACGCAGGGCATGACACCGACGCAGTATCGGGGCAGGAACAATTCCGAGGGAGGAGCCGGGGCATGAGAGAGCGGATGAAGCGGCTGTATGACGATTCCACACTTGCCACCAAGATCAGATATTCTTATCTGATGCTGCTGGTTCCGATTGTGCTGTTTCTGATCTTCTGTTTTTATAATCTGTGGTCGAGCAACCGCAAATATGAAGATATGATCAACTCCACGGTAATGGCCAGCGAGTTCAGCCAGGAGTTTAAGAAGGATTTTGATTATGAAGCCTATCTGCTGATTGTGGAAAATAAGTCGATAGCGGAATCTAAACTGGGGGATATGCTGAGCGAGGCGAGACGAGTAGTGACAGGACTGGAAGAACTGACGGATCCCAGAGAAAAAAATGCGCGCCTGAACAGTATGAAAAAATACCTGGAAAATCTCGAGACATACGTTGACCGCATTGAACAGAATCTGCTGGAAGGGAACCGTTACGAAGATAATATCGAGATCTGGGAAAATGACATTCAGATTGTGACAACGCTCATGCAGGAGACGATCTCGCAATATATTTATTATGAAGTCCGGGGAATCCAGGAATCGCGGATCGAATATCAGAATTTTTTTATGGATATGATCCGTTCTTCAGTCATTGCCTTTACCGGGATCGCGCTTTTGCTCCTCTTCCTCTCTTACAGCATACCGCTCAGCATCACGAGGCCGATCAAGGAGATCGGCAGGGTGACGGATCAGGTGGCGAAAGGAGACCTCACGGTCCGCTCGAATGTCAAAAACGGTGCCGAAGTGAGCCGATTGAGTGATTCCCTCAATGCGATGATTGATAAGATCAATGAATTGTTGGAACAGGTGAAGGAAGAACAGATCAGACTGCGGAAAGCAGAGTTTGAGAGGTTACAGTCTCAGATCAACCCGCACTTTCTGTATAATACGCTCGATGCGATCATCTGGCTGGCGGAGGCGGGAGAACAGAAAAAAGTTGTGAGCATGGTGGGAAGCCTCTCGGAATTCTTCCGTACCTCATTGAACCGTGGCAAGGACATCATATCTATCCGTGAAGAGCTGCAGCATGTGAGGAGCTACCTGGAGATCCAGCAGATGCGCTATCAGGATATTCTGCGCTATGAGATCAATGTCCCCCGGGAGCTGGAAAAATACCTGATCCCCAAAATCACGATCCAGCCTCTTGTGGAAAATGCGCTGTACCACGGAATCAAAAATAAGCGGGGAACCGGAATGATCACCGTGAGCGGCAGAAAAGAAAACGATTATTTTCTCATTCAGATCGGGGATAACGGTATCGGTATCGACGAGATGAGGCTGGAACAGGTGAGAGAGGGCATTAAAAATAAGGTATTGACGGGAAAAGACATGTATGGACTGTATAATGTGCACGAGAGAATTCGTCTGAATTTCGGAGAAAAATACGGGATCTCGATCGAGAGTGTCTATGGGGAGAGCACGATTGTGAATATTTGCCTGCCTTATATGGAAGTGGAAAATCAGTGAACATAAAAAAACAAACTTTTATCATAAAAATTTGAACTTTTCCCTGCTCACAATAAAAAAATGAACTTTTACAAGAACGATGTGAATGGATTTTCAGAGAAAACAACGATAAGATGAAAACATCAAAAGAACAGTCTTTTGACAGAATATTTTAAATGGAGGATAAGATATGAAAAAGAAAGTATTGAGTGCATTGCTCAGTGTGGCAATGGTGGCAACTCTGCTCGTTGGCTGCGGCAGCAGCGCTCCGGAAGAGACAGCAGCTCCTGCAGAAGAGGCAGAGGCAGCTCCCGCAGAGGATGCGGCAGAGGAAGCAGCTCCTGCAGAAGAGGCAGCAGGGGAAGAGGAAGCAGCAGAAGCTCCCGCAGCTTCCGGTGAGACAATCAAAGTAGGTATTATCAACAATGACCCGAACGAGTCCGGTTATCGTACAGCAAACGACAAAGATATGCAGGAAATGTTCACAAAAGAGAACGGATATGAGGCATCTTTCGCTTACAGTCTGAAGAATGATGAGCAGATTACAGCAGCTCAGAAGTTTATTCAGGACGGCGTTGACTATCTTCTTCTTTCCGCAGCAGATACGGCAGGCTGGGATTCCGTACTGCAGGACGCACAGAACGAAGGTATCCGCGTAATCTTATTTGACCGTACGATCGACGCTGATCCGGAACTGTATGAGGCATCCATCGTTTCCGATATGGCAAAAGAAGGCGAGACAGCGGTTGAATGGTTAAAGAGCCAGGGACTTGACGAATACAATGTTATCCACCTTCAGGGTGTTATGGGTTCCGCTGCACAAAAGGGACGTACAGGCGCTCTTGATGCAGCAGTGGAAGCTGGCGAGATGAATATCGTGACACAGCAGACCGCAGAGTGGAACGCTGAGAAAGCACAGCAGATCGTTCAGTCCGTAATCGATGCAGGCGATTCCTTCAACGTAATTTACGCTGAGAACGATGACATGGCGAAAGGTGCAGTGGCTGCTCTTGACAAGGCAAACATTTCTCACGGCGTTGGCAAAGACGTAATCGTTATGGGCTTTGACTGCAACAAGTGGGCATTGGAAGAACTGTTAAAGCAGAACTGGAATTATGACGGACAGTGCAATCCTTTCCAGGCATCCTATATCGATGAGATCATCAAGACAATCGAGAGCGGCGGAACAATTTCCGAGAAGACGATCATCATGGATGAGAAGGGCTTCGACGCTACAACGATCACACAGGAAGATGTAGATAACTACGGAATCTAATCCGATGAGATCATTTTAAAAGGTCGAAAAGGCGCGGCGCAGCGTAAAAGAAAATTGGTACGCTTGCACTGCGCTTTTTATCATAACAGGAAATTTGACAAGGGGGAAATGCAGGTGAAAGAGAAAGCCATATTGGAAATGAGAAATATCAATAAATCATTTCCCGGCGTACGTGCGCTGCAAGGGGTGGATTTTACCTTGTGTGAAGGGGAAGTCCATGCTCTGATGGGAGAAAATGGTGCGGGAAAGTCGACGTTGATCAAAGTCCTCACCGGAGTTTACGGAAAGGATGAAGGTGAGATCTTCATCAAAGGGCATGACAAAGCAGTAGCAATCCATTCTCCTCAGGATGCGCAGAATCTGGGTATCAGTACCGTATATCAGGAGATCACGCTCTGTCCGAACCTTTCCGTTGCCGAAAATATGTACATAGGCCGGACGAAAGGGCTCTGCCAGAACTGGAAAAAGATGAATACGGATGCCGACAGGATTTTGCAGTCACTGGATATTCCGGCGAAGGCAACACAGCAGCTTGCAAGCTGCTCGATCGCGATCCAGCAGATGGTTGCCATTGCCCGTGCGGTTGATATGGATTGTAAAGTACTGATTTTGGATGAACCGACTTCCTCGCTCGACGAACAGGAAGTTGCAAAATTATTTGGTTTGATGAGAGATCTGAAGGCAAGGGGAGTCGGCATCATATTCGTCACTCATTTTCTGGATCAGGTGTACGAGATCTGTGATAAGATTACGGTCCTTCGCGATGGTAAACTTGTGGGCGAATATGAGATCAAAGATCTGCCGCGTCTGAAGCTGGTATCCAAGATGCTTGGCAAGGAAATGGACGATATGTCTGACATCAAGGGTGAGCAGGCTGCCTACGACAATAAGGGTGCGACAGTGCCGGTACTGGAGGCGGAGCAGCTTGTCAGCGACGCGGGTATCAAACCGTTTAACTTCTATATTAATAAAGGCGAGGTAAACGGCTTCACAGGTCTTCTCGGTTCAGGACGAAGCGAGTGCGTGCGTGCGATCTTTGGCGCAGACAGAGTGCTTGGCGGAACCGTAAAGAAAAACGGAAAGACAATCAAAATCTCCAAACCGCTTGACGCAATGAAAAACGGGATCGCCTATCTGCCGGAAGACCGCAAGGTGGACGGTATTGTTGGGGACCTTTCCGTGCGGGAAAATCTGATCCTTGCCGCGCAGGTGCTTCGCGGATTCTTTAAACCGTTTACCAAGGCAGAGATGAGCAAGTTTGTAGATGAATATATCGATTTGCTCGACATCAAGACAGCGTCCCCGGAGACGCCGATTAAATCACTCTCCGGTGGCAACCAGCAGAAAGTAATCCTTGGGCGCTGGCTGCTGACGCATCCGGAATATCTGATCCTGGATGAACCTACGAGAGGAATTGATGTGGGAACAAAAGTTGATATTCAGAAACTTGTACTAAAGCTCGCCTCGGAAGGTATGAGCATCACCTTTATTTCTTCTGAGACAGATGAAATGCTCCGTACATGTTCCCGTCTGATCGTTATGCGCGATCGTGGACAGGTAGGAGAACTTTCGGGCGATGAACTGAGTCAGAGTATGATCATGAGTACGATTGCCGGAGGTGACAGATAAGTATGCAAACGAAAGAAAATAAAAAATCAGGGGCAATGGAGATGCTGAGCGGCCTTGTACGGAAACAGATCTTTATTCCGATCGCAGCCCTGTTGCTGCTGGGGATATTTAACTTGATTGCCGATCCTTCTTTTTATAAAATATCATTTGGTTACAACAGTGTGGGAGATCCCGTTCTCTCAGGATATTTGATGACTATTCTCGATTATGGTTCGGAATTAGCGATTCTGGCGATTGGTATGACGCTCGTGACAGCGGCATCCGGCGGGCAGGACATCAGCGTGGGCGCAACAATGGCTATCGCTGGCAGTGTCGTGCTGCGTGTACTTTGCGGAACCAATTCACGTCCGGAAACACTTCAGGCACCGATTATCGTGGCATTTCTCGTTGCCTGTGTTGTCTCCATGCTGTTTGGAGCGTTTAATGGCGGACTTGTGGCATATCTCGGGATTCCGCCGATGGTAGCGACACTGATCCTTTTCACAGCAGGACGTTCTATTGCGGCGTGGATCAATAACAATGAGCTGCCGATCGTCAGCGATGCGACCTTTACTTATTTCGGAGGATTTATCCCGGGGATTCCGATTCCGACTCCGTTTTTCATTGCCATGCTCTGCGTGGCCGCCATCGCGATTGTGCTGAAAATGACGAACCTGAGACTTTATATCCAGTCCGTAGGAATCAACGAGAGCTCTTCCCGGCTGAATGGTCTCAATCCGGAACTGATCAAGTTGTTGTCTTTTGTCATACTTGGTCTCTGTGTGGCGGTAGCCGGTTTTATCAAAGTGAGCCGTCTCTCTTCCATTAACTATTCTGTCATTGCCAAGGATATTGAGATGGATGCCATTCTCGCGGTAGCGCTGGGCGGCAATTCTCTTGGCGGTGGTAAATTTAATATGACGGCGTCCATTCTTGGCGCTTATGTTATCCAGTTCCTGACGACGACACTCTATAAACTCAATGTACAGTCCGATGCACTTCCGGCATACAAGGCTGTCGTAGTCATTGTACTGGTCGTATTGAGCGCGCCGATCGTGAGAGATTATCTCTCCGGCCTGTGGAAACAGCTTAAGGGAAAATCCAACGCAAAGGAGGTCGCTTAATATGGCAGACAAAGCATCAGGCGGAAACAACAGTTTCAGCGTTAAATTCAAAAATATGAGCGATACCAATCTACTGCTGACGATCACGGTCGTGGTCTTCTTCCTCATGTATATTGGGGCGATCGTATTTCAGGGGAAAGGATTCTTAAAGCCGCAGACTTTTATGAACATTCTCAACGCCAATGCGGCGCTGATTATTACTTCCTGTGGTATGAGTCTTGTCATGATCACAGGCGGCATTGACATTTCCGTAGGCGGCGTGGCTGCGCTTGTCAGCATGTGCTGCGCCGTATATCTGGATTTTAAGGGCGGCAGTGTGTTCGGGGCGATCCTGATCGCCATCGGCATTGGCCTTGCCTATGGCCTTGTACAGGGGTTCCTCGTCGCTTATCTGGAGATCCAGCCGTTTATTGTATCACTGGCAGGGATGTTCTTTGCCCGCGGCATGACGACGATCGTCAACACCAATCCGTTTAACGTGGAGAATGAGGCGTTTGTAGCGATCAAAGATACACGTGTACAGATCCCGGGGCTTGGCTCTGTCAATAAGATCGGGAAATATGTGCCGGCCTATATTGAAATCGGAGTCATTGTGGCACTGCTCATCGTCATCATATTGTTCTGTCTGCTGCGGTGGACGAGAACGGGCCGGGCGTTTTATGCCGTAGGCGGCAACAGTCAGAGCGCCCTGATGCTCGGTATCAATGTAAAACGGACGCGGTTTCTGTCTCATATGATTTGCAGTTTCCTCGCCGGAGTCGGCGGATTTGTCTATTTCCTTCATGTCGGCTCGGGTTCGCCGTCTCATGCCGCCGGTATGGAAATGAACGCGATTGCTTCCTCGATCATCGGCGGTACGATGTTGACCGGCGGTGTCGGCAACATCATCGGTTCCTTCTTTGGAGTACTTTCCCTGAGTACGATCCAGAATATCGTATCATCCGCCGGGCTTGACAAGGCATGGTGGACGGGGATCACGGTTGCAGCCATGCTTTGTCTGTTCCTTGTGATTCAGAGTGTGATCATGGTGCGTAAAAAGAGAGCTTTGGGCAAATAATATAAAATGACAAAAAGGTGGTCAATAAGGTCTGCCTCACATAAGAACAATAACAAAACTACCGTTCAGAGCATAGCGAAAGGGTAGCAGTCATTATGATTGCTGCTCTTTTGCTGTAGCTATGACCATATATTTCCACTGCGTAGCAAGTGACTAAAGAAAATGAAAGAAAGACGGCCGTGATACAGCCGGATGTGATTTAACTAATCGACAAAAAGGTTTCCTAATTAAACTTGATTTTCTCAGAGCATTCATTTAGAATAGATTTCACAGGCCGAAAAAAACTTGACTATAAAAATAAGGAGGCAAACTTTTATGCAGAATATGCAGAAACGCGTTTTGGTGGTGGACGATGACGATATGAATCTGATGAGGACGAAGAAGATCCTCGGGAAAGAATATGACGTATTTTTAGCCAGATCAGGGGCTGAGGCGCTGAAAACGCTGAGGCGTGAGCAGATGGATCTGGTTCTGTTGGATATTGAAATGCCAAGGATGGATGGATTTGAAACTTTTGAGCGTATGAAGGAGTTTGCGGATGAGACGCCTGTAATCTTTTTGACTGCCTCAGGACTGGAAGATGATGTGGTCAATGCAATTCGGCTGGGCGCGGTGAATTACCTGAAAAAGCCGTTCCCTCCGCAGGAGTTGCTAAGCAGAGTGGCGCGGGAGTTTGAGAAGAAATGAGGACGGCAGAACAGACGGGCAGGTATCTTTTGCTGGCTGTTATCACCACAGTATTCAGCGGGATGCTGAGCCTGATTACAGTTGTGATGGCGTGGGAGCTCTGGACAATTCCTCTGATGTTGACCAGCTGCTTTTGCATCTGGCTGCTGCACATAGGGAAGATAGGTTCGGAAAAATTTTATGAAAATATTTGCGCTGGCCTGATGCTGCTGGAATTCTTTTTCTTTGGCGTACACGAGACCAGCCTTTTTGATATACCGGCTGTAGCCTGCATTACGATTCTTGTGTTGTTTATGCTGAATAAAAATTGGATCCTGCATGTGCTCCGGGCGCTCTATATATTAGTGCTGCTGTACCATGTAATAATTCTGCATACTATTTCTTACAGCATCGAATTCCAGAATGCTTTTCGCCTGTTACTGGGCGCTGTTATAATCTTTGGCGGGGCGGCACTGGCGGGATACTGGATCAAACAGCGCCGCATCCAGCGGAAATGGTACGATCGTGTGTTTAATGAACTGGAAACGACCAGCAAACAAAACGCTGTCCTTTTATCCAATGTGTCCCATGAGCTGCGCACGCCGATCAATATGGTAATCGGGATCAGCGAGGTGGCGCTTGGAAAAGAACTTTCCCAGGATATTCGGGAGGATATGAGAGCCATTAAGCTGGCTGGGAAACGTCTGTCCAACCAGATCAACAATATGCTGGACTATACGGAGATCGTAGAGGGTACGCTGACTCCGGCCAGGGAAGAGTATATGATTACCTCGGTATTAAACGATGTAATCACAATGACTGCGCTGCAGAGTAATCGGCAACATCTGGAGATCGTGTTTGATATAGATCCAAAAGTGCCCGCGGTTCTTGTGGGAGACGCGGAGAAAATTTCCCATGTACTCAAAATTTTGGTGGAAAATTCTATCAAATTTACGGAAGAGGGCGGCGTAAACATTCGTATTGGCTACCGGCCGGAAAGTTATGGAATTAATTTGCTTATAGACATCTGCGATACGGGCATCGGCATGACAGATTCCCAGATGCGGCAAATGTACGATGATTTTTATCAGGCGGATTCCGGAAGCAGCCGCTTTGTAGGCGGGCTTGGGCTTGGACTGCCTATCGCCCGGGGGCTTTTGAATGCTATGGGCGGATTTGTCCATTTTGACAGCAAGCGACAGCAGGGTCTGCACGCTCATATTGCGATTCCACAGGGTGTGGCAGATAAGCGGCCGTGCATTGTACTTAATCACGCAGACGAGACGTGCGTTGCGTGCTATTTCAGGCCGGAGCGCTACAGCTGTGACGAGGTGAGAGGGTATTATGACAATCTGATTTTCAATTTGTTGAACGGGCTTGGCATCAATGGCTATCAGACGCATAATTTTGAGGGCCTGCTCAAGCTGCAGCACAGTCACAATTTGACCCATGTGTTCATCGCGCAGTCAGAATATGAAGAAAATCAGCCATACTATGAAGAGCTGGCGGATACGCTGCAGGTTGTTGTCATTGCAGATAAGGAGTTCGCTTTAGACAGTGAGAGTAAGCTGCATATTATACATAAACCTTTCTCAGCGTTATCTGTTGCCAATCTGATGAACGGGGAGATGGGGGCTCGCGGGTTTGCAGAGGCTCAGGCCACAGGAAAGAAACCCTTTACCTGCAAAGGCGTACGCGCGTTGGCGGTGGACGACGAGGAGATGAATCTGGTGGTGGCCAAAGGCGTACTTGGGAGCTATGGGATCGAGGTGGATACGTGTCTGAGCGGCCGGGAGGCTGTGGAGCAGTGTGACAGCGTTTCTTATGATATTATCTTCCTGGACCATATGATGCCGGGATTTGATGGCGTACAGACTTTGAAAAAGATACGGGAACTTCGCAGCGGTGCTTATCAGGATTTGCCAATCATTGCACTGACTGCAAATACCGTCAGCGGTGCACGTGAAATGTTCCGCAGCGAAGGATTCACAGAATTTGTCCCCAAGCCTATTGAACGCACTGTTTTGGAACGGGTACTGAGAAGAGTGCTTCCGAAACGCTTTATTGAGTATGGGGAAACATATGCACAGAAGAACATGCCTGAGAACAGCATGGCTGCCGATTCGGATGCGAAACAGCAGGAAATGTCCGATCAGGCACCGGAGCCGGTGGAACAGTCGGAAGCTGTGGAGGCAGCTTATTCTGCGAAACCATCTGTGGATAAGCCGTCAGACCCCTATGAGCGGTTGGCTCAGGCCGGCATTAATGTGGAACTGGGGCTGAATTATTGCGGCGAAGACAGGGAATTTTTCCAGGAGATGCTACAGATGTTCCATGAACAGAGTGAAACCAAAAAGGCGGAGATTGTATCTCTGTATGAGAATGCCAACTGGGCGGATTACACGGTAAAGGTTCATGCACTCAAGGGCACATCGCTGACCATCGGCGCGGAAGCCCTTTCCGCACAGGCCAAAGAACTGGAACTTGCGGGGAAACGCGGCGATGTGGACTTTATTCGGGAGCATCACGCCGCGCTGATGTGTGCGTATGATGAAATTTGTGCACAAATCGCCGGGATATAACCGGGTTCGGCGGTTTTTCTTATCGTTTAGGAAATTCCGATACGATAAAAGTCAAAATGCGCAGCTTGCGGAGTGGAAACTGCTGCCGAAGTAGTCCGCTCGCGCGCGGCGAAGCGCGTATGTGCGCTTCTTTTTTTAGATTTATTTTGGAAGGAGTGGAGTTTGCGTGATAAGAAAATGGTTTGACATCATCTCTGACCACAAGATCAGCCTGCACGAACGTATGTTTCGCATCGTGACTGTGATCTGTATGATTGCATTGATATTTACTTTGCCTATGGGCAGGAGCATCGTAAATATTTTGCTTCTGGTAATGAGTCTGGCATTTATTGCGGTAATCGTGCGGCTTAGCATTCGAAAAGGATGTGTCCAAACGGGGGCTACGGCGATTGTGGTGCTATTGCTTGCGCTGTTTCCGTTCACATTTTTCAGCGCGGGGGGATTTTACAGCGGGGTGCCGGAGTGGTTTGTACTCTGCTTTATCTATGTCTGTATTACCTTGCATGGAAGACGTATGATTACATTTTTTGGGCTGTGCACGGCGGAAACGCTGCTCTGTTATGGCATTGCCTATTACTTTCCGGAATTGGCCAACCTGAACAGCCAGCAGCGTTCGTTTTTTGATTCTGCCTTATCTATGGTTATGGTTGGGCTGCTTACCAGTGTGCTGCTCATGTTCCTGAACCGGATGTATGAGGAAGAAAACGCCCTCACCCAGCAGCAGAAAAAGGAGATTGAGGAGCTGAATCAGGCGGAGAACCATTTCTTTTCCAGCATGAGCCATGAGATCCGCACCCCTATCAATACGATCATAGGGCTGAATGAGATTACACTTCGGGGCGATATTCCGCCGGAAGTGGCGGAGAACGCCAGGAATATTCAGGGAGCCAGCAAACTGTTGCTTATGCTGATTAACGATATTCTGGACATATCCAAAATCAAGTCCGGAAAGATGGAGATTATCAATACCTCCTATGAGACAGGGACGCTTTTTTCCGAGATTGTCAATATGATCTGGATCAAGGCGAAGGAGAAGGGGCTGGAATTTAAGCTCCATATAGATCCGTCTATTCCAAGTATGCTCTGCGGAGATGAGATGCGGATCAAGCAGATTCTGATTAACCTGCTGAATAATGCGGTGAAGTACACCAGCGAGGGTTCTGTCACTCTCTCCGTCCGCTGTGAGCGTATAGGGGTCAACCGGGTGCAGGTCTGGTATGCTGTGGAAGATACCGGACAAGGGGTGAAAAAGGAGAACATTCCCTATTTATTTAACGCGTTCCGACGGGTGGATGAAGAGAAAAACCGCCATATTGAGGGAACCGGGCTGGGACTGAGCATTGTCCAACAGCTGGTGGAACTGATGGGCGGTGAGATCAGCGTGAACAGCATCTACACCAAAGGTTCAAAATTTGTTGTTACCCTGGAGCAGGACATCGTGGATGAGAAAGAGCTGGGAGCCTTTACGCTGTCTTCCCGGGCAAAGATTCATGACGAGGGAGTGTACCAGCAAAGTTTTGAGGCACCGGGCGCGCATATCCTGGTGGTAGATGACAATGAGATGAACCTGATGGTGGTGACCAAGCTGCTGTCGGAGACAAAGATTCAGATCGACACCGCATCCAGTGGACTGGAGTGCCTGAAGCTGACTCAAAACCATCATTATGACTGTATCCTCATGGATCATTTGATGCCGGAAATGGATGGAATTCAGTGTCTTCATGCACTGCGGGTGCAGCCGGGAGGTCTGTGTCAGGACGCGCCGGTAGTAGCTCTGACGGCCAATGCAGGCAGTGATAACCAGATGCTTTACCGAAAGGAAGGATTCAGCGGCTATCTGGCCAAGCCGGTCAGCGGCGCCCTGCTGGAGGCAGCCGTACTGAATATTCTGCCCAAAGAGCTGGTGATGCGGTATGGGGAGGATGTTGGTCAGTCGGACCTGGAAAAGGACATTTTAATTTTTGACCAGGCGCAGCGGCGTTCTTATCTGATTACAACGGACAGTGTGTGCGATCTTCCGGAATCGCTCAGAAAGGAGTACGGTATTTCTGTCTGTCCCTATTATGTCTGTACGGAGGAAGGCCGTTTCCTGGATGGACGGGAACTGAGATCGGATGAACTGCTGGCTCACATTGCCAAGGGTGGGACAGGATATTCCCAGCCTCCTGATGTGGAAGACTATGAGCGGTTCTTTGCGGAGAAACTGACAGAGGTGCAGAACGTGATCCATATCTCAATGGCAAAGCACGTCAGTGAAGGGTATCATAACGCTGCTGAGGCGGCGAGATCCTTTGATAATGTCACTGTAATAGATTCCGGCCACCTCTCCAGCGGCATGGGGCTGGCGGTATTGTATGCAGCTCATTTGGCGGAACATCACGCCGGAAAGGCGGAGATTGTCGCATCGGTGAAACGGCTGGAACACTTTATTTCTTCTGCTTTCATCATAGATAATACCCATATGATGTGCCAGGCCGGACGAATTCCGAAACGGATACAGGTGCTTTGCGATGCGTTATTCCTGCATCCGGTCCTTGTGCTGAAAAAAAGCAAAATGGTGGTAGGCAGTATGGAAGTAGGCGGTTTCACCCGTATTGCCAGAAGATATATCAGGAAAGTGTTACAGGAGACCAGAACGATCGACAGGCGTATCCTGTTTATCACATATTCCGGTCTGGATGCGGAAAAGCTCCAATATATTCAGAACCTTGTAAAACAGTACTGTCCCTTCGAGCGGGTTTATCTGCAAAAAGCATCTTCCGCTATTGCAAGCAACTGCGGTGCGGGCTCATTCGGTTTGCTGTTTATGCGGAAAGATGATGCGGCTACATTTGCTGTCAGGACGGACAATCAGGATGGAGCAGCATAATCAGGCGATCCGTTCGTTTTGGAGTATGATAATCATGCAGTACTCGGAATGGTCTGGCAACGAAGGTCAGGCCAGACAGCTCTTTTTTATCTATTGCAGATGTGGTACAATAAACAAATGAAGCAGATAAAGATAATGAAAAAAACTTCTGTGATCATGTTCCTCCTGCTTATCTGTGTTTTTGCATTCAGTTGCCGGAACGATACAATGACAGAGGACGTGTCGGAAGAAGCTGCGGAAAGCGAATGTATTGTCGTGGGCTTTTCCCAGCTTGGCGCGGAATCGGACTGGAGGAGCGCCAACTCAGAGTCCATGAGATCGACATTTACGGAGGAAGCAGGGTATCGCCTGCTTTTTGAGGATGGGCAGCAAAAACAGGCCAATCAGATCATGGCGATTCGTATGTTTATCCAGCAGGAAGTAGATTATATCGTGCTCGCGCCGGTGACAGAGACCGGGTGGGACACTGTCCTCCAGGAGGCGAAAGATGCGGGTATACCAGTCATTATCGTAGACCGCATGGTGGATGTATCGGATGAAAGCCTGTTTACCTGCTGGGTCGGTTCTGACTTTGAGTTAGAGAGCAAAAAAGCGGCGCAGTGGCTGCATCAGTATGCGCAGATTCATGAGATTCCCCCGGAGGCGATCAACATCGTCAATATACAGGGGACAATCGGGGCTTCCGCCCAGATCGGACGCACAAAAGGGCTTGCGGATGCCGTGAGAGAGAATGACTGGAACCTGCTTGCGGCTGTTCCGGGCGATTTTACACGGGCCAAAGGGAGAGAAGTGATGGAATCTCTTCTGAAAAAATATGTGGACATCAATGTCGTCTACTGTGAGAATGACAATGAGGCGCTTGGAGCCATTGATGCCATCGAAGCATTCGGAAGGCGGGTCGGTTCACGTATTATGGACGGTGAGATCATGGTCATTTCTTTTGATGGCGTCAATAAAGAGGCCATGCGCCATGTCTCAGACGGTAAGATCCGCTGTATTGCGGAATGCAATCCGCTGCATGGTCCCCGCGTGAGGACGGTGATCGAAATGCTGGAGCAGGGAAAGACACCGGACAAGTTCTACTACGTGGAAGAAGGCATGTACACGCATGACGATACGGTGAAGGCAGTGATGGTGGATGGCAGGAAATATCCGGTAACAGTCGTATCGGAAACAGTTAATGAATAACGGGCAAAAGGAGAAGGATATGGCAAGAGAAAACGGGCAAAACGGCAGAGCGCTGCCGACAAAAGTGATGCTGACGATACGTGTTCTGGTAGGCGCTTACCTGCTTTATACGGCTTATTCACTGATCGGCGGTGTGGTTGGCGGAGAGGGAAGAGATAAATATTTCTTTGGCGCATTTATCGTTTTCTTTACGATTGCAGGAATTTTCCTGATGATCTATGCAGGCAGAGACTTACTTCGGGGCAAATATATCGGCGGTGCGATGGATGATACACCGCAGGATGAGGATACAGAATAAATTCAAAAACAGGAGGGTAAGGAAATGGGGATTGACAAAAAGGCAGCAAAAGAGATCATTGAAGCCGGAAAAGCCGTGCTGGGTATCGAATTTGGTTCTACCCGTATTAAGGCAGTGCTTGTGGGAGCGGACCATGCACCGATCGCATCAGGCAGCCATGACTGGGAGAACGACTATGTGGATGGGATCTGGACGTATGCGCTCGATAAGATTCATACGGGACTACAGGACTGTTACCGGAGTCTCCTAGAGGATGTAAAGGCGCAGTATGGCGTTTCGATCAAATCGCTGGGGGCGATCGGGTTCAGTGCGATGATGCACGGTTATATGGCTTTTAACAAAGACGATGAACTTCTCGTACCGTTCCGCACATGGAGAAATACGATTACGGGGCAGGCGTCCGCAGAGCTGACAAAGCTGTTCAACTATAATATTCCGCAGAGATGGAGTATTTCGCATCTCTATCAGGCGATCTTAAACCACGAAGAACATGTGAAAGACGTAACATTTTTTACGACGCTGGCAGGTTACATCCATTGGAAACTGACCGGAGAGAAAGTGCTCGGTGTGGGCGATGCGTCGGGTATGTTCCCGATTGATATTGCCACCGGCGGTTTCCACAAAAAGATGATCGCTCAGTTTAACGAAAAGGTGGCTTCCTGTAGCTATCCATGGAAGCTGGAAGAGATTCTTCCCGGAGTGTTATCAGCCGGGGAAGATGCCGGAAAACTGACGGCAGAAGGAGCGAAATTCCTTGACTTGTCCGGAGAGCTGGAGGCAGGTATCCCGCTCTGTCCGCCGGAGGGAGACGCTGGGACCGGTATGGCGGCGACAAACAGCGTGGCAGTGCGTACGGGTAATGTATCTGCCGGTACAAGCGTATTTGGCATGATTGTTTTGGAGAAGGAACTTCAGAAAGTACATGAGGAGATTGATCTCGTGACAACTCCGAGCGGTCATCTTGTGGCAATGGCACACTGCAACAACTGCACTTCCGACCTTAATGCGTGGGTGAATCTCTTTAAGGAATTTGCGGAAGATATGGGCATGAACGTTGATATGAGCGATCTGTTCGGAAAGCTGTACCGTAAGGCGCTGGAAGGCGATGATGACTGCGGCGGTCTTCTGGCATACAATTATTTGTCTGGGGAGCATGTTGTCGGTATGGAGGAGGGCAGACCATTGTTTGTCCGTACGCCGAATTCGAAGTTTAGCCTTGCGAATTTCATGCGTGTACATCTCTTTGCTTCTCTCGGTGTGTTAAAGACAGGACTGGATATACTTTTTAAGGAGGAAGGCGTTCAGGTAGACGAGATTCTTGGACATGGCGGATTGTTCAAAACGAAGGGCGTAGGACAGAGAATCCTTGCGGCAGCAATCAACACTCCGGTTTCCGTGATGGAGACGGCGGGAGAAGGCGGTGCGTGGGGGATTGCCCTGCTTGCTTCGTATATGGTTCATAAGCAGGATGGGGAAACGCTGGACGGATTTTTGAACAGAGCCGTTTTTGCAGGAGAAAAAGGCAGCCGGATGGAGCCGGATGCAAAAGATGTAGCCGGATTTGATGCGTTTATGGAGCGGTATACAAGGGGACTTCCGATTGAGAGAGCGGCGATCGATTTCCTGAAATAAGAAAATTCTTATTGTGAATTACCGGTATGGCTATGGACGGAAGTTGTGTATTATGCTAAATTAAGAGTAGTAAAATTATATAATATGGAGGACAAGGCTATGAACAAACTGGAATTAGCAAAGACAGCTAATGAAGTGCGTAAAGGTATCGTAACAGCAGTGCATAGTGCGAAAGCAGGACATCCGGGCGGATCTCTTTCGGCGGCAGACCTGTTTACGTATCTTTATTTTGAAGAAATGAATATTGATCCGAAAAATCCGAAGATGGAAGATAGAGACAGATTTGTGTTATCGAAAGGACATACGGCTCCCGGTCTCTATTCGGCGTTGGCGCACCGCGGATATTTTCCGGTGGAAGATTTAAAGACACTGCGTAAACTCGGCTCTTATCTGCAGGGACATCCGTGTATGCAGGACACGCCGGGTGTGGATATGTCCAGCGGTTCTCTGGGACAGGGACTTTCCGCAGCGGTAGGTATGGCGCTTGCGGCAAAGATGGACAAAAAGGATTACCGTGTTTACTGTCTGTGCGGTGACGGCGAGATCCAGGAAGGACAGATCTGGGAAGCCGCCATGTTCGCAGGCCACAGAAAGCTGGACAATCTGGTCGTGATCGTGGACAACAACGGTCTTCAGATCGACGGCAAAGTGGAAGATGTTTGTTCTCCTTATCCGATTGATAAAAAATTTGACGCTTTCAATTTCCATACGATCAATATTGACGGCAATGATCTTGAGCAGATCGCAGCAGCGATGAAAGAGGCGAGAGAGACAAAGGGGCAGCCGACGGCGATCGTGATGAAGACCGTAAAGGGCAAAGGCGTATCCTTTATGGAGAACAATGCGGGGTGGCATGGGAAAGCGCCCAGCGATGAGGAATATGCGACCGCGATAGCAGATCTGGAGAAGATCGGAGCAGAACTGGGAGGTGCAAACTAATGGCTGATGCAAAGAAAATAGCAACAAGAGAAAGTTATGGCAATGCACTGGCACAGTGCGGAGATAAATATCCGAATTTAGTCGTATTGGATGCCGATCTGGCAGGTGCGACAAAGACAAGCGTATTTCAGAAAGCATTTCCGGACCGTCACATCGACTGCGGGATCGCGGAATGTAATATGACAGGTATCGCGGCAGGTCTTGCAACTTGCGGCAAAGTGCCGTTTATCAGTTCTTTCGCGATGTTTGCGGCAGGCCGTAATTTTGAGCAGGTGAGAAATGCTATCGGTTATCCGCATCTGAATGTGAAGATCGGCGCAACTCACGCAGGCATTACGGTAGGTGAGGACGGAGCGACACATCAGTGTAATGAAGACATCGCGCTTATGAGAACCATTCCGGGCATGACAGTAATCGTTCCTGCGGATGACATTGAGGCAAAGGCAGCTGTGGAAGCAGCCATCCAGTTTGATGGCCCTGTATATCTGCGCTTTGGACGTGCAGCTGTGCCGGTAATCAATGATAAGCCGGACTATAAATTTGAGATTGGAAAAGGCGTCGTTGTCAAAGAGGGCAAGGATGTGACGATCGTAGCTACGGGCACCTGTGTATCCGGTGCACTGGAAGCAGCGGAAAAGCTGGCAGCAGACGGTATTGATGCAGAAGTGATCAATATCCATACGATCAAGCCGATTGATGAGGAGCTGGTAATCGCTTCCGCGACAAAGACAGGCAAAGTAGTAACCGTGGAGGAACATTCCACAATCGGTGGACTGGGCAGTGCAGTGTGTGACGTACTCAGTGCAAAAGCGCCGACTAAAGTGCTGAAGATCGGTATGAACGATGTGTACGGTGAATCCGGTACGGCAGCAGGACTTCTTGAGAAATATGGTCTGGACGGCAAGGGCATCTATGCAGGCGTGAAAGCGTTTGTTCAGGAGTAATCAGGAGATTTTATGGAGACAATTATTTCACCATCCATTTTGTCTGCGGACTTTAATGTCTTGGGCGAGCAGATAAAAGAAGTAGAGAGATCCGGTGCAAAATATCTTCATATCGATGTTATGGACGGGATATTTGTCCCGTCCATCTCCTTCGGTATGCCGGTGATCGCATCGATCAGGAAAAATACGGATCTGTTCTTTGACGTCCATCTGATGATCGTGGAACCGATTCGATATATTGAGGAATTTGCAAAGGCCGGAGCAGATTTGATTACATTCCACCTGGAAGCTGCGGCGGGCCATGTGCAGGAGACGATCGACAAGATTCGCAGTTTTGGCTGTAAAGTAGGCATTTCTATCAAACCGAAGACACCGGTGTCCGAGCTGGAACCATATTTGGAGATGGCGGATATGATATTGATCATGACGGTGGAGCCCGGTTTTGGCGGACAGAAGTATATTCCGTCTTCGACGGAAAAGATTCGTCAGGTGCGCCGGCTTTCGGAAGAAAAAGGGCTGGCTATGGACATACAGGTTGACGGCGGTATTTATGCAGATAATGTGTCGGTAGTCAAAGAAGCGGGCGCCAATGTGATTGTGGCGGGCAGCGCTGTCTTTATCGGGGACATTGTGGAGAATGTGCGGAAGCTGATGGAGTAGTCACGGCAGAAGATGAGAAAATCTGCCATTTACGTCTTCTTGTTCCAGTGGATAAGAAGACGTTTTCTTTGTTATCATCTTAGATTGCAGCGGAAAGGAAGAAACGGATGAGTAAGGGAGCGTATTATATTACAACGGCGATTGCCTATACTTCGGGGAAACCTCATATCGGAAACAGTTATGAGATTGTGCTGGCGGACAGCATCGCCCGGTTTAAGAGAAAAGAAGGCTATGACGTTTATTTTCAGACAGGGACGGATGAACATGGACAGAAAATCGAACTTAAAGCCCAGGAGCAGGGACTGACACCCAAAGAGCTGGTAGATGGGATGGCAGGCACGGTTCGGGAACTGTGGGACCTGATGAACACTTCTTATGACAGATTTATCCGTACGACCGACGATGATCATGAGAAACAGGTGCAGAAAATCTTCAGGCGACTGTACGAACAGGGCGACATTTATAAAGGTTCGTATGAAGGGCTTT
The DNA here is from genome assembly GCA_037015955.1 of Lachnospiraceae bacterium JLR.KK008. Taxonomy (NCBI): domain Bacteria; kingdom Bacillati; phylum Bacillota; class Clostridia; order Lachnospirales; family Lachnospiraceae; species Lachnospiraceae bacterium JLR.KK008. The sequence continues at coordinate 81,214 of CP143548.1, forward strand.
ATTGCACGCCATGTGAATCCTTCTGGACACAGTCGCAGCTGGTAGATGGTAAATGTCCGGACTGCGGCCGGGAAGTGAAACCGGCGAAGGAAGAGGCTTATTTTTTCCGTATGAGCAAATATGCGGACCGGTTGATTGAGCATATCAATTCTCATCCGGAATTTATCCAGCCCGTATCCCGCAAAAATGAGATGATGAATAACTTCCTGCTTCCGGGTCTGCAGGATCTGTGCGTCTCCAGGACTTCCTTCAAATGGGGCATTCCGGTAGATTTTGATGACAAACATGTCATTTATGTCTGGTTGGATGCGCTGACAAACTATATAACCGGTATTGGCTATGACTGTGACGGGAACAGCACAGACCAATATAAAAAATACTGGCCTGCGGACCTGCATCTGATCGGAAAAGATATTATCCGTTTTCATACGATCTACTGGCCGATCTTCCTGATGGCCCTGGGAGAACCACTGCCTAAACAGATATTCGGACATCCGTGGCTGCTGCAGGGCGATGGTAAGATGAGCAAATCGAAAGGAAATGTGCTCTATGCCGATGATCTCGTCAATTTCTTTGGCGTCGATGCTGTCCGTTATTTTGTACTTCATGAAATGCCCTTCGAAAATGACGGTGTGATCTCATGGGAGCTGCTGGTGGAACGATTAAACGCGGACCTGGCCAATACGCTTGGCAATCTTGTCAATCGCACGATCTCTATGAGCAATAAATATTTTGGCGGGACTGTCGCAGATCGGGGTGCAGAGACGGATGTGGATGCGGATCTGAAAGCCGTTGTCACAGGTACGCTGAAAAAAGTATGCGCAAAAATGGAAGAGCTGCGGGTGGCAGATGCGATCACGGAAATATTCACTCTGTTCAAACGCTGCAATAAATATATTGATGAGACAGAGCCATGGCTGCTGGCGAAGGATGAAGCACGGAAAGACAGGCTATCTACAGTGCTCTATAACCTGACGGAAAGTATTGTCATTGGCGCCTCCCTGCTGGAGCCATTTATGCCGCAGACGGCAGGCAGAATCGTCAGCCAGCTGAATACACAGCTTCGCGGGTTTGATACTCTGGAACAGTTTGGGCTTTACCCTTCCGGCAGTCGGGTGACGGACAAGCCGGAGATCCTTTTTGTGAGACTGGATGTCAAAGAAGTGGTGGAGAAAGCGGAAGCGATGTTTGCAGAGAGGAAGGCGGCGCAGCAGCCACAGCAGGAGGCGGACGAGACAAAGACAGACGTGATCGATATCGAGCAGAAACCGGAAATCACGTATGATGATTTTGCGAAGATGCAGTTCCAGGTAGGGGAGATCGTATCCTGCGAGGCGGTCAAAAAATCAAAGAAACTGCTCTGCTCACAGGTCAGGATCGGCAGCAGCATAAAGCAGATCGTATCCGGCATCAAGCAGTATTATACGCCGGAAGAGATGGTCGGCAAAAAGGTGATGGTACTTGTAAACCTGAAACCGGCTACACTGGCTGGCGTCGTATCGGAGGGAATGCTTCTGTGTGCCGAGGATGCAGAAGGCAATCTGGCTCTCGTATCACCGGAGAAAGAAATGCCTGCGGGTGCGGAGATCTGCTGATGTGTTCTTACATGATTTTTTGAGAACACCGTATACTATAGCAAAACAGGTAATTGCGAAACGGTAGTTTCGCAATTATCTATATAGTAAAATTCTGAGAAATGAGGTATTTATATGAAAATCATGTTTTATAATACGAAACCATATGATAAATTCTGGTTTGAACCGATGGCGAAAGACTATGGATTTGAGATCCATTTTGTGGAAATGCAGTGTGATGAGGAGACAATCTCACTGGCGAAAGGGTATGATGCGATCTGCATCTTTGTCAATGATTATGTCAATGCGGCCATGATTGACAGGCTTTGCGAAATGCAGATCAAAGGTATCCTGCTGCGGTGTGCCGGATTTAATAATGTCGATATAAAGGCTGCGGAGGGCAGGCTCCATGTATTGAGAGTTCCCAGCTATTCGCCGGAGGCTGTGGCAGAATTTGCGATGGCAATGCTGCTGACCGTAAATCGGTATACGCATCGGGCTTATACGAGAACAAGAGATTTTAATATGAATATCAATGGCTTCATGGGCGTGGATCTGTATTCCAAGACGGCCGGTGTCGTGGGAACCGGGAAGATCGGACAGGCGATGATACGGATTCTCAAAGGATTCCAGATGGATATTGTGGCTTACGACCCCTATCCGAATCCGAATCTGGATGTCAACTATGTCTCTCTGGAGGAATTGATGAAACGCGCGGACGTCATCAGTCTGCACTGTCCGTTGACAGACGACACAAAACATCTGATCAATGCGCGTACGATCGGCATGATGAAAAAGGGAGTTTATCTTGTCAATACGTCAAGGGGCGCGCTGATTGATACGGAAGCGCTGATTGACGGACTTTTGGAAAAAAGGTTTGCAGGCGTGGGTCTCGATGTATATGAAGAGGAAGAGGGCGTTTTTTACGAGGACCGCTCCAATGAGATCATGAAAGACGAAGGACTTGTAAGGCTCACCTCCTTCCCGAATGTGCTGATTACATCGCATATGGGATTTTTTACGAAGGAGGCAACCAAGGCGATCGCGCAGGTCACGCTGGAGAATGCCTATGCGTTAGAGACAGGTAAACAGCTTGTGAATGAAGTTTTGCCATAGGAGAGTCCGACCTACTTGTATTTCATGAAAAAATTCGCTATGATGTATAGAAAAGAGTAATTGGGGATGGAACAATGGAAGAACACAATTCCCAGTGGGAAGTCAGGCCTGCATATCGGGAAGAGTGGCAGGATGCAATGGCGCTGGCATGGAAAACTTTTATGAAATATGAGGCAGATGATTATACGCCGGAGGGTGTGAAAAGTTTTCTGGATTTTATTACCGATTCGAGACTTTATCGGATGTTTTTGATCGGCAGCTATGAAATGATGGTTGCGATGAAAGAAGAACGTATGATCGGAATGATTACGCTTCGTGGGAGGAATCATATCTCACTTTTGTTCGTGGATGAAAAATATCACAGAAAAGGTGTGGGCAGATCTCTGATGCAATATCTATGCAACTATCTGTTGAAAGAGGAAGGTATATCGAAGATCACAGTCAATGCGGCACCGTATGGGCTGGAATTTTACCATAAACTGGGTTTTCGGGATACCGGGCTGGAGATGCAGCAGGACGGGATACGGTATACACCGATGGAGTTTGTTTTTTAATCTGCGGGAGAAGTGGTGAATAAAGGGGGAATACAATGGGACCGATGGATTATATTACCAGCGCCAATATCTGTTACCTGATCTGTGACGCGCTGAAGCTCATAGACGAGCGACCGATCGATCATGGAATGCGGGTCGCATACATGATGATGAAAATGTTACAGTGTAAAGGCGGCTTTGATGAATATGAGATCGCCGAGTTTGCTTTTCTGGCTATGATCCATGACATCGGAGCTTATCAGACAGAGGACTTTTCACAGGCGCTTGCTTATGACACGGAGGAAGCCGGAAACCGTCATGCCGTATATGGCGGTATTTTTCTGAGTAATGTGTCGCCTTTTGGTGCACGGTCGGACATTGTCAGGTATCATCATCTGCCTTATACAAAGCTGAGCAGAATCCAGTTTAAAGACAGTAAGATCGCCATGTGCCTGAGCCTGTTGGAGGATGCAGATGCCCTGTACTGTAAAGATGGGGCCGAGATGGATTGCAAGAGCTTTGAGTCAGGTGTGGGAACACGGTATTTTCCTGAGGCCGTGATGCTGTTCACACGCTGCGTCCGGATCGAGGGGATGTTGGACCAGCTCAAGTCGGGCAAATACAAAGAAGAACTGCGTGAGTTTATGAACAATGTTCTTTTTACCAATGAAGAAAAAGAAAATTACATTAAATTTATCATGCATTGTTACAGTCTGAGGGGCAAGATGCGGACGGTGGAAGCGATCCTGTGCTGCTGCGCTGTGGACGAAATCGCTACCAGCATGGAAATGATCGGGCGTGAAAAGGAAAAGCTCGAATATGCAGCGATGCTTCATGATATTGGAATGCTCCGGTTTGATAAAGCGGTTCTCAAAGCAGCGGAGAAGCTGGAAAAAGCGGCGGAAGCAGTCAGAGACCATGTGAGCATAGGGAAGGACCTGGTGGAACGATATTTCGATACGAAAGAGATCGCGGAGATCGTGGCCGGACATCATGAAAAGTTAGATGGACGGGGTTATCCGGCAGGACTGGCAGGAGATCAGGTCACAAAACCTCAGCGGGCTCTGCAAGTGGCAGAGTTTATTACAAAAACAATGTTAAAAAACCGCATGAATCTGGAAAGAGCCGAGATGATCGCGCTCCTGCAAAAGTATGCGGAAATCAAGGAACTGGGTCCGAAAGCGGTGCAGGGGCTGGCTGACCGCTATGATATGATAGACAGAAGGATACAGTCGGAGACGAGAACGTTTCTGGAGATGCACGTTCGTATCCAAAACAGTTATAAGGTTCTGACGGGCAAAAATGCAGAGGAAAAAGTATGAATCGTTTATTTGATGCTGATAATCCGATTATGTCACTTCTTAGCAGAGCTGCAGACCTTGTCTGGCTCAATCTGCTGACACTCATCTGCTGCATCCCTGTTGTCACGGCGGGGGCGGCATTGACGGCTCTGTATTATGTGTGTATTAAAATAGTCAGAGATGAGGAAGGCTACCTGACCAGAAGCTATCTGAAATCATTCAGGGATAACTTTGTGCAGGCGACGGTTCTCTGGCTCTTATTTCTTGTGGTACTTGCCATAGGAGGCGTGGATTTTTATTTTATAGCAACGCTGAGCGGCAGCAGCGCTTTTATCATGCGGATGATTGTGTGCGCTTTTTTCTTTTTCTTTTTGTGCGGCAGTATTTATTGTTTTCCGCTTTTGGCAAGATTTGAAAATTCCCTGAAAACGACGATCAAAAACTCATTTTTGCTCGGTATTGTTAATTTCCCCAAGTCACTGTGTATTCTTTTTATTCAGGGGATCTTTGCCCTGTCTTTTGTGTTGTTTTTTATATGGCTGTTGCCTTTCTTTTTCTTATTCGGCATTTCGCTTCCGGTTTATCTGACTTCTCACCTGTTTTCCGGCATATTTCAAAAGCTGGAGCCGGAGGAGGAAGAAATTAGTGAATCTGTATAGAAATGATGGAAAAGTTTGTGGATTCATGGCATGGCAAAAACAGAGAACTCCGGTTATACTATGAAACAGAAAAAGTGATAAAGGAAACGGAAAAATAACAGGAGGAAAAGAAAGTGGCAAGTTTATCATTAAAAAATATCTGTAAAAAATATTCCAATGGTTATGAGGCAGTAAAAGATTTTAATCTGGAGATCGCAGACAAAGAGTTTATCATTTTCGTAGGACCTTCTGGATGCGGGAAGTCCACGACACTCCGTATGGTTGCAGGGCTGGAAGACATCTCTTCCGGTGAGCTGCGCATAGACGGCAAACTGGTCAATGATGTGGAGCCCAAGGACAGAGACATCGCCATGGTCTTTCAGAACTATGCGTTGTATCCGCATATGACCGTATATGATAATATGGCATTTGGCTTAAAGCTGCGCAAAGTGTCCAGTGAAAAGATTGATGAAATGGTAAAAGAAGCGGCCAGAGTTCTCGATCTGGAAAAGCTGCTTGATCGTAAACCGAAAGCGCTTTCCGGTGGCCAGAGACAGCGTGTGGCTATGGGCCGTGCGATCGTTCGTAATCCGAAAGTGTTCCTGATGGATGAGCCGCTGTCTAACCTGGATGCAAAGCTCCGTGTACAGATGCGTACGGAGATCGCAAAACTGCACCAGAGACTGGGCGCTACGATTATTTATGTAACACATGACCAGACAGAGGCGATGACGCTGGGAACGAGGATTGTCGTGATGAAAGACGGTATCGTTCAGCAGGTAGACAGTCCGCAGAGTCTGTATGACAAGCCGCAGAACCTGTTTGTTGCCGGATTCATGGGTTCTCCGCAGATGAATTTCATGGACGCACAGATCGAAGTGAAGGGCGACAAGGCGTTTGCAAAGACCTCTGGTCTTACGATCGAGCTTCCGGCTGAGAAAGCAAAGAAAGTCATTGCAGGCGGCTATAATGGAAAGACGGTCGTTCTCGGTATCCGTCCGGAAGATGTCTATGACGCTGCAGCGGCGGAAGGAAAATATAAGACACAGTTTGATGCTACGATCAATGTCTATGAGCTGCTCGGTGCGGAAGTGTGCCTGTACTTTGATCTGGGTGAGTTCCCGATCACGGCGAGAGTGGATTCCAGCACGCCGGCAAGAAGCGGCAGCAAAGTAAGATTTGCCTTTGATGTAGAGAAGATGCACGTATTTGACAAAGAAACAGAGCAGGTTATCACAAACTAAGGAGAAACATGCTGTCCAATCAGGTTATTCAGTCGGCGATCGATGAATTAAGAAATATAACAAGAATCGATCTGTGCGTCACAGACGCACAGGGAACGGTCGTGGCCTCCACAATGGGGCAGACCGACATATTGCCGGAGGCAGTCCGGGAATTTGCGCAAAGTGCGGCAGACAGTCAGGCAGTAAACGGGTATTTCCTTTTCAAGGTGACAGAGGAGGAAGAACCGACCTATCTGGTTCTGGCAAAAGGCGGTGAAGATGCGCATATGACCGGAAGGATCGCGGTCAGCCAGCTGCGTCAGCTTTTGACAGCCTATAAAGAAAGGCTGGACAGAGAGAGTTTTCTTCAAAATCTGATTCTGGATAATCTTTTGCTGGTGGATATTCATAACCGCGCCAAGAGACTACATATTCCGGCAGAGGCGGACAGGGCAGTCTTTCTGATCGAAACGGCGTTTGATGACGATATGGACATCATGGAGCTGATGAAGGGCCTGTTTATTCCGTATAACGGGGATTATCTGCTCACTGTGGAAGAAAGAAACATTATTCTCATCAAGGCGCTGTCAGATGGGGATGACTATGAGGTCCTCAAAGAGACGGCGGCGATGATTGTTGATATGGTCAATACGGAAGCGATGGTCAATGTCAAAGTGGCTTATGGGACAATCGTTCACGAGCTGAAAGACGTGTCAAAATCATTCAAAGAGGCAAAGATGGCTCTGGAAGTAGGCAAGATTTTCTATGTTGAAAGAGATGTAATGGCGTTCCATCGTCTCGGCATCGGCAGGCTGATCTATCAGCTCCCGGAAAATTTATGCCGAATCTTTATCGAAGAAGTTTTTGGCAATGATACGTTGCCCAAAGAAATTGACGAAGAAATTCTGACTACAGTGCAAAAGTTTTTTGAAAATAATCTTAACATTTCGGAAACCGCCAGAAAACTATTCATACACAGAAATACGCTTGTCTACCGGATTGAAAAGGTACAGAAGGCGACAGGTTTGGATATGAGAGTTTTCGAGGATGCGCTCACATTCAATATTGCCCTGATGGTAGTGAATTATTTAAAGTATGTGGAATCCATGAATTCCTGAAAAACAAATATTTTAAGGTCTGGAAAACCCTGTCCCTGAATATAATAGTCATAGGTATGGAAACTTAGGACTGGAGGGACAGGGTTGTATTATTTTAAAAAGATCATTTCTTATTTAGATTATTATGAATACGGGGAAAAAAAGAAAAACTGCGGATACGGTAAGATCATGGTAAAAGACCAGGAAGTGACCGTGGAAGTACATATCAAGGGGCTGACATCAAAGGAAGGGTGTATGTGCGACATCATTGCCACCGGGAAGCGCGGAGGACAGCTGGGAAGGATCGTGCTGGACAGAGGGACAGGCTACTACAACGCTTGTTTCCATGGTATGGACATGGATGGAGACGGCCTGCGCGTATTTGACATCACCGGTCTGATGATCCGCATTGACGGAGATCGGTATTGTGAGACTGCCTGGGAGTGGGGCGCGCTGCCTGAGCAGATACCGCCTGCGGGAACGCGGGAAAATAAACCGCAAAAAACAGAAGCGGAAAGGATGGTGCCGGAAGAGCCGGAAGAAATCTTTCGTCACGGAGCAAAGAGCGACGATCAGGGAAAGAGACCGGAAACAGAAGAGCAGACAACCGGGGAACGTCCGTCTGCGGAGAAAGCACCGGACGAACGAGAGAGCAGGAGAGAGCCCGTGCAGGAAAATGAGCGCGGAAATATCCGGAAAGACGTTCCGGAAACCGTCAGGGAGCCTTTGCCGAAAGATGTGCCGGAGAAAAAGACAACGTCGGGCGATCTGCCGCTTCATAAGTCTCAGATATGTGATACCCGCACGAAGCGGAAATTCAGGGACGAGTTAGAGGACATTCCGCTTCAGGATGTGCTGCATGAAGATAAATGGCAACAGCTATGCGCACTTTACCCGGTATGCCATCCGTTTGAGGATGGGGAGGAATACATTGCGATCGCACCCAAGGATTTTGTGATCCTGCGCAAAGAATATCAAAATCTTGTGAGTAACAGTTTTCTTTTGCACGGCTTTTATAATTATCACCATGTCATTCTCGGCAAGACGGGAGAACAGGATATGTATTATATCGGGGTGCCGGGTGCATATCTGGACAGAGAAAAGAAAGTCGCGGTCATGTTTGGGTTTGAGGGATTCGCACAGTCGGTGAGAGGAAACGGAACGAGAAGCGGCAGTGTGAGCGAAAAAGGAAAGCCTGTCGTGGAGACAGGCGCCTTCGGGTATTATATGAGAAAGGTGGAAATCTGAACATTTTTGGCCAGAGCCTGACCATATGTATTTTGGTAAACGCCAACATATTCCTCGGGCGTGAGAGACATGTTATGGCCGAGCAGTTCCATATTCGTTCCAAATACGGTGACGTCGATGCCAAGCTCGGTCATCTTGTTTTTCAGATAAAACTGTTTTCGCTTCTGCCGTTGTATCATATTGTCGGCTTTTTCTTTTGTTGTCTCAATTTCCAGAAAAAAACGTTTCTCCGCATAATGCTCAAATAACTGCCGCAGGGCAGCAGAGCCGCAGCCCATGCCGTGCTTCTCCTCCGCGATGGCAAAATAGTCCAAAAGAATCAGGTCCTTATCCTTCATTGTAATGGCGAGACCGTAAAAGGTCTTGTCCTCTTCTATATACAAGATGTCTACGTTGCCTGTTGCCTGCTTTTCGCGTATGAGAGTAAAGGGTTTGCGCTCATATTCCGGAAATGCACGCTCATAGAGCGCTTCTATTTGCTGCAACTGTGCTTGTTCGGTTGCCGGGATCAACTGCATACTCATCGCCTCTTTCTTTTTGTTATATTGTAATTACAATTATAGCACAACATTTTATGAATAGAAACCATATTATTTTTATGATAAAATAAGTAGCGGGAGGGATGGGCTGTGGGACAGATACAAATGATGACCGAAGACGAGAGATATATGAGGGAAGCGATCCGGCAGGCCAGAAAGGCGGAGCGCCTTGGCGAGGTGCCGATTGGCTGTGTGATCGTATATGAGGACAAGATCATAGGCAGGGGATACAATCGCCGCAACACAGATAAGAGTACATTGTCTCATGCGGAAATATCTGCGATCCGCAAGGCCAGTAAAGTGATCGGGGACTGGCGCCTGGAAGGGTGTACTCTGTATGTGACGCTGGAACCCTGTCAGATGTGTGCCGGAGCTATCGTGCAGGCGCGAATCCCCCGCGTTGTCATGGGCTGCCGCAATCCGAAAGCAGGCTGCGCCGGATCGGTGCTGAATATTTTACAGGAGCCGGCTTTTAATCATCAGGTAGAGATCGCGGAGGGGATATTGGGAGAGACATGCAGCAGTATGCTGACGGAATTTTTCAGAGAACTGCGGATCAGGAATAAAATTGCGCATTGACTTACAAGTCAATTCCCATTATAATATATTTCGTGGTTATAAACTATGTGGTATATGGAGACGTATCGAAGTGGTCATAACGGGGCGCACTCGAAATGCGTTTGCCCTCCGGGGCACGTGGGTTCGAATCCCACCGTCTCCGCTGGAAATTTAACACAATAAAAAATCCGGGACGGTTTGTTCCGGATTTTTTATTGCCGTGCATTCTGCTTCGGGCGACATCCATACACGTTACCTTTACAGTTAGCTCACCCCAGGCACCCTCACGGCACACGGGTGGTTCCGCTTAGTGCTGCTTTGTTCCCAACCTGACACGGTTCGCGGATACCCGTTGCGTGAGACCCAGGTTTCGACACCACTTATAAAGGGCAGCTATACAGATCAAAGCTCTCAGACAGAATATGACCCCTGCTATAGCGGATTGCAGGTACAGGGTACCGCTGACACCCCGGCTGCACGGCTCTATTAGTATACTTGTTTTTTCTGGTAAAGTCAACGCTGCCTGCCGGATTTTATGATTTATCCTGAAAAAGTTGCCGTTTATCTTGTTGAAAGGGCAGATGAAATATGTTAGAATGTAATAATTATAGCAGCCCGCCGTTAAAAAACAGAAAGGGATATTATTTTGAACAGACCTGTGTTGGATGTGATTCAGGAAAATTATGAGAAAATTTTTCCTGCAGAAAAGAAGGTCGCAGATTATGTACTGAAAAATCCGCAGACGACAGTTAATCAGACTGTTTCGGAATTGGCAAAGCTCAATGGCGTCAGTGAAGCTACGGTAGTGCGTATGTGCCATCATCTTGGGTATAAAGGGTATTATCAGTTTCGGCTTATGCTGGCCAGAGATGTGGGGCGGTCTGCCGGAGAAGAGAAAGAAGAGCCGCAGCAGGCGGATAATCCGGCCATCAGGATTTCGCAGCAGTATGCGAAAGAGATCGTTGAGATGGGGGAAAATATCGATCTGGAGACATTGCAGGCATGTGTGACGCTGATCAAGACATGTCATCAGGCGCATATTCTCGCGGTGGGTAATACGAGCCCTATGGCGTTGTATATGGGTTTTCGCCTTGGAAGACTTGGAATCAAATGTACGTATGGCGCAGCCTCGGAATATTTTATGAATCATGTGAATCTGGCAGAGAAAGAGGACATTATTATTGCGATCTCGTTGTCAGGAAGTTCGAAACAAGTCATTCAGGCGATGGAGCTCGGAAAAGAAAAAGGCCTGAAGATGATCGCGATCACAGGCTACAGACAGTCCATGGTGGCGCAGCTTGCGGATTACACGCTGATTTCCAACGGAGAAAATGAGATTTTTGGATTTTACAAGAGCTACGACCATCTGAAAGAGATGGCGATGATCGACATCCTGTTAGAGCTTGTGATGAGTTGGAAGAAGATCCAGGAGATGGATGCAGATAAACCGGAATTTTTACTTATGGAATATAAATTATAGAACATTTTGCAGCAGAAAGCCCTGACCTTTACGGTCAGGGCTTTTGTTATCGATAGATTTCTGTGTAAGCGGCAAATACCTGACTATACACAAGTATAAGCACCGTCTACAATAATATCGCTGCCGCTTGTGTAGCCGGAAGCGTCACTGCACAGATAGAGAAGAGCCGGAATCAATTCTTCGGGTGTTCCCATACGGTGCATCGGCATCAGCGGTGTCCAGGCATCTTTCAACTCCTGAGGAGTGTCCACGGACATGGGAGTTGCGATATATCCGGGACTCAGGCTGTTGACGCGTACGCCTTCCAGTGCCCATTCTGCTGCGAGAGAACGTGTCATATGGATGACAGCGGCTTTCGAAGCATTGTAAGAACACTGCCACTGAGGTATATTAACAATGCTGCCGGACATGGAAGCCATATTAACGATGCTTCCTTTGATATGATTGTCAATCATGATCTTGCCTGCAGCCCGGCATACGATAAATTCGCCGGTGAGATTGCAGTCGATAACCTCGCGGAATTCTTCGATTGTAGCCTCAAAAGTACCCTGGTGCATACAAATACCGGCATTGTTGAAGACAATATCAAGAGAACCGGAGCGTTTCATGATCTCTGCGAAAGCAGCGTCTACCTGCTCTTCTTTTGTTACGTCACAGATGAGATCGTATGCCTTGCCGCCGTCTTTAATAATATTGTCTACAGTTTCCTTTGCGCCGCTTCTGCTCAGAATTACGACTTCAGCGCCTGCTTTGGCAAGTCCCTGTGCGGCAACCTGGCCGATTCCGCGTCCACCGCCTGTGACGACAGCGATTTTTCCCTGCAATCCGAAAAGTTCGTCTAAATATGACATGTGTGAATCCTCCTCGCTTAATTTGTTTTATTGTGTGACTACAAAATACAGTCTGTTATTTTGGTTGCTATTCCTGTACGTTGATAATGACTTTCATCGTTGTCTCACGATTTGCATCTATGTACTGATATGCCTGTAAATAATCCTGGAAGGCGAAATGCTTTGACACGAGAGGCGGTAAAAGCACTTTCTTTTTACATGCAAGATCGATCGCATCGATGTAATCTTCGTTCCGGTACATCATCGTGCTGTTAATATCCAGTTCATGGTCGTTGGCAACAGCCAGATCAATATTTGCCATCTTGGCAAAGACAGCAACCAGAATGATCATGCTCCCCTTCCGGGCATATTTGATCGCCTGACCCATCGTAATATCATTTCCTGCACAGTCATAGATAACGTCTGCCTTGTCCGGACCAAATGCCTCTAAGATTGCTTCGCCGAGGTCTTTGTCGCGGGTGTTGACACGGTGTTCAATGCCGCATTCAGCAGCTTTTTGCAGACGATAATCACTTACGTCGGTGATCATTACGCTGCCTGCGCCAAGACCCTTTGCAGTCTGTGCCACCAGATTACCGATAGGACCGGCTCCAAGTACGACGATGTTGAGCCCTTTGACATCTCCGGCGCGTTTTACGGCGTGGACTGCCACTGCCAGCGGTTCGATCATCGCGCCCTCATCATAGGACATATCCTCCGGAAGCGGTGTTACCTTTGCAGCATCCACAGCAAAGTAATGAGAAGCCACACCTGTCGTCTGGAAGCCCATGACTTTCAGCTCTTCGCATAAATTATACTTACCATGTGTACAGGGATAACATTTACCGCATACGACCTGAGGCTGAATCGTAACCTTTTGTCCTACACTGAAATTTTTCACATCTGCGCCAAGAGTAACGATCTCTGCAGATACTTCATGTCCCTGGGTGACAGGGTAGGAGGTAAAAGGATGTTCACCGTGGTAGACGTGAATATCCGAACCGCAGATGCCGATTTTCATAATCTTGACCAATACTTCGTTGTTGCCGGGAGTGGGAGTGGGGACTTCACGAAACTCGATGACGCCCGGACTTGTCATGACTTGCTGTAACATTACTACACCTCTTTCTATTACTTAATTAAAAAACTTTATTAAAGTAATTTAATTATGTAGCACAATGTGGAATTTGTCAAGGAAAATCAATGTATTTGTGTAAAAAAACGGTTGATAAAATACATGGCGATGCCGACTCCTGCCGCAGAACGTTTGAAACGGCAGAGGCGAAGAAAACTGCTGTCCTCGGGGAACAGAAGGTTTTCCTGCATATAGTCCCATAAAAGTGATAAGTAAGGTTCCAAATGGCTTCCGACATAACCTCCGAGTATGACGTCGCAGTCGAAAATGAGCCGCAGATTGGAAATAGCGATTCCGAGATACTTTAAATAATTATACCAGAGAGAGCAGGCGCCGGCTTCGCCTGACCAGAGCTTTTGAAAAAATATTTCCAGATCCCCCCCCGCGTAATCTGCCAGAATCTGTGCGGAGCAGTAAGCGTCCATACAACCGTGCTTGCCGCAATAACACTGCTTACCGCCCGGTTCAATAACCATATGGCCGAATTCAGCGCTGCGGAAGTGGTCGCCATAATAAATCTCTTCATTGAGGAAGACAGCTCCGCCAACGGAATTGCTCAAAGACAGATAAAGCATATTGCGGTGAAAATAATTTAACTCTGCCATGGCGGCACAGACGGCATCGTTTTCGAAACGGACCGGAAATGGAATGTGTTTCGATAAAAAACGCAGATCAATCTCTTTTAAATTGAGCACATGAGAGATGACAAGCCAATTCTCATCGCTGATCACGATGCCGGGGATGGAAATGCCAACACCGAGAATCTGCTCGGAAGAGACAGAGGAGGAGGCCAGAAACAGGTGCAGCATTTCTGCCAGATCCACACTGTAATCTTCCGTATAGGAGAAAGCGTGCCGGATACGCTTTGTTTGGATGATATTTGCCTTCATATCGATGATGACAAAAGAAACATGATTGACAGTGATCTCGATCCCTGCGGAATAAGCCAGATCTTCGACTACGGACAGTGTTTTGGCTTTGCGGCCGCCGGTAGACTCGTATTCGCCTGATTCATGTATGATGCCCTGGCAGAGCAGGTCTTTTACACATTGCAGGACGGTAGGCATACTTAAACCAAGGGCAGAGGCGATCTCATTTTTGGAAATTTCTCCCTGCTCCAAAATATATCTGGCGATACGGATCAGATTACTTTCTCGTCCGGTTTTTTTGTAGTCTTGTCTCATATTTCGCTCCTAACTGATGATATAGTGTATTATACCTTATTTTTCGATTTTTTCCAATATCCCGCCAGGGATGCTTTTCAGAGGGGAACGTAAAGCGGTGAAAAATGCCACCCTCGCGCTGTATGAACAGGCTATGGAGCGATATAACAAAAAGGCGCCGGATGGCGCCTTTTGCTGTTGCATGTTTTCCTGTAATGATGAGAAACGATTATACGTGATCGGGAACTTCTTTGTTGTTGTTCGCAAAATGCTGGAGAATTACGAGAGGCTCATAGGAACCGGTGTTCGTAATGGTAATTCCCTTGCCGGCAGCGTCTTCCGATACGAAGAACTCATCTCCGGAAATATCCTCAAAGCGAAGCAGCTCCGGTGCTGCGCATTCGAAGGTACCGAATGTGCCATGCCCCTGTACGACGAGAGCCATATAGCAGGCAGCATCTTTGATTGTCACGGTCGTCTTGGGTGCTACTGTGATCTCTTTACCTGCGACCCAGTCATTGGCATAAGCGATCCATTTCTCAACAAGGCCTTCCTGGTTGGTCTCACGAATCTTAGGTGCGCGGAAATACTTCTCTTTGTAATCTGCGCGGGTGCTTTCTTCCCAGTTGATCTGGCTGAACAGTGCATCGATGTCATCCTTTTCTTCCTCAGGCTGGCAGTCTGTGAGGAGATTGTGAGGATTTACTTCACCCATCGTCACGTTTTCCATGATAGTATTGACATCACTGTTCCACTGCGGTTCGAAAGTTACGAGAGAGGCCGGTGCGTGGATAACGCCTGCTTCTGTATACCAGCCTGTGCCAAGCTGTATCCGGTATGCACGGGAGAGTTCGGTGATGCGGGTGTCTTTCTTGTCATAATTGCGCAGACACTCTTTTACCTGCTCTTTCGTTGTGGACGGATCGAATCCGAAATAGGTGAGCGGGAATCTTCCAAGATAAGACGCATTATACTGCACCGGGAAATAATATGCCTCCGGCTTGCCGTGCATACCGATGCGGTTTGCCATCTCCTCTGTCAGATGAAGGTGATGGAACAGAGGCTTGTCATAGTCATATAATTTGGCGAACGTAGGCCATGTTCCGTATTTCTCCTGGAGTGCGGTGCCGATCAGTTCTGCGCCCAGTTCGTCAACACAATCTTTGAATAATATCTTTTCACCTGTCTCATCATCATAGACAAAGCTCATACCTTCCGTAGGGCCGGTCTTGGGTCCGTTCAATGCGACCGTAGTAGAGCCAAGCCAACGCTCGCAGATACCGCCGCGGTCCATACCGAATGCATAGTAGTCGTCGGGATGCAGTCTCAGACGATGGCCCGGCTCGTTGAATCCGCGGGGCACCCATGTGGGAGCCAGATGAAATATGCCATTCCCCTGTTCAAATACTTTTCTAACATTGCTCATTGCTGATACCTCCATAATCATTGCCTGTTATCTGTGTCGGTTTAATTTCGATTGTTAATTCGTTCTGAATAAGCGGATGGAAGCGCCGTAGCTGCGGGATTCGCCGGGTGCCAGACAGGGCAGTTCACCTTGCTTGCGCAGACCATTGCGGCCTTCGAGTGTGTTTGTGCACGGCTCAATGCCCAGAACATAGTCGCGTTCTCCCATCATTTTCCACTGTGTAAACTCAGGGAACTGCTTCGTGTCAAAGGAAAGCTCCAGTCCTTTACCGATGGATTCGTTGCTGACGGATACCTTTGCGACAGCTTCCGTAAATTTATGATAATAGCATTGCTCTCTGAAGTTGGGAATCGGTTTTAACATGTGATCCCATGTGTCGATGTCTTTGGCAGCCCAGTCATCCCTCGGTACGACCTGAGAAGAGTTGATCAAGAGGTTTGTCGTCTCACTGAGCAGCGGATAACCGACATTCATGTGATAGAGAAGGAAGACAGCCTCTTTCTCAGATCCCTCATTGTGAACCGTATCATGGATTGTCACGACATTATCGGTGAGACTTACGGTGATGACCCGTTCCAATGTGAGCTTAGCGCCGAAAATGATATGATCGCGCATTGTGGCGTGCACACGGATTTCTTTCTCCGAAGTTTCATAGCACACATGATCTGCAGGAATATTGCCGATCGTTCCGTGGAGTCCGTAAAGCGTTCCCTCGTCTTCGTTGGGGGTGCCGATATTCTGCAGACCGCAGGTGGTGAGCATACCACAGTTAAAGGACTTTAAGAAACCGAAACCGTCCCGGCCTTCCTGAAAATAGGAGGGACTGACATAGCCACAGGGAGAAATGTAATTCATCCGGCAGCCATCAAAATAGAGATCTGAAATATCCAGGCAGCGGTCCGCGCAGAGCGTCATGTCGATGCCAAGGCCATTGCGCACACGCAGAAGACGCATACCGTCGCCTTTTCCGCCCTGAAGCCGGTACTCTTCCACGCCCGACAACTGCAGCGGATGACCTATGTATTGATTGGTGGTCATTGGGTTCTCCTTTCTTGTATTTTGCTGAAATCATATAGTTGCGATTACTAATTTCATTGTAGTAGCATTGAACGCGAAATGCAAGAAAAAAATTTTTTCTTGCACCTGCAATTTCTTGCAATATCAGGAAAAAAGCAGATAGACATATTAAGAAAAAAAATTTCTTGAAAATTGTTGACAGGGGTCAGAGGCAGGGGTATTATGTAACTATGTAAGATACCATTCTACAAAACGTAACAGATTTATGTTCAACAAAAAGGAGGAGTTACCTATGTTACTCAACATGAAAGAACTTTTAAAAGTAGCCAATGAGCACAATTTTGCAGTTCCTGCATTTAATATTGGTACAGGCCAGATATTGAATGGTGTAATGGATGTCTGCGAAAAGCTGCAGGCGCCGGTTATTCTGGCGATCCATCCGTTAGAGCTGGAATTCCAGAGCGACAGCTTCCTGAAGATGTGCATTGACCGTGCATGCAAATCCAAAGTGCCGGTATGTATCCATCTGGATCACAGCGAATGGGGACCGATCGTACGTGCAATCCGTGCAGGTTTCACATCTGTTATGATCGACGCGTCTTCTCTTCCTTTTGAAGAAAATATTGCCATCACAAAAAAAGTATGTGAGCTGGCACATCCTCTTGGCGTTTCTGTAGAAGGTGAACTGGGAACGATCGGTACGACAGAAGGCGATACGGAAGGCGGTACGGAAGACATCATTTATACAAAACCTGATGATGCGGTTCGTTTCGTTGAGGAGACGGGCTGTGATACACTGGCAATCGCAATCGGTACAGCGCACGGCATCTATCCGGAAGGAATGAAGCCGGAGCTGAAACAGGATCTTCTGTCTGAGATCAAGAGCAAAGTATCCGTTCCTCTCGTACTGCATGGCGGTTCCGGAAACAAAGATTCCGAAATTGCAGAGGCAGTTAAGAGAGGTATCAATAAGATCAATATCTCTTCTGATATTAAGGACGCATTCTATCAGCAGCTTCGGATTACGCTGGAAGATAAGAAAGTTCGTGAGCCTTTCGAACTGTATCCGGCAAGCGTGAAGGCAATGCAGGAAGTCTGCGAGCATAAGATCAAACTCTTCAATGATGATGATAAAGTGAAATACTATGAGCTGTCCAAGATGATCTAGGGATTGCGCGTGATTTACAATAAAATATCGGGTCAATATGGGAACGGCAGGGCACAAGCGGCAGAATTGCTGGCAGTGCTCCTGCCGTTTGCTATACACACGACATCCTATTTTCATGGGATGCGAGATGGATTGGATGACTTGTATAAAAATATCATGAAATATTTCATAAAATATACAAATACAATAGATAAAACTGCATGTAAAGGGCTGTAAGAAAAAAAATTTCATCAAATATATTGACATAATGCCCTGTGCAATATATACTTTTGTTAAAGATTTGATAAAAGAAAGGACAGAAAAATGTCTTATCAGGATAAATATCAATATTATTTAGAAAAGATTCCGGAACTGGCAGCATACAGCCGCAAGGAAAACAAAGCGCCTGTATTTGCCTATACAAGTAATCTGGATGTGGTTCTTACCTGGGATATAGAGAAATATAATGAAATACTGGATACTTATTTAAAAGAAGAGCCTTATTTTTATGACGGTGATACGATCGATTCCATGGAAGATTTTGCAAGGATCAGCAGTTACTATCTGATGCGTGGCCTTGGCGGGAATTTTGATCTCACAAGCATTGAAGTATGTAACTTTCTGAAGGATAAGTTTCAGTATGATTTTTTCTTGGGCGGTACATGCGCACAGGGGGCTGCAGCGATCGGCACTCTGGGATTTCCGGTCAATGTACATCTGTCGGACGAATGTGCGGAAGTGATGAATATCCTGGATGAAGTCGGGGTGACGGTCATCCGCGACGGAAGGAAAGTTCCGGCGGGCAGCGCTCCCTCGGGAGAAGAGCCGGTCTATCACTTCATTCTTCAGTTTAAGAAGGATGACAAGCTGCGGATTATGGGCCGGGAGGTTGCTATCCCGTTATCAAACCGTCTGATTCTGTTTTATGACGAGATACATAAAATCGTGCCCATTCAGAAAGATTTCCTGCAATATTGGAAAGATGCCAGCGAAGTGCCTACCTCATGGCTCATTTCGGGATTCGATGCCGTTGTGGAAGAGGATAAAATGCAGAACTGTCTTGACGCGCTGGAGCCCCATCTGAAATATATGAAAGAAAACCATCCGGAGATGACACTTTATTTTGAGGGTGCGTTTTACATGAACCCGAAAGTAAAAGAGATGGCTGGCAGCGCTTTCTGCAAATATGTCGATATTCTCGGTATGAATGAGGAAGAGCTGGAACAGCAGGTGAAACGTTTTGGCGGGGAAGCGCCCGGGTCTGCGGCGACGGGGGTGCTGGGTGGTTTGGATATGATTCTTTCGAGATTCCATCCGAAGGGAATCGTTCTCCACACAAAGGACTATTCGATGTATTACGGGCAGCCGATTCCGGGTGTTGACATCGAACAGGGACTGACGATGGGAAATATCATGTCGACGACGAGAGCGCGGATCGGTAAATATGGTAATTTTGAAGAATGCAGGGAGACATTGCCGCTTCCGCTGAGTGCAAACGGTCTTCGCTTCGCGGAGGAGGCCGAGGAGTGGAAGAGTGAAGGCAGGATCGTTGTCGTCGTACCGACCAGGTATCTCGAATATCCTAATTTTACGATTGGATTAGGTGATACATTCGTATCGGGTGTACACACTTGTTTTATCAGGAAAGAGTAGGAATGACAGGAGGGATAAGATGGCATATTTGATGGGAATCGACCTTGGCACATCCAGCCTCAAGACATTGCTCATGGATGAGAATGGTCAGATCGAAGCGGTCTGTGCCAGAGACTATCAGTTTGCCTCGCCACGCAACGGCTATGCGGAGCATGATCCGAGAGAGTGGTGGGATGCGTGTTGTTTCACGATCCGGCAGGCAATCAAAGAGAGCGGCGTGGCTCCGCAGGAGATAGCAGGTCTCAGTTTTTCCGGACAGATGCACGGAGCTGTGCTCCTGGACGAAAAGAAGGAGGTCATCAGGCCGGCAATCCTCCATTGTGACGCCAGATCGGCGGTACAGGTGGAATATATTAAGAAAACATTGGGAACAGAGCGGATCCGGCAGTTGATGATGAATCCGGTCTACTCCGGGTTTCTGCTTCCTTCGTTGCTATGGGTGAGGGATAACGAACCGGAAAATTATAAAAAGGTGTGTCATGTATGCCTTCCGAAAGACTATATCAAATTCAGGCTGACAGGTGAGATCACATCGGACTATTCGGATGCGTCTGCGACGCTTGCTTTTGACATCGAGAATGGAACGTGGTCAGAAGAGATCCTGAATCTTCTCTCTGTGCCTTCCACGATCTTCCCTAAGTGCTTCCGCACAGACGAGGCTGTGGGAACAGTCTGCGGTGAAGCAGCGAAGGAGACAGGGCTTTCCACAGAGACGGTAGTCGTTGCCGGCGGCGGAGATCAGGTTATGCAGGGGATCGGGAATGGGATCACACAACTGGGCGGCGCTTCTGTCAATATCGGTACAAGCGGGCAGGTTTCGTTCCAAAGTGACCGTCCTGTCCTTAATCCGCAACTCTCGACAAACACATTCTGCGGATATAAGAGAGACCGCTGGTTTACAATGGGTGCGATCATGAATGCCGGTTTGTCGCTGAAATGGTGCAACCGTCTGCTCGGGCAAAAAGACTATCGGAAAATAAATGAAGCCGTAGATCAGGTGAAGCCGGGCAGCGGCGGAGTGATCTTTCTGCCGTATCTGAATGGAGAGAGAACGCCGCATGTAAATCCTGACATTAGTGGAGAGTTTGTGGGACTTAACATTAATACCGGTCCTGCGGAGCTCACAAGGTCTGTCATGGAAGGGGTTGCCTTTGCGTTAATGCAGTGCATTGAAATCTGCGGTGAGCTTGGGCTGAAGGCAAAGGATTATATGGTCGCTTCCGGGGGAGGCTCCAGAAGCGGTCCGTGGCTGCAGCTACAGGCAGATATTTATAATATTCCGCTTCGCGTTATAGAGACAGAGGAGCAGGCGAGCCTGGGCGCTGCGATTGCTGCCGGTGTGGGTGCAGGTATTTATAAAGATATTGAAGAGGGCTGCCGGAGGGTAGTGCATTATAAGGACATTCTTGTAGTACCTTCTGCCGATGCACATAAAGTATATGAGGAGTACTATGGGTTATTTAAAGAAATCTATGAAGTGGGAAGCGGGGTGTTGAACAAGGTTACATTGCTGGGGAGAAGATAATAACATATTTACAAGAAAAAATGGAGGTGAAAGCTTTGGGGGAAAATATACAAAACAGCGATGAGTATATCTTGCAGTGTTCCGGAATCAGTAAAGCATTTGGAGGTACGCAGGCGCTGAAGGATGTACAGCTGAACATTAAACGAGGCGAAGTGCATGCTCTGTTGGGAGAAAACGGAGCCGGCAAGTCCACTTTGATGAAGATTATCATCGGCCTTTACAAGCAGGATCAGGGAAGCATGATGTTTGAGGGGAAACCTTATCAGGCAAAAGGACCGGTGGAGGCGATCAAAGCCGGGATCTCGATGATCCATCAGGAGTTGAATCCGGAGCCGCATCTGTCTATCGCAGACAGTATCTTCCTGAAAAGAGAAGATATGGTTGGAAAGATTTTCCTGAATAAGAAAAAACAGAATGAAAGAACCGACGCCATTTTAAAACAGTTTAATTTCCCGTATGATGCCAGGACTTTGATCAAAGAACTGACGCTTGCACAGGTACAGATGGTGGAAATTATCAAGGCGGTCTCTTCTGACGCCAGACTGATTATTATGGATGAGCCTACCTCATCTCTGGACAGCGAAGAAACAGATCATTTATTCCGTGTGATCCGGGAGCTGAAAGAGAAGGGTGTAGCAATTATATATATTTCCCACAGAATGGAAGAGATATTTGAGATCTGTGACCGTGTATCGGTGTTCAGAGATGGTACGTTCATCAAATCCTGTAGTATGGAAGGGGTAACGAGAGACGAACTGATCTCCATGATGGTAGGCCGTAAAGTGGAGAGTGTGTTCCCGAAAGTGGACTGTGAGATCGGTGATGTTGTATTCAAGGCGGAAGGGCTGACCGGAAACGGATTTGAAAATGTCAGCTTTGAAGTACACGCCGGAGAGATACTGGGTCTGTCAGGTCTGGTAGGAAGCGGACGAAGTGAGACGATGCGGGCGATCTTCGGTCTTGACCCGATCAAGAGTGGTAAAATGTATCTGGAAGGCAAAGAGATCAAAAACAGAAATCCCCGCTCTGCGATCAATAAGGGAATCTGTATGGTCAATGAAGACCGTAAAAATTTTGGTCTGTGTCTGATGCGTTCCCTGAGAGAAAATATTTCCCTGCCCAACTTGCCGAAAAAGCAGAGAGGCATTCTGATCAATCAGAAGAGAGAGATTAAGGAATGTGAGGAAGTGGCACAGAAACTGACGGTAAAAGCGGCAAGTATCGAACACAACGCCTTTTCTCTGAGTGGTGGAAATCAGCAGAAAGTAGTTATCGCCAAGTGGATCATGGCCAATCCCAAACTTTTGATCCTGGATGAACCGACCCGAGGCGTGGACGTAGGCGCAAAGTCGGAGATTCATTCGCTTATGTGCGAATTTGCTGCAAAAGGTATGGCTGTCATTATGATCTCCTCGGAGCTGCCTGAGGTTATGGGCATGAGCGATCGTATTCTTGTTTATCACGAAGGAAAGATCAACGGAGAAGTAAAACGTTCCGAGATATTAAACAATACTGTGACAGACAAGGTGATTTTAGCTAAGGCATTTGGCGGAAAGTAGGGGGATAAAGATGAAAACTAAGAAAAAAGGCAATGATAATTTAAGAATGTTTATGGGCAAGTACGGAATCGGCGTCGTACTGTTGATCATGATGGTTCTCATCGGTATTATGGAGCCTACCTTTGCCACCGGCACAAACTTTATTAACGTGGCAACGCAGGTGGCGATCAACGGTATGATCGCGTATGGTATGTGTCTTGCCATTACGACCGGCGGTATTGATCTGTCAGTGGGTGCACAGCTTGCATTGACAAGCTGCGTACTTGGAGTTACAATTACCAATAATGGAATGAATGTATGGCTTTCCTGTCTGGTGGCGCTGCTGGTAGCAACATTCTTTGGCTTCCTGAACGGCGTACTGATTGCCAAGTTTAATATGTTTCCTTTCGTAGTAACGCTGTCAACGCAGCTTATTATCAGAGGTCTGTCTCAGGTTATCAGTGGTGGTAAAGCAATTTCTCTGACAAGCGACGCTTTTAAAGGCATTTATTCCAACAAATTCATTGGGATTCCGGTTCCGATTGTGCTTCTGTTCCTGGCTACAGTCATTATGTATCTGTTGCTTCACTGGACTAGATTTGGCCGTTACATATTTGCGGTAGGTGGTAATGTAAACGCTGCGATTGCATCTGGTGTCAGTGAATTCTGGACGAAAGTAGGCGTGTATACTGTCAGTGGTTTTCTGGCGGGTCTGGCAGCAATCATCTTTACGGCAAAAACAGGTTCCGCACAGTCTAATATCGGTGTCGGCTATGAGACAGACGCTGTTGCAGCCTGTGTATTGGGGGGCACATCGTTTGCCGGTGGTATCGCCACGATCCCTGGTGTACTGATGGGTATCTTTATCATCGGTTTCATCTATAATGGCATGAACCTGATCGGTGTATCCTCTTACTATCAGTCGATCGTAAAAGGCTGTGTTATCATCGGAGCGGTATTGCTCGACATGGTTATGAACGGAAAGAACAAATAATTAGAAATTTAAGATCATTTATTCAGGTAATAACTTTCCGCTGTGCGGAGGGCGTATCAGCGGAAAGTTTTACAATATTTATTTAATTGGCACTAAAATCAAAAAAGGAGGAAACAATTTGTTATGAGAAAGAAAATTTTAGCAGTAACACTTGCAGCATGTATGACATTTGCTCTGTGTGCATGTGGTTCCAGCGCAGAAGCTCCGGCACCGGAAGCAGCTCCCGCAGAAGAGGAAGCAGCTCCCGCTGACGACGCAGCAGAAGCTCCGGCAGAGGATGCAGCAGAAGAGGCAGCTCCGGCAGCAGCTGGCGCAGACGTAAATGGCGATGGAAAGGTTGTCGTAGGTTATATCTCCAAGAACCTGACAGACCCGTTCCATGCACCGATCAACGAGCATGCAACAACAACTTTTGATCAGCTGAAAGCTGACGGCGTTATCGATGACTGGACAGGAATCCTTGACGGCGAGACAGACCCGAACAAACAGATCGACCGTGCTGATGAGTGTATCACAAAAGGCTGCGATGTTGTTATCATTCTCCCTGCTGAGTCTGAGGCATCTGATCCTGCAGTGACAAAACTGGTAGATGCAGGCATCAACGTAATCGTAGTAAACTCCAAGACAACAAGCACAGACGAGAAAGCAATCGCTTACTGCGGTTCTGACGACGTAGAAGCCGGCAGAATGCTTGCTGACTGGGTGATCAAGAACTGCCCGGATGGTGGAAAATATGTACACTGCACAGGTATTCTTGGAAACTCCGCACAGCTTGACCGTGGCCAGGGTATCAACGAAGTAATGGCAGAGCATCCGGAATTCGAAATGGTTGCTGAGCCGGATACACAGTGGCAGGGTGACAAAGCTGCAAACGCTACAACTGATGCAATCGCTCAGTACGGCGAAGAGCTTGTAGCAGTTATCTGCGATAACGACGATATGTCTTCTGCAGCTCAGAGAGCAGCTAACGATGCTGGAAGATCTGACATTATCTGCGTAGGTGTTGACGGAAACCAGAACCCTCTTCAGATGGTAAAAGATGGTGACCTTGGCGCAACTGTTCTTCAGGATGGTGTTGGCCAGATTTCCGCAGCAATCGATATCATTACTTCTATGATCGAAGGTAAAGAGTATGACAAGGCACCTGTAATTCCTTTCGTACTTGTTACAAAGGACAATGTAGACGAGTATCTTCAGTAAGGAAAAGACTGGGCAACAGTCGGAAAATGATAAGTGCTGATTAAATCATGAAACGATAAAATAGGAAGCCTGGATTGTATTTCAGGCTTCCTTGTTTTATAATAGTTTTATGAAGTAAAACAAACGAAAACAGGAGGTATCATGAGTATGAAACTGGCAATCGGATGCGATGAGGCTGCATATGCCTTAAAAGTAGTGATCATGGATCATTTGAAAGAGATCGGTGTGGAGTATGACGATTTTGGCGCAGACAAGGGGGAAGTAGTTCTTTATCCTGATGTAGCGCAGAAAGTGGCACAGGCAGTTGCTGATGGGAAATATGAGAGAGGGATTCTCGTGTGCGGTACAGGGATTGGTATGGCGATCACAGCGAACAAGGTGCCTGGCATCAGAGCAGCTGTATGTCATGATCCATTTTCTACAGAGCGTTCCAGAAAGAGTAACAATGCGCAGATCATGTGCATGGGTGAGAGAGTGATCGGACCAGAGCTGGCAAAATATCTTGTTGACATCTGGTTAAAATGTGATTTTGCAGGTGGCGGGTCGGCACCGAAGGTAGACAGGATCATGGAAGTGGAGCAGTCCTATTTCAAGAAATAACTACGTTTTGTAATGATGGAAAGAAGGAGGTTTTCTGATGAAAAGAATTGGGTTATTGACCAGTGGGGGAGATTGTCAGGCACTGAATGCTGCTATGCGCGGCGTCGTGAAAACGATCAGCAATGCGTCGGAGCAGGTAGAGATCTATGGCTTTTTAGAGGGTTACAAAGGTTTGATCTACGGCAATTACAGAATGCTGCAAAGTTATGACTTCTCCGGCATTTTGACAAAAGGCGGAACAATTCTGGGAAGTTCCAGAACGCCATTCAAATTGATGAGGGAACCGGATGAAAATGGTCTGGACAAAGTAGAGGCCATGAAACACAATTACTATAAATTGAATCTGGACTGTCTGGTCATTTTGGGCGGAAACGGAACACATAAGACAGCCAATCTTCTTCGTCAGGAAGGGTTAAATATTGTCACGCTGCCAAAGACGATCGATAACGATCTTTGGGGAACAGACATGACATTTGGTTTCCAGAGTGCGGTGGACATTGCGACGCAGGCGATCGACTGTATCCATACAACGGCGGCTTCCCATGGTCGTGTGTTTATCGTGGAAGTTATGGGCCATAAAGTTGGATGGTTGACGCTCAACGCTGGTATTGCCGGAGGAGCTGATATTATATTGATTCCGGAGATTCCTTATAATATTAATAAAGTGGTGTCGGCGATCGAGGCAAGACATAAGGGCGGCAGCAGATTTACCATTCTGGCAGTGGCCGAAGGTGCGATTTCCAAAGAAGATGCCGCGCTTTCCAAGAAAGAATTAAAAGAAAAACAGAAAAATAAAATTTACCCGAGCGTGTCCTACCAGGTGGCGGCGGAGATTCTCGAAAAGACCGGTAACGAGGTACGTGTGACAGTTCCGGGACATACACAGCGCGGCGGCAGTCCCTGTCCTTATGACAGAGTATTTGCAAGCCGCCTGGGATCGGAAGCAGGCAAGCTGATCATGAAGGGCGAATATGGTTTCATGGTGGGTTACAGAAACAGAGAGATCGTGAAGGTACCGCTTGAGGATGTGGCGGGCAAACTCAAATATCTCTCCCCGGATGCTTCCATCATTCAGGAAGCAAAGATGCTGGGAATCAGTTTTGGTGATTAAGGCAGCAGAATTTCAATCAGTTAGGGGCAGTAAACATGTCGTATACGGCGCTTTACAGAAAGTTCCGTCCTGATAGTTTTGAAGATGTAAGAGGGCAGGAGCATATTGTTACAACATTAAAAAATCAGATGAAAGCGGACAGGATAGGCCATGCCTATCTTTTCTGCGGCAGTCGGGGAACGGGCAAGACGACGGTGGCGAAAATATTTGCCAGAGCGGTAAACTGTGAAAACACACAGGATGGCAGTCCTTGTGGACAGTGTGAGACATGCAGAGCGATCCGCTCCGGCGCCAGTATGAATGTCATTGAAATCGACGCAGCTTCCAATAACGGTGTAGACAGTATACGCCAGATCGTGGAGGAGGTATCTTATTCGCCGGCACAGGGGAAATATAAGGTTTATATTATCGATGAGGTTCATATGCTTTCAATAGGCGCTTTCAATGCTCTGTTAAAGACTTTGGAAGAGCCGCCTTCTTATGTCATTTTTATTCTGGCGACGACAGAAGTTCATAAAATCCCGATCACGATACTCTCAAGATGTCAGAGATATGATTTTAAGCGGATTACGATTGATACAATTATGGAACGAATGAAAGAGCTGACGGGGGCCGAGTCAGTGGAGGCAGAGGATAAGGCTTTGCGCTATATTGCCAAGGCGGCGGACGGCTCCATGCGCGATGCTCTGAGTCTGCTCGATCAATGTATTGCCTTTCATTTTGGTGACATGCTCACTTATGACAAAGTGCTCAATGTGCTGGGAGCGGTGGATACTTCGGTGTTCAGCAGAATGCTGCGACTGCTCACAGAGCAGAATATCATTGGTGCCATTGAACTGTTGGAAGAGATGATCATGCTTGGCAGAGAGCTGTCGCAGTTTGTGACGGATTTTACCTGGTATCTGAGAAGTCTGCTGCTCGCGGGGGCTTCGGATTCCATTGAAGATGTGATCGACATGTCAACCGATAATCTGAACAATTTAAAGGAAGAGGCACAGATGGTGGAACCGCCGGTCGTCATGCGTTATATCAGAGTGTTTTCCGAAGTATCCGACCAGATGCGTTATGCTTCTCAAAAGCGGATTTTGTTGGAAATGGCGATTATCAAACTGTGCAGACCACAGATGGAGACAGATCTGCATTCGCTGCTGGAGCGGGTTCGCAATCTGGAGAGACAACTTCAGGAAGGCGTCACAGTAGTGAGGAAGGAAACGTCTCAAGAAAATGTCACTGCGGAGAAGGGAAATAAAAAAACAGCGCAGCCAATGCCGAAAGCGATTCCGGAAGATGTCCGGCAGCTTGTTGAAAAGTGGAAAAGTGTGATCGGTAATGCACAGATGCCGATGAGGCAGTATTTAAAGGAGGCAAGACTGACCCTGGGCGGAGATAACAGGTTAGTGCTTGTATTGCCCGACGGAGTTGCGTCGGACTATTTTTTGAGGCAGCAGGAACATTTGATTCAGTTAAACCGCCTTTTGTCAGATTGTGCCGGGAAAGAAGTGGAGGCAGCTGTCGAGACAATGCAGGCAGAGCGGGAGTTTGAGGACACTTATGTAGACCTGCAGTCGGTCATTCATATGGAGATCGAAGAAGAATAAATTTCAGGAGGAAGAAAGATGGCGAAACGTGGAGGCTTTCCGGGCGGAGGTATGCCGGGGAATATGGCGAATTTAATGAAGCAGGCACAGAAAATGCAGCGTCAGATGGAAGAGGGCCAAAAAGAGCTGGAGGCAAAAGAATTTACTGCCAAATCAGGCGGCGGCGCCGTGGAAGTGACAGTAACCGGAAAGAAAGAAGTGACTAAAGTGACGCTTTCTCAGGAAGTGGTGGATCCGGATGATGTGGAGATGTTAGAAGACCTGATCATGGCTGCCGTCAATGAGGCGATTCGCATGGCGGATGAAGCCAACGCACAGTTGATGGGCAAAATGACAGGAGGATTAGGGCTTGGCGGAGGTATGCCGTTTTAATGGACCTGTACAGCGGATATATCAATCGATTGATTGAGGAGTTTGCCAGTCTTCCGGGGATCGGCAATAAATCGGCGCAAAGACTGGCGTTTTATCTGATCAACCTGCCAAAAGAAAGAGTAGAACGGTTTGCAGGAGCGATTCTGGAGGCCCGGGACAATGTGAGATATTGCAGTCAATGTTTTACTCTGACGGATCAGGAACGTTGTCCTGTCTGTGCCAATACAAAGAGAGATGCAGAGACGATTATGGTTGTGGAAAACTCCCGTGATCTGGCAGCCTATGAAAAGACCGGGAGATATGAGGGCGTATATCATGTGCTGCATGGAGCAATCTCACCGATGTTGGGGATCGGTCCCGGTGATATTAAGCTGAAAGAGCTTATGGCAAGACTTCAGGGTGATGTCAGAGAAGTGATTATCGCCACCAATTCCAGCCTGGAGGGGGAGACGACGGCGATGTATATCAGCAAGTTGATCAAACCGACCGGCATAAAAGTAACGAGGATTGCCAGTGGCGTTCCGGTAGGCGGAGATCTGGAATATATTGACGAAGTAACATTACTTCGTGCCCTGGAGGGACGCACGGAGATATAGGGAAGGAAGACGGCATGATAAAGGAAAGATTCGGAACGACAAAAGAGGGGAGAGATATTTTCCTCTATACACTGGAGAACAAAAATGGCATGAAGGCGCAGGTTATAGATTATGGCGCTATTCTTGTGAACTTGTTTGTGCCTGATAAAGAGGGAAAGGTACAGGATGTAACGCTTGGTTATGACAGGCTTGAAGACTATTATGAAAACGGCAGCTTTTTCGGCGGTACAATCGCGCCGAATGCGAACCGTATCGCAGATGCCGCTTTTGAGATTGATGGCGTGACATACAAACTCGATGTCA
The DNA here is from genome assembly GCA_037015955.1 of Lachnospiraceae bacterium JLR.KK008. Lineage (NCBI taxonomy): Bacteria > Bacillati > Bacillota > Clostridia > Lachnospirales > Lachnospiraceae > Lachnospiraceae bacterium JLR.KK008. Next base: position 110,729 of record CP143548.1, read on the forward strand.
ATGACGGCCCGAATAATCTGCACAGCCATTTTAACCTGGGCGGTCATAAAAGGGTGTGGGAAGCGCAGCCACAGGAGAATGGGGTTTGCTTTACACTGATATTAAAAGATGGAGAGATGGGATTTCCCGGAAATAAAGAGATTTCCATTACTTATACATTGACAGATGCAAATGAACTGCGGCTTGATTACCATGCGATTGCTGATCAGAAGACGGTACTCAACCCCACAAATCACGCATATTTTAATTTGGCAGGACATGATGGGGGTCAGATTATCGATCATGTTCTCTGGCTGAAGGCAAGTCATTATACCCCTGTCGTTCAGGGGGCGATCCCGACAGGGGAAATTGCGCCTGTGGAAGGGACACCGCTTGATTTTACGAAAGAGAAAAGGATCGGGGACGAAATCGACGCTTCTTTTGAACAGCTGCAGCTTGTCAGTGGCTATGATCATAATTTTGCAATCGATGACTGGAACGGAGAACTGCAGCTTGTGGCGCGGATCTCTGAAAAAACGAGCGGAAGAAGTATGAAGGTTTACACAGATCTTCCGGGAATCCAGTTTTATGCGGGGAACTGTATTGCGCCCACAATCGGAAAAGGCAAGACCGCCTATGGAAAACGGGAAGGTTTTTGCCTGGAGACGGATTATTTTCCGAATGCGGTCAATGAAAAGGCATTTGCATCTCCGGTCTATGGCCCCGAAAAGGCATATACTTCCACGACGATTTATCAGTTTGAATATTAAGAGCATATATTTTCAGGGAATAGAGGGGATACACAGTCCTTTGTCCGGTGGGAGTATATCATTATGAAGATGAAAAAGAGTCTTTCTGCGTATGTTGAGTCCGCAGAGGCTCTTTTTGTTTTGGCGGTGTAATATCATGACGGCTTTTGTCAGGAAAAAAAGGAAACCAGTCGACAAAATATGATAAATGTCTTTCTCATTCTGACGTATAATGTGGACAAGAAGAGATAAATTTTTCAAACAGGAGGTACATGATGAAAGAAAAACTCCCTCAAAATATATGTCTGGTCGGAAAAGCCGAAGAAGACAGGAAAATATTTGTAGAAGAATATGTGATCTCATATCTGCAGAAAATAGCAAGTAATGAAAAAGAGCCTCAGATCGTTGTGTTTTTTGGCGACGGATATGAGAGAGAAGGGATAAAATATTATTTCTTAAATGGAGTTGCCGCACATAAAGCCTCCGGAGAGATACTAAAAAAGACGGACGAGTTTTATTTTCAGACTGTGGGCAGGCAGTATTTCCCTCAGTCCAAGGGAATTGGCTGGTATTATATGAACAAGGGTTACAGTGAAATGGTGAAGATCCTGCAGAATATGCAGGAGCAGGATTTCGCATCCATAAAGGGATACTATATGTATTTTGAGAAGAACTGTGCCATGGAGGAATATTTTGCAAATCTGTCAACAAAGGAAAAAAGCGACACGAGTATCATAAAAAAGAGGCCGATACAGAAATTAAAAGGGAAAAAAGGGCCGGTCCCAATGCTTGCCGTACAAGTGTTGAATATGGTCAGTCTGTGTATCTTAATCATTTGCTGTATTATAGCGGTCACGACGTTAAATCAATATGATAAAATGAAACAACTGGAAGAAACCGTGACTTATCTGGAGACAAGCATAGAGGAACAAAAAAATTTACCGGAGGAATAAAATGTGCTATACTGTGTGAACAGGAGCCTTTATGACGAATATCAGAGATTACATAAAAAGAAAAGAGAAAAAACAGGAAGACAGTTTTGGC
>CP143548.1:1130000-1415000 GCA_037015955.1 Lachnospiraceae bacterium JLR.KK008
GTTTGATGATGCGATGGATCATCTTTATACTGCAACTAAAACCAGAAAAAATAGTACAATATCAGGGGAGCATAAAAAAGGCGAAACGAAAAAGCATCCGCCCAGAACATTAAGACAAATATATGCTATGTGCAAAAGCTTTCCAGTCAATTATTTATATGGAAATAAAAAAATTGGCGAGATGATTTTAGATGACAGAAGCGAATACAGGTATCCTGAAGGATGTTATGGCAATATAATTATTGAAGCAGTTGCAAAAAGAAGAATATATGACAATAAAAGTAAGCAAATCTACTTAGCAGCACCAGTAATTAGTAAAAAATACTCTTTTACATTATGCTTTTCAGATGTTAATACATATCGAATCATTCGGGATGAAGTGTATTGTAATCAAGGTAAAATACTTGTTGTTGCCGGAAAATGGAAATCATCGGGAATACGTGGTTGCTTTGCGACAGAAGTAATTGGGCAAAAACAAATAGCTGTTATAAAATAGTAATAGTTGCCAAACTATATATTTTGACTTTATTGAACTAATAATATTGTGAACACGTATAGCTGCTTTTTCACCCCTCATAGGTATCTTTGTACTGTTCGCCCCAGAGTTTCATAGCGTCGAGGACTGTCTGCAGACTTTGTCCGAGTTCCGTCAGGGTGTATTAACCCGCGGAGGGACTTCCGGATAGACGGTGCGGGTCAGCAGACCGTTTTCTTCCATTGTCCGCAGTTGTTTGGTCAGAACTTTCTGGGAGATCGAACCGATTGATTTTTTCAATTCGTTGAAGCGCTTTGTGCCGGTAAGCAGATCGCGAAGGATCAGGACGGCCCACTTGTTGCCGATCAGGGCAAGTGTTGTTTCCACAGGACATTCTGGTAATTGTGTGGGAGATTGCTGCTTTGTCATATCCATCATTTCCTCTTATATTCATTATAAACCGCAAATAGTCTCTTTTGGAAACTTACTTTCTTTCAGGTTCCCTATTTACAAATGAAACTTACTATAATATCATATCATTAGCCATTTTGAGTGTCAAGGAATAGAAAATGGGTCGGAAGAAAAGAGAGGAGAAAGAAGCAAAAGATGAAAAGAAAAATTGCATTGTTTATGACGATGGTATTGTTGGCAGCGGCCATGAGCGGATGTGCGTCTGCCGGTAACAAAGAGGAGTCTGAGCCGTTGGTGGTAGCGATGGAACTTGCCTATCCGCCATTTGAGACAAAAGATGATGCCGGAGAACCGGAAGGGGTCAGTGTAGATCTGATGGAGGCGTTCGGAGAATATGTGGGGCGTGAGATCCAGATCAAAAACACGGCATGGGACGGTCTGATCCCTGCGCTGCAGACAGGGTCTGCCGATATTGTGATCTCTTCCATGACCATTACGGACGAGAGAAAAGAAGTGATTGATTTTTCTGATCCCTATGCCAATGCGCTTCTGGCGATCCTCGCCAATGCGGATTCGGATATTGCCTCCATAGAAGACCTGAATCAGGAAGGGAAGATCATCGCCGTTAAATCCGGTTCCACAGGACATATGTATGCGGAAAAGAATCTGACCAGGGCAAAGGTTCTGGCAATGCCGGATGAGAGCGCCTGCGTGATGGAAGTATCTCAGGGCCGGGCGGACGGATTTATTTACGACCAGTTGACGATTTACCGGAACTGGCAGAACAATCAGGATACGACAAAAGCGGTCTTTATTCCTTTCCAGGACCCGGAACAATGGGGAATCGCGGTGCAGAAAGGGAATACGGAGCTGCTGGATCAGATCAACGCATTCCTTGCGGAGTACAGGGAAAAAGGCGGTTATGAGGAACTGACTGGAAAATACCTGACAGAGGAAAAGAAAGCGTTTGATGAACTTGGCTTTCAGTGGTTCTTCGAGATAGCCGAGTAACGCTGAAGAAACGGGAGTACCTATGAAGAGATTGCGAAGATTATTTTGGACAGCGGAAAAAGAAAAAGCAGACCTCATGGCAGTTGTGGTGAATATGCTGCTTGTGGCGCTGCTTTGGATACTGCTGTTCTGGATTTCCCTCTATACAATTCAGGTACGGCTTGACTTCTCATTTTTCGGACAGTTTCGGGTCCGTGTATGGGACGGATTTCTGATGACGCTGAAGCTCAGCCTGCTCAGTCTGGCGCTGAGCTTTGTCATCGGTGTGCTCAGCGCCGCCGGACAGGGTGCGTCTTTGTTGTTTGTGAGATATTTTTGTAATGTTTATGTGAAATTTATCCGGGGAACGCCGCTGATCATGCAGATTTATCTGTTCTTTTATATTGTGGGTACTGCGTGGGGTGTGGAAAACCGCTTTGTGTCGGGAGTGCTTATTCTGTCCGTGTTTGAAGGCGCATATATCGCGGAGATCATCCGCGGCAGCCTGTTGTCAATAGAAAGTTCGCAGTTAGAAGCGGCCCGCGCGGTTGGCTTTACGCGCAGTCAGACTGTGCGTTATGTTATTCTGCCGCAGATGGTGGCAAGGACGCTTCCGGCGCTCACAGGACAGTTTGCCTCCATCATCAAAGACTCATCACTGCTCTCCATGATTGCAGTCATAGAGCTGACACAGACGATGCGGGAGATCAGTGCGGTGAATTTTCGCCTGTTTGAATGTTATTTGTTTTTAGGTGTCCTTTATCTGTGTCTGACGCTGCCGATTTCCCTGGCCAGCGAATGGCTGGAAAGGAAGTTTCGTTATGAAAATTGAATTCCATAATCTTTCCAAACAATTTGAGCAGGACTGCCCTGTCCTGCAGCCCATGGATTTCTCGGATGAAGTGCATACGCTGGCGGTCATCGGGCCTTCCGGAGGTGGAAAGTCTACGCTCCTGCGGATCATTGGCGGTCTGATTGCTCCGACGACCGGGACGTTATCGGTGAACGGAGAAAAGGTGGAGACGGGAGAAGCGGCTCTGCAGAATTACCGCCGGAAACTTGGATTCGTCTTTCAGCAGGGCGGGCTGTTCCGGCATATGAATGCGCGGGCTAATATTACGGTTCCTCTGGAACAGGTCCATGGGTTTTCTCATGAGGAAGCGTCTGCGCGGGCGATGGAACTGCTTGAACGGTTTGGACTGAAAGAGGACTGGAAGAAAAAGCCGGCGGAGCTCTCGGGTGGACAGCAGCAGAGGGTCGCGATTGCAAGGGCGGTGGCAGCAAAACCGCGTCTGCTCTTATTGGATGAGCCGACGAGTGCACTGGACCCGGAGTACACGACAGAGGTGCTGGATATAATCCATGAACTGAAAAAGGAAGGGATGGATTTTATCATTGTCACTCATGAGATGGGATTTGCCCGCCATGCCTGTGACAAAGTGGCATTTCTCTGTGACGGGGCTTTGATGGAATACGGTGACAGCGAGCAGATTTTTACCAATCCTCAGACAGAGAAACTGCGCCGTTTCTTAGGGAAACTACTGGAATGGAATGTGTGATCCGGCTGACTGCAGGAATCTTCTGGCGGCAGGAGAAAAGAGGAATATTACAGGGGAAAAATAATGGTGACAGCAATTTTATATGAATCGGAAGAATGGTCAGTCTATGCGCTCAGAGACCGGCTCTGTGCACTTGGAACGGAGGTTATCTTAGTGAATCTGGAGGAAGCAATTCCCTATGAGGCGCTGAGGGATTGCCATCTGGTGATCAGCCGGATCTTTGCGAGCGCACAGTTTCGTGGACATGAGAGAAGTCTTTTGAGCATGGAAGCGGTACATAAATTTCTGAAGGAGCAGGGGATTCGGATGGTAAATTCCTATCAAGCGCACCAGTATGAGGTGAGCAAGGAACTTTCCACGAAGACGCTGGAAAAGTATGGCATCGGTGTGCCCGAAGTATACGGGACATTCCGGAAGGAAGAGGTTTATCAGCTTCCGCTTGTTTATCCGCTGATTCTGAAGCCGGACTGTGGAGGCCGGACGAACGATACTTATATCGTGAAAAGTGAGAGCGAACTGCGGGAGATTGTGCCAGGACTGCGTGACATAACGATGATCGCCGAGGAATATCTGGAGCCTGTCCATGGGTATCTGACACGGATCGAGGTGATCGGGGGAGAATGCCGTCTGATCGTAAAACGCAGCGTGACGGAAAACGGACTGTCCGCTTACCGCTTTGGCTCTTCATATGAATGTTATGATGACTGCCGGGACAGCATCCGAGAGACAGCGGTGCGGGCGATGGCACTGTTGGAGATCGAGATGGGCAGTCTGGACATCATTGAGACGGAAAGCGGATTTTATATTATTGATGTTAACGCGGTTTCCAATGTATCGGAAGACAATACGGAGATGTTTCAATTTGACCTTATGAAGGAAATGTCAGAATATCTTGTCGAAAAATATGGAAACGAGGCCGGTGGGGATTTTATGCGGGAGAGGGTATGAAATGTTGCATTTGCGTCCAGATAGGATATAATGAGAAAGAGAGATAGCGGCCCTGCCGGCCTGGTGTCTCCGGCATGACAGGGAAAGGGGCGCATGAGAATGACATATGAAAAGCAGCAGCGTCTGGCGTATGTGGCCCGCCGCTACTATCTGGAAGACCAGAGACAGAGCGATATTGCCAGGGAGCTGGGAGTATCGCGTCCGATGGTCAGCCGGATGCTGTCAGAGGCCAGAGAGGCGGGTATCGTCGAGATCGCGGTCCATGAGCCGGACGGGCGGGCAGCCGGACTGCTGGAAAGGCTCTGTGCGGCCGGCCTGATCCGGGGCGGACGTGTGGTGGAGGACGGCGGGGATGACAGACTGACGAATCAGGAACTTTCTCGTGAGACAGCCGGACTGCTGGAGCAGATACAAGCCCGCCGCCTCGGTGTGGGATGGGGCTATTTTGCAGGCCAGCTTGTGAACTGGCTGGAGGCAAACCCGCGGCAGGACAGCATGGTCAGCCATATCTGTCCGCTGATCGGAAATGCCGGTTTTCCGATTCGCAATTATCATTCCAATGAGAATGTGCGTCTGCTCGCCCTGTATCTGGGAGCAGAGCCATATTTTCTGAATCTGCCCGCACTTCCGGAGAGTCCGGAGGAAAAGCAGGTGCTCTGTTCCACGGAACTGTACCATCAGATCTGCCGGGTATGGGAACAGATGGATACGGCGCTTGTCAATATCAGCAACTATCCTTCCACGCCGGATTTCGCTTCAGTGGCCCGCTATGGAAACCGTCTGCAGGAACGGCACGCCTGCGGCCGTCTGCTGGCATATTATTATAATGAGGCGGGCAGTATCATAGACTCGGAACAGGATTTTGCCATACAGATACCGCTGGGGGTATTAAGACGCTGCGGTCAGGTGATCGGCGTATGCTCTGCCAATACGAGTGTCAGAGCATTGCAGGGAGCGCTGCGCAGTGGGTATTTCACGCATATCGTTGCCCGAGCCGGGCTCGTGCGTGCATTACTGGAACTATGAACCTGCGCCTGCTGTATGCAGACATCTTATCTTGTAAAAAAGAATAATAGTAACATATGTAACCATGTACGGCAGCGAAGAAGCGGCCGGATATGGTTATTTTTGTGCAAAAATATGAAAATATTTATAATATGAAAATTAAAATTGTAGGAAAACACCATATAATATTGACATCTGTAACATATACGCTATAATGATAGTAACTTTTGTTAAGGGAGGGATGTACAATGATTCTTGACCGCAAGGCAGTTGCGGACATGTTGCTTGGGGCGGCGCAGCAGTTGGAGGAACATGCGGACCGGCTCAGTGAGATTGATTCCCGTTTCGGAGACGGGGATCACGGCATTACGATGCGCAAGATTGCGCGTCTGATTGAAGAACAGATTCCGGAGTGGGAGGATCGCTCCATACATACATTTCTTGATGATCTGGGGATGGCTGTCATGGAAGTCAAAGGCGGTTCGGCAGGGCCCTTATATGGCACGATGATCGGAGGCCTTGGAGCGAAGCTGGCAGAGGATGAGAAGGAACTGGATGAAGATGCAGTGCGGAGGATGTTTGCCGGTGCCCTGGAAGAACTGCAGGAGATCACGACAGCGAAAGTGGGAGATAAGACCATGATGGATGCGCTGATTCCGGCGGCGGAGGCGGCGCAGCAGGCAGAAGGAGATGTCCTGGTGATCGCGGCGGCAGCGGCGGAGGCGGCGGAAGCAGGAGCCAGGGCAAGCGAAGGGTTTGCTTCGAAGTTCGGGCGCGCGCGCAGCTATAAGGAGCAGACCATCGGCACACCCGATGCGGGTGCGGTGTCAACTTCGCTGTTTATCCGGGGAATGGTACAGGGACTGGAAAGTTATTTACGTTAAAGTCTGTTATGAGAGCAGTTGAAAAAGGAGGGTATAGCCTATGAAAATGAAGAAGTTTATCAACGATCCCGAAAATCTCACGAGCGAGGCGCTGGATGGTCTGGCGGCGGCCAATCGCGATATTATTTACCGGGGAGAGGAAAATATGATCGTCAATAAGGCACTGGAGACAGCGGACCGCGTGACGATCGTGACGCAGGGTGGTTCGGGACACGAACCGGCGCTTTCAGGCTTCGTGGGGGAAGGAATGGTCGATATATCGGTTGTCGGCGACGTTTTCGCTGCGCCCGGGCCGCAGGCGTGCGTCAATGCGATCAAACTGGCGGATAAGGGAAAAGGGGTTCTGTATATCGTACTCAACCATGCAGGCGATATGCTGACTGGCAATCTGACGATGAAACAGTGTAAGAAGCTGGGACTCCATGTCGTGAAGGTGGTGACGCAGGAGGATGTGTCGAACGCGCCGAGAGAAAACTCGGACGACCGCCGGGGCCTTGTGGGATGTATCCCTGCCTATAAGATTGCGGGTGCGGCAGCAGCCGAAGGCAGGAGTCTGGAAGAGGTAGCGGCAGTCACACAGCGGTTTGCTGACAATATGGCGACACTTGCGGTGGCAGTGCGCGGCGCGACCCACCCGTCCACCGGTGCGGCACTGGCAGATCTCGGAGAGGAAGATATGGAGATCGGCATGGGCCAGCACGGAGAGGGAGGAGGCGGACGCCAGCCGATGAAATCTGCCGATGAGACGGCGGAGATCATGGTCAAAGCGCTTGTACAGGATATTGGCATTCAGCCAGGGGAAAAAGTGATGCTGATTATCAACGGCTCCGGAGCGACGACATTGATGGAGCAGCTGATCATTTACCGCCGCTGTGAGGAAGTTCTTCGGGAACAGAATATTGAGATCGTGGCAAATTATGTCGGGGAACTTCTGACCGTGCAGGAACAGGCCGGATTCCAGATGTTTATGGCGCGTATGGACGATGAACTTCTGCGCCTGTGGAACGCACCGTGCCATACCCCTTATCTGACAAAAGTATAAAGGAGGGAATGATTATGTCAGCAGAATATATGCACATCGGGATACCGGTGACAAACAAAAAGCCAGGTATGACCTATAATGAGGGCGGTAAATTCTGGGTCAGCAACGTTGACGACTATGACTATAAGATTGAATATCTGAAGTTTGAGGAGGGAACGCCCTTTCCGGAGGAGATTCACCGCAATCCGCATGTTGCCTATAAAGTGGATGATCTGGACAAATATATCAAAGATGCGGACAGCGTTATCTGTGGACCGATGGAGTCCGGCAGCGGTGCACAGCTTGCCTTTGTCTGGAAAGATGGCGCAATTCTCGAGCTGTATCATCGTCCGGAGGCATAAAAGGCGGAGCCAGGTCTGCCTCAGCGGATTTTTCTCTGTTTGTCCGGGTGAAATAAAGTCGGCTCTTGACAAAGGCGGCCTACTACAGATATAATGCTTTAAGAATAATTTACTAGGAGAATATTTTATGTTAAGTGTGGTTGTAATGGAGAAAATTGCAAAATAAATATTGCAATGGCGGTCTGCGTTGTATGGAAGCAGTCTGCCTGTTTGTTGACGGAAGTTGCCGTCGACGTTTTCGCCTTACAATATGCTTACGATTGTGGTAACAATTTTCATAGGGATCACTAGACCATGGTATCGAATGCTTTCAGGGGCAGCCATGGTCTTTTTTTGGCGATAAGCCCTGACTGTCAGGAGCTGTCAATCTTACGGCTGTTGACCGGTCCGTATCTGTAAGGCGGCAGAAAAAGGAGGAGAACGGAGAGATGAACACAAATCAGAATATGGATTGGGACATGGACAGGAATATGGAGAAACAGATCGCGTTCGACCGGATCAAAGAGATGTGGTCAGAGCTGACTCTGACAGAATGGGCCAGAAAGCAGATCGCAGCGATGACTTTTTACACGGAAGAAGACAGATTGCGCAAAGCGCTCAAAGATACGACAGATGCCAGGGCACTGATGGAGAAACAGGGGATGCCGCCGCTGCAAAGCGTCACCGAGGTCAGAGAGATTCTGCTGGCAGCGGAAAAGGGAGTCTGTCTGATGCCGGAACAGCTTGAACGGGTGGAAAAGATACTGACGGTGATCGGCCGCTTAAAACAATATCTGAATCGGGGGAAAGCAGACGGGAATCCGCTTGCCTGGTATGAAGAAAATCTGTCTGTGCCGCAGGAGCTTCGGGAGGAGATCAACAGACAGATCCGGTGCGGCGCCGTGGATGATCATGCGTCCGCAGAGCTGCAGCAGATCAGGAACCGTATGGCGGTATGTGAGGAACAGAGGAAGCGGAAGGCAGAACAGGTCATGCGCTCCAGGCAGCGCTATATGAGTGATACATTCTGTACATTCAAAAACGGGCGGATCTGTGTGCCGGTCAAAAAAGAATATAGGCATAAAATAGAAGGAAGCGTCGTGGATCAGTCTGCCAGTGGCAGCACAGTGTTTCTGGAACCTGCCGGAGCGGCTAAATTTTATGAGGAACTGCAATTACTTGAAATCAGCGAGGAAAATGAAAAATACCGGATCCTGTATACGTTGACAGCGATGGTTGATGCGGCAGCAGCCGTGATTCGGGAAGATATTGTGTTGATGGAAAAGCTGGATTTTATTATGTCAAAAGGAAAACTGAGCATGGATATGAAGGCTTCGGCGCCGTCTGTCAATAGTGGACGCCGTATCGTCTTAACAGATGCGAGGCATCCTCTTATGGACCCGGCAGTCCATGTGCCGCTGCAGTTTCAGGTGGGAGAAGAGACCAGGGGAATCGTGATCACCGGACCGAATACCGGCGGCAAAACTGTGGCGATCAAGACGGTTATGCTGAACTGTATGATGGCCCAGTGCGGACTGCATGTCACCTGCCGGGAAGCGGAGATCTGTATGAATAGTTCGTATCTGTGCGACATCGGAGACGGACAGGATATGACAGCAAATCTGTCTACGTTCTCAGCCCATATCAAACATGTGCTGGCGATACTGCGGGCGACAGATAAGGACAGCTTTGTCATATTGGATGAGCTGGGATCGGGGACAGACCCTGCGGAGGGAATGGGCATTGCAGTCGCCATATTGGAAGAACTCAGAAAGAGCGGAGCCCTTTTTCTTGCCACAACACATTATCCGGAAGTAAAAGAGTATGCCGAACAGGTGAAAGGAATGATCAATGCGAGAATGACGTTTGACAGGGAGACGTTACGGCCGACTTATCAGATGGTCATGGGAGAAGCCGGGGAGAGCTGCGCCTTTTACATTGCAGACAGACTGGGAATGCCGGAAGACATGTTAAAGACAGCGGTCAGAGCCGCCTATGGGGAAACGGCGGTCGGGTCTTACCGGTTTGTGCATAAAGAAAAGACAGCAGGCGCCCGCGGTGGCAGCAGGCTCGTCCGTCATAAGAAAAAGCAAAAAGGCGCGGCAGAGATTACCTATCAGCGTGGAGACAGTGTTATGATATATCCGGATCGGAAGCTGGGGATCGTATTCGAACCGGCCAATGAGAAAGGAATGCTGCGGGTCCAGCTGCCGGACAGAAAAATATGGATCAACCATAAAAGAGTCAAACTGCAGGTGGCAGCCACACAGTTGTATCCGGAAGACTATGACTTTTCAATCATTTTTGATACGGTTGCCAACCGGAAAATCCGGCATGACATGGAACGGAAATATACGGAGGAGACGATTGAATATGCGGAGGAATAGAAAAAGCTGCTTTGGAGTGATATAATAAATGGGAACCGGCGCGGACACGAAACGGCCACAGGAGAAAAGGAGATCGTTTCGGCCTGAGAAGAAGCGGGAGAATAAGAGCAAAAGGGAAGAATACGATGATTGGGAAACGGATGAAAAGAGCAGGAGCAATATTGGCTGTCCTCTCTGTTACAGTCATGTTGTCGGCGTGCGGCAATGAGGCGCCGGCAGGGGATTCCGTACAGGTCGGATCGGGGATGGGGGAGTGATTTTGGTACCAAAAGCTGTGTTTTAAGATAGATGAAAAGGGGAGTGGGTAAGATGTCAGGGAAATGGATGGAACGAACAGGACTGTTGCTGGCAGTGGTGTCTGTTATGGCCGTACTGGTGGCATGTGGACAGGGGACGGACGCGGGAGAGGAAGCACAGGGAATGCTGGAAGAGATCGCGGAAGAGGAGTTTGAGAGCGCAGCGGATGACGCCTCACAGTCCGAAGCTGCTGCGGGCTCGGGGCCATTGGAGACGCCGGGAACATCACCTGTGAATGATGGAGAACAGGGAAGTGCAGAGGCGGAGAACAAGAAGGAAATGTTCGGTGAGGACTGTATTGCGGAGCAGGTTTTTTCTGTCTCACTCAGTGAATACGACGGCGACGTCTGGTTTGTGCCGTTTGCGCCCTCTGCTGAGCGTCCGGAATTTTGGATGCAGATCGTGCAGGACGATGAGGTCCTGACGGAGATTGCAGGTTATGTTCCGGCCCGTCTGTCCGGTGAGACGTTTGTCAGTCTGGATGCTGTCTCTTTTTATGATTTGAATTTCGACGGCTTTACAGACATTGTCCTGATCGAGACTTACGGAGATAACCGGTTTGCGGCGGTTTATTACGGATTTGAGACAGAAAACGACGGATATGAGGGATATTTTTGGGTGCAGGAGGAACTGTCCGAAGGGATAACCGCCGCGGTATCGGATCTGTCCATCTCAGGAATCCGTGACTTTCTCACAGGCGGGAAAAAGAACGGAGAATTTTCCGGTTATCAGGAGGCATATGAAACGGTCGGCAGGCTGTGCGGACTGGAGGGGGCGGACGGGTATGATCTGATCTATGTTGACGATGACGGGACACCTGAGCTGGCCGCCTGCAAAAAGGGGTACCATGTGAGTCTGTATACATATGAAGGAGGAACCGTGTACAACGTGATGGACCGATGGGCTTACGGCGCCATGGGCAATGCGGGGTATGAATACCGCCCGCGGAGCAACAGGCTGCGCAATTATAACAGCGATTATGCAGGGGCGATTATGTATGCTACCTATATGGAGATCAGCAGCCGTCATAGCTTAGAGACGGTTTCTGAGATCAAGACAGTCAATTTTGATGATGTCAACGGAAACGGAATGCCCGATCCGGAGGAGGAAGGGTCGATCGGATATTATGGAATCAGTTATATAGACGGCAGAGAGGCGACAGACGAGGAGTGTGCGGCGCTCGCCGCTGGAGAATATGAGTATATCGAAGGCCGTATGAGCCTGGAAGAATTGCTGAGAAAATTGAATCAATCGTGAGTGCCTGTAAGGGGTATCAGTCACAGACCGCTGAATTTTGGGAGATCATAATTCGGCGGTTTTTTATCGTATAGAAATGCTTGATACGATAAAAAACAAACTTGCAGCTCTTAACATTATAATGTTCACAAAACATTGCATAAAAAGACAGGAAAGAAAAATTTTATTGCGGTAAGATGTCATTAAGGAGGAGACAGGATGGAATGGCTGAAAAACATGAATGCGGCAACCGGCTATATCGAAAGTCATCTGGACAGTGGCTGCCGTTTTTTGTGATTAGAATCCTGTGGATCGGGGCATCCTGTTAAAAAAACAGGTGGGATTATAATGAGACGGGAAGATATTCAGGTACTGCGCGATGTGCAGAAAAATGCGGAACTGGCAATGAAAGCGGTGGATACGATCAGTGATAAGATATACGATGATTCTCTGGCGTTGCAGCTGTCACGGCAATCGCTGAAATACTCACAGCTTCGCAATCAGGCGGTGGATAAACTGCTTGCCGCGCATCTGGAACCCGCGCGCACGACGGTGATCGAAGAAATGCTCGTGGCAGGGGGAATCCACAGAGATACCTTGCTCAACACGAGTACAAGCCATATTGCGGAACTTGCCATTCAGGAGAGCAGCAGAAAGATCAGCAGGCTCTGTCAGTCGTTGCACAAATATACAAATGCCGGGGATGATACCGTAGAGATCGCGCGCGAATTTATGGACTTTGAGGAGACAAATATCAGGCAGCTTCGGAAATTTCTGTAAAATGAGCTTGCCATCGGGAGATACGCGTTATATAATACTACTTGAGCTTAAATAATTATACGTGTATACAATAATAAAGGAGGACAATATAATGTCATATGTTGATGAAGTGATCGACCTGGTAGTTGAGAAAAATCCCGCGCAGCCGGAATTTCATCAGGCAGTCAAGGAAGTCCTGGAATCTCTTCGCGTTGTGATCGAGGCAAATGAAGAGGCATACAGAAAAGATGCGTTGTTGGAGAGACTGGTGACACCGGAGAGACAGCTCTTGTTCCGCGTGCCGTGGGTAGACGATAAAGGACAGGTTCATGTGAACAATGCGTTCCGCGTACAGTTTAACAGCGCCATCGGTCCCTACAAGGGCGGCCTGCGCCTGCATCCTTCCGTAAACCTGGGCATTATCAAGTTCCTTGGATTTGAACAGATTTTCAAAAATTCTCTGACCGGGCTGCCGATCGGCGGCGGTAAGGGCGGTTCTGATTTTGATCCGAAAGGAAAATCCGACCGGGAAGTGATGGCGTTCTGCCAGAGCTTTATGACAGAGCTGTGCAAATACATAGGCGCGGATACGGACGTGCCTGCCGGCGACATCGGGACCGGTGCGAGAGAGATAGGCTACCTGTTCGGACAGTATAAGAGGATCCGCGGCGTGTACGAAGGCGTACTCACAGGCAAAGGTCTGTCTTATGGTGGATCGCTCGCCAGAACAGAGGCGACCGGCTATGGGCTTCTCTATCTGACGGAAGAGATGCTCAAGTGCAACGGACATGACATCAAAGGCAAGACAGTAGTCATCTCCGGTTCCGGCAACGTGGCAATCTATGCGACACAGAAGGCGCAGCAGCTCGGGGCAAAAGTCGTGACCGTGTCCGATTCTACAGGGTGGGTTTACGATAAGGATGGTATCGATGTGGACCTGCTGAAAGAAGTCAAAGAAGTAAAACGTGCAAGACTGACGGAATACGCTAAGGCAAGACCAGGGGCAGAGTATCACGAAGGCAGAGGCGTATGGAGCATCAAATGTGACGTAGCGCTTCCGTGTGCAACACAGAATGAGCTTCATCTGGAAGATGCGAAACTGCTTGTGGCAAATGGCTGTATCGCGGTTGCGGAGGGCGCCAATATGCCAACGACGATGGAAGCGACCGAATATTTACAGGAACAGGGCGTTCTCTTTGCGCCTGGAAAGGCTGCAAACGCGGGCGGCGTTGCCACCTCTGCTCTGGAGATGAGCCAGAACAGCGAGCGTCTGAGCTGGACCTTTGAGGAAGTGGACGGAAAACTGAAGAATATCATGGTCAATATCTTCCACAATCTCGATGCGGCTGCTAAGAAATATGGAATGGAAGGCAATTATGTGGCCGGCGCCAATATCGCCGGATTCCTCAAAGTTGCCGATGCCATGACGGCGCAGGGGATTGTCTGACGGTCGGTCTCTCATATAATATAAAATATAACATTGACAAGTCCTGTAAACCCGGTGTTTATGGGGCTTTTCATTTACGCTGTTTTGGGTGGAAGGGCTTAATTCCACAGGCTGGTTACCGGTCAACTGCCGCTGTCTAACCATTTGATGATGTAGTGGCAAACAGACAGAAATATTGATATTGTCCATCAGGCACATTATAATAGGACTGGAAGCATCTGAGCTGCCGTCTAACGATGTAAAAGTCGTAAAGTGGCAGCTTCAAAAATACATGTGCAAAACAGAAAACGAAGGTGAAACAATGGATTTGATCAGACAGGTACAAAGGTACATACCATGGAATGAACAGGAGGAAAAAGACAGAGAAGAACTACTCTTGCAGCTGCGCAAGGAAGACATTTTTCTGCGGGAAAACAAGGCGGCGCATATGACGGCTTCCGCCTGGGTGGTGAACTATGCCAGAGACAGGGTATTAATGGTGTATCATAATATTTATGATTCCTGGTCGTGGCTCGGCGGTCATGCGGACGGAGAACGAGATCTGCTCTCGGTGGCAGTCAAAGAGGTGAAGGAAGAGAGCGGCATCGGTGATGTGACGCCCCTGATGTCAGATATTTTTTCGCTGGAAATACTGACGGTCGATGGACATGAGAAAAATGGCATCTATGTGCCGTCACATCTGCATTTGAATGTGACGTATTTACTGGAAGCAGATGAAAATGAGCGGACATCGACGAAACCGGATGAGAACAGCGGAGTCGGCTGGTTTACGCTGGAGGACGCGGTGGAAGCGTCCTCAGAACCGTGGTTTCGGGAACGGATTTACCGGAAACTGAACCGGAAACTGGCGGAGTGGACGGTGGCCGGACAAAAGAAAAATATAACAGTTTGATATGGACAAAATGCCGGAAAAAGTTTACAATAATGAATGAGAGTTGAATCCTTAAAAATTTAATATAATCGAAAGGAAGGTACGAAAAATGGCATTGGTAACAACGAAAGAAATGTTCAAAAAAGCATACGATGGACATTATGCAATCGGCGCTTTTAATGTGAACAACATGGAAATCGTACAGGGTATCACAGAGGCAGCAGGAGAGTTAAAATCTCCCATCATTCTTCAGGTTTCTGCAGGAGCCAGAAAATATGCTCAGCACGAATATCTGGTAAAACTGGTAGAGGCAGCGCTGTCATTGAACGACATTCCGATCGCTCTTCATCTTGATCACGGTGGAGATTTCGAAATCTGCAAATCCTGTATCGACGGTGGATTTACTTCCGTAATGATCGATGCTTCCAAATATTCTTTTGACGAGAATATCGAAATCACAAAGAAAGTCGTAGAGTATGCACATGAGAGAGGTGTTGTTGTAGAGGCAGAGCTTGGCAAACTTGCAGGCATTGAGGATGATGTCAATGTAAAAGCTGACGATGCACAGTATACACAGCCGGAAGAAGTAGAAGAATTCGTGAGCCGCACAGGTGTTGATTCCCTTGCGATCGCCATCGGTACAAGTCATGGCGCTTTCAAATTCAAACCGGGCCAGAAGCCGCAGCTTCGTTTTGACATTCTGGAAGAAGTTTCCAAACGTCTTCCGAACTTCCCGATCGTTCTTCATGGGGCGTCTTCCGTATCTCAGGATTATGTTAAGATCATTCAGGCAAACGGCGGAAACCTTGCGGATGCAATCGGTATTCCGGAAGATATGTTGCGTGAAGCTGCTCGTTCTGCAGTATGCAAGATCAATATTGACTCCGATCTGCGTCTTGCCATGACAGCAGGTATCAGAGAAGTTATGTGGAATGATCCTTCCAAATTCGACCCGAGAGAGTATCTCAAAGTGGGCCGTCAGTATGTAAAAGATGTTGTTGCTCATAAGATTACGGAAGTACTTGGAAGCAACGGAAAAGCATGAGATAATTGACAGCGTTTTTTTGATAATTGCTATAAAAGAAAAGATAGAGAGAAAGACACGGAGGTCTTTTTCTCTATTTTTTATTATCTCAGGAATCAACGCCGATTTCACACCATTGGTTCATAGTCAATCTCTTTATTTTTCAAAAATCGTCGGAAGGATTCGTCCCACAATCTGTCCGGAGTTTTGTCCGGCAGAAAGGAGGAGAGCGCAACACCCGTCGTACAGGTCATGCTGCCGTCCTCATATCGTATTGTGAGAACAAATGCCTTGACGAAGTGATCAGCAATGGTGGTTTCACTGTCTGTGAGCAGTTTTTGCATCAGTTCCGGTTTTAGCTGGAGAACGAATTTCATGCGCACTGGTGTCTTTTTTCCGCGGATAAGGGAAAAAAAGAGCGGACGGATCTCCGACCAGCAGGTAAGGAGATAAGGGCGCAGAGAAGGCTCCTCCCATTCTTCTGTCGTATAAAAGTCTCGTTGCAGGTGACCGTCGATCGTAAAGGTATTGTAGGTGGTGATGACAGCCTGTTCTAAGAGAAAAATATCAAAACAGTCCGTTGCCAGCAGTCGGCTCATAAAGGTTTTCAGTTCCGTAATTTTACACGCGATCATATCAGACTCCTTTTTTGTCAATAAATACAGTATAAATGAAAATGGTCCGTAAGGAAATAGGGAAAATTGCTTTACACATAAGATATATCATGCTAAGATAATGTAGTAATAAAAACTACATGATGCGACATAAAATGTAAGAAATTCGGAAATACTACGCACATGGATTGCAATGCGGAGGAAATGATGAGTTATAAAATAGTACTGGACAGCTGCGGAGAACTGCCGAAGCAGTTTCAAAATGACAGCAGATTTGAGAGGGTGCCATTGAGCCTTATGGTCGGAGACTATCAGGTTATGGACGATGAACAGTTTGACCAGAAGGAATTTTTGTGGCAGGTAGCCCAGTGTCCGGAATGCCCAAAGTCTTCCTGCCCTTCGCCGCAGCGGTATATGGAGGCTTGTGAGACACAGGCTGACCGCGTATATATCGTGACACTGTCCTCTCATCTGAGCGGCAGTTATAACAGCGCGGAGCTTGGGAAACAGTTGTATCTGGAAAAACATGGGGACAAAGACATCTGTGTGATCGATTCACACTCCGCGAGCTGTGGACAGACGCAAATCGGGCTGCTGGCCATGGAACTGGAAGAGGCAGGGCTTCCCTTTTCACAGATTACACAGCGTTTGTTAGCATACAGAGACGAGATGAGGACGTATTTCGTGCTGGATAACCTGGAGACGCTGCGCAAAAATGGCCGGCTTTCTGCGGTCAAATCCATAGTGGCACAGACATTGAATATCAAACCTGTCATGTCGGCGATCGGCGGCGTAATCATTCAGAAAAGTCAGGCGATCGGCGTCCGTAAGGCACTGGTAAAGATCGTAGATTATATGGGGAAGGAAATCCCGGAACTGAAAAAAAGACGCGTCATTATCACCTATTGCAACTGCCCGCAGCGGGCGGTTTATGTGGAAGAGATGCTGCGCGCCAAAGGCTGTGAAGGGGAGATTCTGATTCTGGAGACTGCCGGAGTCAGTACGATGTATGCCAATGACGGTGGCGTGATTATCACGGCGTGACTTTCAGCCGTTTCCGATATTTTTCTTTTGCATGTTCATACGCTTCTTCGATGAGCGGCTTTCATTGTTCGAATGTCTCTTCACCCGGACTCAGACAACAGGTCCAGCCCATCCAGGCATAGACCTGTATTCTCTGATTTTATGTTGGTCTGAGTTTGGTGAAAACCTGACAGAATAAAACACAATATCATACAATCAGAGACAGCGCCTGCCGTCTGGTGAGCAGGAAACTGTCTCTGAAATTTTTCTCTACATGATCTGGAACGTGAGAGAGGAGCGGGTCAGAAAAAATACGACTGCCAGCTGCAAAAGAAGGATCGCGGGCATTCCGTAGACAAAATACCAGTGTCTTGTCTTATGACGGAACGTATACATGCCCAGTATGGAGCCGACACTGCCGCCGATGACGGCGATGATAAAGAGCGTGGCTTCGGGAATGCGGAAAGCCCCTTTTTTGGCTTTCCATTTATCAATTCCCATCAGGGCAAATCCGATGATATTTAACACGACGAAATATCCAACGATCGTCAGGATCACATCCATATTCATTCCCCCCCCGTTTCCGGATCTTATCTTTCCTTTTATTTTTGTTCGTTCTCTGCTTCCTGCATTTTCATGGCGCGCACTTTGCAGGAGAGACCGAATAAGTTGATAAAGCCCTCCGCGTCATGATGATCGTACAGATCGCCGGTCGTAAAGGAAGCGATGCTCTCATTGTAGAGAGAGTAAGGGGAAGTCGTACCGGCTTTGATGATATTTCCCTTATACAGTTTGAACTTTACTTCGCCGGTCACATACTTCTGGGTGGAAGTGATAAAAGCCTGTGCCGCTTCACGAAGCGGAGTGAACCATTTTCCTTCGTATACGATCTGCGCCAGCTTATTACCCATCTCTTCCTTCTCACGCAGCGTATCCCGATCGAGAATCAGTTCTTCGAGCTGCTGATGTGCCTCATACAATATCGTTCCACCCGGTGTCTCATAGACGCCGCGGGATTTCATGCCGACAACACGGTTCTCTACGATGTCCACGATACCGATGCCATGTTTTCCACCGAGGGCGTTGAGCGTACGGATGATGTCGGACACTTTCATTTTCTGGCCGTTTACGGAAACAGGAATTCCCTGTTCAAAGGTCATCGTCACATATTCGCCTTCTTCCGGTGCGTTTTCGGGAGTTGTTCCAAGCACGAGTAAATGCTGAAAGTCAGGTTCATTTCCCGGATCTTCCAGTTCCAGCCCTTCGTGGCTGATATGCCAGAGGTTGCGGTCACGGCTGTAGCTGGAATCTGCGGAGAAGGGCAGATCAATACCGTGAGCTTTGCAGTAAGCGATCTCACTTTCCCGGGAATCAAGCGTCCATTTGTCATTTCTCCATGCGGCAATAATCTTCAGATCGGGAGCCAGTGCCTTGATAGCGAGTTCAAACCGGATCTGATCGTTGCCCTTTCCGGTCGCGCCGTGGCAGATAGCTGCCGCACCTTCTTTTCTGGCGATTTCCACCAGCTTTTTCGCGATCACAGGTCTTGCCATCGAAGTGCCGAGCAGATATTTGTTCTCATATACGGCATGTCCCTGCACACAGGGTACGACATATTCATCGCAAAATTCGTCAATGACATTTTCGATATATAATTTCTCTGCGCCGCAGAACTTTGCTCTTTCTTCCAGACCGTCCAGTTCTTCACCCTGTCCGCAGTCGACGCAGACGCAGATGACTTCATAATCAAAATTTTCTTTTAGCCAGGGAATGATTGCAGTCGTATCCAGACCGCCGGAATAGGCTAAAACCACTTTCTCTTTCATATATTGCTGCCTCCTCAAATAGAATGTTTTCCTGTGTATGATTTATCGGTGCATGGATATGCGCCATGCACCTAATATACATCATTTGAGATCAGAATGCAAGTGCAAAAATATGCAATTTTTTATAAAATATTAATTAAATATTCATAATTTTGCCGGAAATTAATGTATATTATTCGTTATAAATGTATTATTATGCAGATTGACAGGGGGAGATTATTAGTTTATATTATAGAAAGCAGAGAAAACAGGAAAAATTTTACCGGAAAGGGACTATTATGATAAAAGCAGGGATCATCGGTGCGACCGGATACGCAGGCGCGGAACTGGTGCGCATTCTGGCGGCACATAGGGAAACAGAGATCGTCTGGTATGGCTCAAAGAGCTATATCGACCGGCAATATGCGGATATATACAGAAATTTCTTTCAGATTGTGGAAGAGAGCTGTCTGGATGACAGGCTGGAGGAACTGGCAGAGCAGGCGGATGTGATCTTTACTGCGACACCGCAGGGGTATCTCGCTTCTATTTTAAAGGATGAAATATTATCGAGGACAAAGATCATAGACTTGAGTGCGGATTACAGGATCAAAGACGTTGCAGTCTATGAGAAGTGGTATGGCATTGAGCACAAGTCTCCGCAGTATCTGCCGGAAGCGGTCTATGGACTGTGCGAGATAAACAGAGAGGATGTGAAGCAGGCCAGACTGGTGGCCAATCCGGGCTGCTATACGACCTGTTCCATTTTGACAGCATATCCGCTCGTAAAGGCGGGACTGATCGATCCGGATACGCTCATCATTGACGCCAAGAGCGGCGTCTCCGGTGCGGGCAGAGGAGCGAAGACGGCCAATCTGTACTGTGAGGTCAATGAAAACAGCAAAGCCTATGGGGTGGCGACTCATCGGCATACGCCGGAGATTGAGGAACAGCTTGGCTATGCGGCGGGCAGAGCGGTCACGGTGAGCTTTACGCCGCATCTCGTGCCGATGAACAGGGGGATTCTTGTGACGGCGTATGCCTCTCTTGTGAAAGCGGCGGACGGCAGTCTCCCTTCCGGTGAACAGGTGCGGGCAGCTTATGAATCCTGTTATGGAAAGGAATCTTTTATCAGAGTGCTTCCGGAAAACGTATGTCCCGAGACGAGATGGGTGGAGGGGAGCAATTATGTGGACGTGAATGTGAAGATCGATGAGAGGACCGGCCGGGTGGTGATGATGGGAGCGCTCGACAATTTGGGGAAGGGCGCAGCCGGGCAGGCAGTCCAGAATATGAATCTTTTGTTCGGGCTCCCGGAGACGGAAGGGCTGATGATGGTGCCGGTTTTCCCATAAAGGTTCTGACACTCCAATCCATAAGGAATTTTTTACAGATAGGAATATAGTATGGCAACAAAAAAAAGAAAAGATGCGTTTATCATGCAGGCGGGAGTTCTGGCTGCGGCAGGTATCCTTTGCAGGATTATCGGCGTATTATACCGCAGTCCGCTGACAGGCATTATCGGGGATGAAGGCAACGGGTATTACAGCTCTGCCTATAATTTTTATGTGATCATCCTGCTTGTGTCTTCGTACAGTATCCCTTCCGCGATTTCCAAAGTGATCGCCGGGAAACTCGCCCTCAAGCAGTATAAAAATGCCAATAAAGTATTCCGGTGCGCGCTCCTGTATGTGATCACGGCAGGGGGCGCGGCCAGTCTGTTTACATTCTTTTGCGCGGGATTTCTCGTGCCGGAAAATTCTGCCGTCGTACTGCGTGTGTTTGCACCGACGATTTTTCTCTCAGGACTTCTCGGTGTGCTCCGGGGGTATTGTCAGGCATATGGCACGATGATGCCGACTTCCGTCTCACAGATCCTGGAACAGATTCTCAACGCGGCGGCCAGCATCGGCGCGGCGCTGTGGTTTATCTCAATGGCGGAAAAAGCCTCCGATACGACGAGAGCGGTGTACGGCGCAGCAGGCAGCGCTGTGGGTACGGGAATGGGAGTGCTGGTGGCGCTGCTCTTTATGACCGGCGTATATTTTCTCAACCGTAAACCGATCCTCCGCATGGTCAGGAGAGACGCCGGGGGCAAAGAGGATTCTTATGGGGAAGTGTTTAAAGTGATGATTGGCATGGTTACACCGATCATACTGAGCACTTTTATCTATAATTTCAGCACTTCGCTGAACCAGACCATATACATGAGAGTGATGGCCGGGACGAAGCAGATGGCCGAGGCGGAGATCGCTACAATGTATGGTATTTTCGCAGGTAAGGCAGTGGTAATCTCCAACATACCGATCGCGCTTGCCTCCGCGATGTCATCGGCGGTCATACCGGCGATCTCTTCTTCCCATGCGGTTGGGGACAGACGGCAGGTAAAGACAAAGATCGCCGAGGCCGTGCGCACGACAATGCTGATTGCCATTCCCTCTTCGGTGGGGCTTGCCGTGCTGGCGAGACCGATCACAGAGCTTTTGTTTCCGCAGAAGGCATCCCTGGAGCAGGCGGCGCTTTTGCTTGCTTCGATCAGCATTACAGTAGTTTTTTACTGCCTGTCAACCATCACAAACGGTGTGCTGCAGGCTGTGGGAAAGGTCAATCTTCCGGTTATCAATGCGGCGGTGTCTCTCGTCATACAGACAACGGTGCTTGTCGCCCTGCTCATCTATACGGATGCTAATCTGTATGCCCTGTCTGTGGCGATGATTGTATATTCGCTGCTGATGTGTATTTTAAATCAGATGGCGGCCAGAAGAGCCTTGAAATATAAACAGGAATTTACCAAGACGTTTTTCAAGCCATTTCTGGCGGCCATATTGATGGGGCTTGTAGCATATGGCGTATATGAAGGAGTCTATCATCTGCTGCCGATCAATGTCGCGGCGCTGGCCGCGGCGCTTCCTGTAGCGGGTGTCGTCTACTTTGTGACGGTGATGGCGCTTGGCGGGGTGGAGGAAGCGGATCTGCGGCGTCTGCCGAAGGGACATCTGCTTGTGGCATTCGGCAGGAAATGTTATCTGCTCCGTGACCCGGAGTATACGAAAGCGGCGCCGGTGAAAAAGGCGGGAAAGAAGCAGACGGCGAAAGCCCGTACGGGAAATACGCGCGCGGACAGAGAACGGACTGAAAAAAGAACAGCGGAAAAACGTACCGGCGCCAGAAAAAAGACGACGGGAAAGGCTTCCGGAAAGACCGGGAAGACGAGGAAATGACATGGTACGGGAAATGAAGATAGAAGATTACGATCAGGTATATGCGCTTTGGATGACAGTAAAAGGATTTGCCATGCGCAGCGTGGACGACTCCCGGGAGGGGGTGGAGCGGTTTTTGCTGAGAAATCCTCATACAAGTGTGGTGGCGTGTGAGGATGGGGCTGTCGTAGGGGCAATTCTCTGCGGCCACGACGGGAGACGGGGCTGTCTGTATCATGTATGTGTGTCGTCGGCTTACCGCAGACGCGGCATTGGTACGGCGATGGTTGTCTTCGCCATGGAGGCTCTGAAGCGGGAAAAGATCAGTAAAGTCTCGCTCATTGCCTTCACGGCCAATGACGGAGGCAATGCCTTCTGGAAACGGATCGGATGGACGAAGCGCGAAGACCTGAATTATTATGACTTTGTGCTGAACAGAGAGAATATCGTGGCATTTAACCAGTAGGGTTACGGCTGTAAAAGGTTATCAAGAGGGGAGAAGAAAATGGAACGGATCAGAGGCGG
This sequence comes from Lachnospiraceae bacterium JLR.KK008, assembly GCA_037015955.1. NCBI lineage: Bacteria > Bacillati > Bacillota > Clostridia > Lachnospirales > Lachnospiraceae > Lachnospiraceae bacterium JLR.KK008. The sequence goes on from CP143548.1 coordinate 1,152,823, forward strand.
TGTTACCGCGGCCAAGGGATTTCAGGCGGCCGGTGTGGCGGCTGGCGTCAAATATCAGAATCGGAAGGATATGGCAGTTATATACAGTGAGACGCCATGTACGGCAGCAGGGGTATTTACAAGCAATCTCGTAAAGGCGGCGCCGGTCGTCTGGGACCGGGAGATCATAACCGGGGGACGGCAGGTACGGGCAGTCATTGTCAATGCGGGCATTGCCAACGCTTGTACGGGAAAGCAGGGCTATGATTACTGCCGGGAGACGGCGCAGACGGCTGCGCAGGCGCTGCATATCGAAGAGGACAGTGTGCTGGTGGCCTCCACCGGCGTGATTGGGATGCAGCTGCCGATGGACAGGATCACCGCGGGCATACGGCTTCTGGCGGAGCAGATGGCGGATACGACGGAGTCGGGGGATGATGCGGCCCATGCCATTATGACGACCGATACCGAGGCGAAGCAGGTGGCGGTGACGATTGAGCTGGGAGGCAAAACGGTGACGATCGGCGGGATGTGTAAAGGGTCCGGTATGATTCATCCAAATATGTGTACGATGCTTGGGTTTATCACGACGGATGCCTGCATCGACAAAGAGCTGCTACAGGAGGCGCTGCGCACGGACGTACAGGATACGTTTAACATGATTTCGGTTGATGGGGATACGTCTACCAACGATACGCTGCTCGTACTGGCGAACGGTCAGGCAGGAAATCCATGTATTTGTGAAAAGGGAGCGGATTATGCGCTCTTTTGTGAGGCGCTTCATGTGATCGATGAGACACTGGCGAAGAAGATGGCGGGTGACGGCGAAGGCGCCACCGCTTTATTTGAGACGAAAGTCATCCATGCGGCGACGAAGGAAGATGCGAAGATACTCGCCAAATCAGTCATTTGCTCGAGCCTGACGAAGGCGGCTATTTTCGGGCACGATGCCAACTGGGGAAGGATTTTGTGTGCGCTCGGGTATTCCGGGGCAGCATTTGATCCGGAGAAGATCGCGCTTTATTTTACCGGCAAATCGGGAACCATTCTGATCTATGAAAACGGACAGGCTGCCGATTACAGTGAGGAGGAAGCGGCAGCGATTCTTTCGGAACCGGAAGTGACAGTTGTCGTGGATATGCGAATGGGAGAGGCCACGGCCTGTGCCTGGGGCTGTGATCTGACTTATGATTATGTGAAGATTAATGCCGATTACCGCTCCTGACCGGTGACAGGAGGATGGAGAGCGCATTGAATGAGAATATGTGAAGACCGGAACGGGTGAAGCCGCGTGAATAGAGAAAAGAGACGGGGAGGAACGCAGACATGCAGGAAGAGGAAATGAAACAAGTGCTGCAAAAGGCAGAGGTATTAATCGAAGCGCTGCCTTATATACAGAAATTCAACCGCAAGATCATTGTGGTAAAATATGGCGGGAGCGCCATGAGCAATACGGAACTGCAAAAAAATGTGATCAAGGATGTAACACTCCTGAAGCTGGTTGGTTTTAAACCGATCATCGTACACGGCGGCGGCAAGGAGATCAGCCGCTGGGTCGGAAAGGTCGGCAAAGAGGCCGAGTTTGTCAATGGGCTGCGTGTTACCGATGATGAGACAATGGAAATTGCGGAAATGGTATTGTCGAGGGTGAACAAGAATCTGGTGACAATGGTGCAGGAGCTCGGCGTAAAGGCGGTTGGCGTCAGCGGCAAGGACGGCGGCCTGCTCACAGTCAGAAAGCGCTATGCGGACGGACAGGACATCGGCTATGTAGGGGAAGTGACAGCTGTCAATCCCAAGATTCTGTTTGATCTGCTGGAAAAGGACTTCCTGCCAATTGTGGCGCCGGTCGGTTTGGATGACAACTTTCAGACATATAATATCAACGCTGATGATGCAGCCTGTGCCGTGGCCAAAGCGGTGAAGGCAGAGAAACTGGCATTCCTCACGGACATCGAAGGGCTGTACAGAGACATCAACGATAAATCTTCGTTCATCTCCAGACTGACGGCCTCCCATGCGCAGGGGCTGCTGGACGAGGGCTTTATCGGCGGCGGGATGCTGCCCAAGCTGGGTAACTGTATCTCTGCGATCAGGAACGGAGTTGGCAGAGTGCATATTCTCGACGGGCGCATCGCACATTGTCTGCTGCTGGAAATCTTTACCAATCAGGGAATCGGCACAGCAATCATTTCGGATGAGGAGGGCGAACCAATATGATGAAATCGTATATCGCGGAGGCGGAGTCTGCGCTGCTTCACACGTACAACCGCTATCAGGTCGTACTGGACAGAGGCGAGGGTGTCTGGCTGTATGACACGGAAGGAAAGAAATATCTGGATTTCGTGGCCGGGATCGCCGTGTTCGCGCTTGGCTATCATTATAAAGACTATGACGACGCACTGAAGGCGCAGATCGACCGGATTCTGCATACATCCAACTATTATTACAATGTGCCGGCCATTGAGGCTGCGAAAAAGCTGAAAACAATCTCTGGTATGGATCGCGTCTTTTTCACGAACAGCGGCGCGGAGGCAGTGGAGGGAGCGATCAAGGCCGCCAGAAAATATGCGTATCGCAAAGACGGCAGGACCGATCATGAGATCATTGCCATGAACCATTCCTTTCACGGGCGGACGATGGGAGCGCTCTCTGTGACAGGTAATCCGAAGTACCGGGAAGCTTTTGCGCCAATGATCGGCAATATCCACTTTGCGGACATGAATGACATCGAGAGTGTGAAAGCGCAGATCAATGACAGAACCTGTGCGATTCTGTTGGAGACGGTGCAGGGGGAGGGCGGTATTTATCCGGCACAGGAGGCGTTTTTGAGAGAACTGCGCAGTCTGTGCGATGAGAGAGATATTTTGCTTATTTTTGACGAGATTCAGTGTGGTATGGGACGGACCGGGTACTACTTTGCATGGCAGAAATTCGGGATCAGGCCGGACATTATGACGACGGCAAAAGGATTGGGCGGCGGAGTGCCGGTGGGCGCCTTTTTGCTGACGGAAAAGGCCGGCGCCGGTTCTCTGGAGGCCGGGGATCATGGGACGACTTACGGAGGCAACCCCTTTGCGGCGGCGGCAGTCTGCAAGATGATCGACCTCATGGAAGAAAACCGGATCACAGAGCATGTGCGGCAGATAACCCCTTATCTGGAAAAGAAGCTGGATGAGCTGGCCGGGAACTATGATTTTATTGAGACACGTAGGGGCAGCGGTCTGATGCAGGGGCTTGTGTGCAGAGGCGCCGTCGGGGATATAATCACCAGAGCGATGGAAAAGGGACTGATTCTGATCAATGCGGGAACATCAATTCTTCGTTTCGTTCCCCCGCTCATCATCACGGAGGAGCATGTGGATGAGATGGTGAGAATATTGGATGAGTGTCTGGCAGAAACAGTATAGAAACGGATAGAGGAGAGATACATGCACGGAAAAAAGAAACTGCTTTCATTGCTTCTTGTCGTCGTTCTTCTGGCGGGGGCCGCGGTTGCAGCCAGGGTGATCCCCGCTTCGATGGAGGAAGAATCTGCGGCCACGACCTTTGCTTCCGGAGATACGCTGTATTTCTGGTATGCAGATGATGCGCTGACCGATTTTCTGACAAATGTGTCAGCTTCATATTACAATGAAAAAGGAGTCCATGTCATTCCTGTGCTGCATACAGGTCTGGAATATCTGGAAGAGATCAATGATGCGTCCGTACACCCCGGGGATGAGACGCCGCAGATGCCTGATCTGTATATTATCAGCAATGACAGTCTGGAAAAGGCGTATCTGGCGGGGCTGGCGACACAGACACGGGACGAGGGACGGATCTGCAATACCGATACGTTTCCGCAGACGGCGTTGGATGCGGTCACATATGGGGGAAAATATGTAGCCTATCCGTTCTACTATGAGACAAGCGCCCTTCTCTATAATAAGACATACATGCAGGAGTCGGAAAAAGAGGTGCCGGTGACGATCGATGACATTCTCGCTTTTGCGGATGAGTACGATGCGCCGGAACAGGTGGAGGCGGTATTCAAGTGGAATGTGTCCGATATATTTTATAATTATTATTTTATTGGTAATTATATGGTGGCTGGCGGTGAGGCGGGAGACGACCCGTCGCAGATCGATATTGATAATGCGAGGACGAGAGAATGTCTGCAGGTCTATCAGAATCTGAATCAGTTCTTTTCCATTGATACGGAGGAAGTTACGTATGATACGGTGCTTCAGGACTTCATAGAAGGGAAAATCGTAATGACAGTGGCGACGTCCGATGCGGTCGCCCGTCTGGAGGAGGCCAGGGCGGAGGGGGCGTTTGCTTACGAGTATGGCATTGCCAAAATGCCGGATTTGCGGACAGATCTCAAAGGCAGAAGTCTGTCTGTGACAAATGCCGTCGTCGTCAACGGTTTTTCGGAGAAGGCGGAGGCAGCCAATGAATTTGCGGCTTATCTGACAAAAGAAAAGGCGGACGAATTATATGAAAATACCGGAAAGATCGCTTCCCGGTATGGCATTTCCTATGAAAACAAAAGTATAAACGCTTTTATGGACGAATACGAGAGCTCGATCTCCATGCCGAAGATGCTCGGTACGAGCAATCTGTGGGTTCAGCTGGAGATCTGTTTCTCCCGCATCTGGAATGGTGAGGAAGTGGAACCACTGCTCTCGGCATTGGCGGAGCAGATACGGAGGCAGATGGGATAGCTCCATGTCTGTCAGATACGGAACTGGCTGAGCAGGTCGTTCAACGTCCGTGCCTGGTCAGACAGCTCTTTGGAGACGGTAGCACTTTCTATTGCAGCGGCAGAATTTGATTGAACAACATTGGAGATTTCCTTAATGCCGTTTTCCACGAGGATGATCATTTCAGACTGCTGGTTGCTGGCTGTTGAGATCTCATCCATCAATGTTTTGATCGTCTGGATACAGTCGTTGATGACTTTCATTGCGGAGACGGCGAGATTGGTGGATTCTGTTCCTGCCTTTACATCTTCAATGGAATGGCTGACAAGATCGGTCGTGTTTTGGGCCGCTTCCGTTGATTTGGCAGCCAGCTCACGCACCGATTCTGCAACGACGGAAAACCCTTTTCCCAATTCACCGACACGTGCCGCTTCAATGGAGGCGTTCAGCGCCAGAATATTGGTGCGGTAGGCAATATCTTCGATCGTCTTGGTAACAGTAACGATCTGCGCGGAAGACTGGTCAATATTTTGGGTAGCTGTTATCAGTTGGTCCATTTTTTCACCGGCTTCGATTGTGTAGCCGGTGGCCTTATCCACCAGTTCGGTGGCGTCGCCGCAGCGTGCGGTGTTTGTTCTGATCTGTGAGGTGATCGCTGTGATATTGGATACAAGCCCTTCGAGAGAGGCAGCCTGCTCCGTCGTCCCTTTTTAAGAGAGACTGAGCACCGGTAGCCACCTGATCCGCACTTGTGTCAACCTGATTTGCCACCTGAGAAATATCGCGGATCATGTTCATCAGATTGACGTGGATGGATTTTAAGCTCTCGGACAGGGCCTTGAAATCTCCAATATAATAGGACTCATTTTTAGTAACGTCTACGGTCAGGTTTCCGGCGGCAATTTCGCCCAGGATTCGTCCGACGTCGTCGATGGTCTTACGCAGCCGGGCGCAGACGCGATGGGTTGTCTGCGAGATCATCCCGATCTCATCTGTTCTGTCATAAAAGATCTCCAAGTCCCGGTCAACGGTAAGATTCAGGTCTCCCAGCCGGCCTATGGCATATTCCACGGTCATGAGTTCTTTCCCCTCGCGATGCAGGATCATGAGAGTGATCACAATGATGGCGGCCGCGACAATGGCGCAGAGGGCACCGACGAGAAGGCGTACTTTCAGAACAGTGCCATAGACTTCTGAGGAGTCGTTGCGCACCATAAAGACCCAGCCCCGGTCACTCAGATATTTGTAGACGACCAGCTGCTTCACGCCATTTTCATCCCGGTAGGAGTAAGTATTTGCATCCGTGTTTCCGTCTGCCTGGATTCGTTCAATGATTTCGAGGTATCCGGCATCGGCAGTCTCGGTATTCAGCAGTGATTCGTCGTAATGATACAGATATACGCCGGTATCCACATCGAGGAAGACATATTCACTCCTGGGTAATCCTTCGATACTTAAGTTCAGCAATGCGTCTGTCAGGTGACTGGCGTAGACACCGGCTCCTACATAGCCGATACATGTCTGTCCGTCAAAAATCGGAAAATACATGGAGAGAATCATGCTGCCGGTGCCGGGTGATTTCATGATTCCCAGATTTGTCAGCTCTTCTTTTGCCAGAATCGTATCCTGAAACATTTCCAGAGATTCTCCCGTTCTTGTTGTAATCCCGATTGCTTCCGGAGAGGTATGTGTCAGGACATGGGTATCAGGCGTAGCAATATATAACCCTTCAAATACATTTTTGACAGAGGCGAATTCCTCGGTGTATTGCTGGGCCTCAGCCAATAGCGCGGGATCGTCTGGATGTAACAGTAGCTCGTGCACCTCGTCGCCCAGAGCAAAAGCGGTTACATATTCTTCTACGGAAGCAACATACGCATTGATAATAGCGGCTCTCGATTCTACAGCATCGGTCATCTGGTTGGTAATATCGCTTTTGACTACGGAAGCGGCGTTGGTGGATACTGTGATCCAGAGCAGCAGCATTCCCGCCAGGGTGATTGTTGTGGTGATGATACCGATACGTGTAGCCAGTTTTTTGTTTGCAAGAAATTTCATGACAGTCCTCCGAAAAACAGTTAATCTAGGGGATAAATCGTTTTATCAGCGGGATGAAACCGCCTGTCAGCCTAACTAATTTATTTTAACATATATTTTATACTATGTCGATAGAGTTATCGCGATAATGCAACAGATGAATGAAAAGAAGATTGGTTGTCCATAATATATGGAAAAAGGGGATCAGGCTATATGTTTGGATGGATCATCGCACTTGTTTCCGGCGCTCTGATGAGCGTTCAGGGGGTGTTTAATACGCAGGTCACGAAAGCGTCTACGATATGGATTGCCAGCGCTTTCGTACAGTTTACGGCGCTGCTTGTCTGTCTGGCGGCGTGGGCGGCTACCGACAGAAGTTCACTGATGAGCGTTTTTCAGGTTAAGCCTAAGTATATGCTGCTCGGTGGGGCGATCGGCGCTTTTATCACGTATACGGTTATCAAAAGTATGGACATGCTTGGACCGGCAAAAGCGGTCATGCTGATCGTTATCTCTCAGCTGCTTGTGGCATATCTGATCGAGTTATTCGGTCTCTTTGGCGTGGAGAGACAGCCGCTGGCCATGAGAAAAGTGGCAGGTATGGTAGTGGCGATTGTCGGCGTCATTTTATTTAAGTGGGAGTGAGCCTGGACGTTAACGGTACTTGATATGTATCAGTGCAGCCTGAACGGAAATAAAATTAAGAAAAGTGTAACAAACTAAGCCTTGCATTTGCAGGGCTTTTTTTATACAATAATAGCAGTCGGCGAAAAGGCTCCTGACAGAGAGAAGGAGCTGAAAATATGAAAAATAAGAGAAAGATTTCCGTGTATGGGACAGTGTTTTTCTGTATTTGTGCGGTTTTATTTTTATGCGGCTGTACCAGAAGAGCGGAGGGAGCAGACGGACTGGACGAAATCTTCCTGGCTGGGGCGGATGAGGCCTCGGGGCAGGGGAAACTGCCGGAAGGAAATGGTCAGGAGGCAGAAGATGTCAGTGGCAGCATTTCCGCATCAGACCAGAATGCACAACTGGAAGAGGATGCAACGGATCAGAGTCTGGGGCGATCGCCGTCCGGCTCTTACAATATGACAGAAATGTCAGAAAAACACGATTGCTATGTGTATATATGCGGGGCGGTCAGGAAGCCGGGAGTTTACCGGATGGAACAGGATGAACGGATCTATGCCGTCATTGAGAGAGCCGGAGGATTTGCGGAGGAGGCCTGTGAGAAATATGTCAATCAGGCGCTGAGAGTGGTGGACGGGCTGAAGATCTGGATTCCGACTGTGGAGGAGGCCAAAGAGAAAGAGGCTGCGGGCAGCGCCGGAGCAGGAAATGATGGCCTTGTATATCCTGCTGGCGGCGGGTATCCGGAGCAGGAAGGGGACAGCCGTGCACAGATGCAGAGAGAAGATGGTTTGGTCAATATCAATACGGCTGGCGAAGAGCAGCTGTGCACGTTGACAGGCATCGGTAAGGCCAAGGCACAGGCAATTATCGCCTACCGCGGGGAACACGGCAATTTTATACGCCCGGAAGATATTATGAAAGTGGCTGGCATCAAACAGAGCGGCTATGATAAAATCAGAGAACAGATCTCGGTAGATTAGACAAACCAGACGATAAGCAGGGACTCGCAGCCCTGAATCAATAGAATCATAAAGGAAACAGCAGAGCAGGAGTAAACAGAAATGGCGAAAAAGGTGTTGGTCGTAGACGACGAAAAACTGATCGTAAAAGGGGTTCGTTTCAGCCTGGAGCAGGATGGTATGGAAGTGGATTGTGCCTATGACGGAGAGGAAGCGCTGGAGAAGGCAAAACAGAATACGTATGATATTATACTGCTGGATATTATGCTGCCTAAGTTGACAGGACTGGAAGTATGTCAGCAGATCCGGGAATTTTCCAATGTACCGGTCGTGATGCTGACTGCCAAAGGGGAGGACATGGATAAAATACTGGGGCTGGAATACGGTGCGGACGATTATATTACCAAACCTTTTAACATACTGGAAGTGAAAGCAAGGATCAAGGCGATCATCCGCCGTACGGCGCCGAGGAAGACAACGGAGAACGAGACAAGGGCTGTGGAATACGGGGAGATGCGGATCGACCGCGAGAACCGGAGAGTGACGATCGCCGGAAAAGAGATCAATCTGACAGCCAGAGAGTTCGAGGTGCTGGAGCTGCTCAGCATGAATCAAAATAAGGTGTACAGCAGAGAAAGCCTGCTCAAGCTCGTATGGGGCGCTGATTATCCCGGAGATGTGCGCACGGTGGACGTTCATATCCGGAGACTGCGGGAGAAGATCGAGACCAATCCCAGCGAACCCAAATACGTCCATACGAAGTGGGGCGTAGGTTACTATTTTAAGCATTAGCGGAGTTTTTTGATGTTTGCGAAATGGAAAGAATACCTTGGCAAAGTGAAGATTCTCAGAAGTTTAAAAGCACGTCTGTTTTTGATTATTTTACTGGCAGGCATCGTGCCGAGTGTATGGATGCGGTATGCGGTTTTACAAAATTACGAGGACAGGGCGATCAATGTGAAGATCGCAGAGGTACAGAACCAATTCCGGATATTGGCAAATCATCTGATCACATATGGCTATCTGCATGATACATCTTCGGAGATCGTGAATACGGAGCTGGATCAGCTCTCCAATCTGTACGACGGGCGTGTGCTCGTCATCGACCAGAATTTCAAAGTGATTAAAGACACATATGGATTGAGTGAAGGGAAGACAGTGATCTCCGAGGAAGTCATAAAGTGCTTCAAGGGCAGTAACGCGACCAACTATGACAGAAAAAACGGTTATATTGAGATCACGACTCCAATTCTTGACACTGCGAAGGTATCTGCGGATTCTGCGCAGGACGAGAAAGAGACGATGGCGGAAGGAGTACTTCTCACAAGTGTTTCCACGGATACGATTACGACGACGATGGAGATTTTAAACAGAAGGGCTCTGATCGTGGAGATCATCGCTTTGGTTTTTGTGGTTGCGATCGCTCTGGTGTTGTCCAGCCTGCTGACAAAGCCTTTTGAACGAGTCACGCAGGCAATCAACGAAGTAAAGGCCGGTTTTACTGACGAACAGATCGCTGTCAATGACTATGTGGAGACCGAGCATATTGTCGACGCCTTTAATCAGCTTCTCGGCAGGATGAAGGTTCTGGATGATTCCCGGCAGGAGTTTGTGGCGAACGTGTCTCATGAACTGAAAACGCCGCTGACGTCAATGAAGGTGCTGGCGGATTCGCTGATGATGCAGGAAGATGCCCCTGTAGAGTTATATCAGGAGTTTATGGCAGATATTGCCAATGAGATTGAGCGGGAAAATAAGATCATCAGCGATCTGCTCTCACTTGTAAAGATGGATAAAAAGGCGGCGGACATTAACATTGACTCCGTTGACATTAACAATCTGCTGGAACTGATTTTAAAAAGGCTTCGCCCGATCGCCAGGAAAAAAGAAGTGGAGATCATCTATGAAAGTATCCGTCCCGTCGTTGCCGAGGTGGATGAAGTGAAACTGACGCTGGCATTGTCCAATCTGGTGGAGAATGCCGTCAAATATAACAGGCCGGAAGGCTGGGTCAAGGTGACGCTGGATGCCGATCACCAGTTCTTTACGGTAGAAGTGGCGGATTCGGGGATGGGCATTCCGCAGGAGGCACAGGAACATATATACGAAAGATTTTACCGTGTGGACAAGTCGCATTCGAGGGAAATCGGCGGGACCGGCCTGGGGCTTGCCATTACGAGAAGCGCTGTTCTGATACACAGGGGTTCTATCAAAGTGGTCAGTGAGGAAGAAGTGGGAACAACTTTCACCGTGAAAATCCCGCTGATCTATCTTGTATAAGTATAGTGGTGGAGAAAGATTCTGTGCGGAGGCAGAGATGAAAAAAACAGGATATATGCTGCTTTTATTTATCATCGTAATCATGTCCGGCTGTGGAAAACGCAGTGAGGCGGGCAGGGGAAAAACGATTGATATATATTATCTGAATAAAGAAGAGACAGGGATCAGCAGCGAACCGTATGAGGTCCAGGCAGCGGATACGAATCAGCAGATCGCGGAAGTACTTCAGGCTATGGCGCAGACGCCGGAGGACGTGGAGTTTAAAGCGCCGATCAGTGGCTCTGTGAATGTCCTGGAGGTAGTCAGAGACGAAGAGCAGGTCATCTTGACAGTTGACGAGAGCTACCGTAATCTGGAGCCGGCGGTGGAAGTACTGACGAGGGCGGCCTTAGTCCGTACCCTGACACAGCTCGATCAGGTGGAGTATGTCTCGATGAAAGTCAGAAACGATCCGCTGACAGATTTGTCCGGTAATCCGATTGGTATTATGGAAGCGTCCATGTTTATTGACAATGCAGGAGATGAGATCAGTACTTATGAGCGGGCGCGTCTGACCTTATATTTTGCGGATGAGAGCGGAACGAAACTGAAGGAGACGACAAGGTCTGTCGTCTACAATACGAATATTTCCACGGAAAAACTGGTTGTGGAGGAGCTGATCCGGGGACCGGCAAATGAGGAGACTTATCCGACGATTAATCCGGAGACAAAGGTCAACAATGTCACGGTGCAGGATGGCGTATGTTATGTCAATCTGAGCGAAAGTTTTCTGACGCAGATGACCAATGTGACATCGGAAGTGACGATCTATTCAATCACAAACTCGCTGGTGGAGCTCCCCAATGTAAATAAGGTGCAGATTTCCATCAACGGAGATACGAGCGGCACTTACAGAGAGAAGATCCCGTTCTCTACGATTTTTGAGAGAAATCTGGAACTGATTGAATAACGATTGATATTAATTGATAGAAGGAGAATTTTTGAGACGATATACTCTGTGTAAGCTGTGTTTTTGCATGATTGGGCTATTGTCTCTGATGCAGTGGGCGGGACAGCCGCCGGGGGCTCTGGTGCCGGAGATTCCCGGCGGTACGGCCACTGTCTTTGGAACGGTAGCACAGATAGAAGAAAAAGAAAACGCATATCATCAAAAGCAGGTCATCCTGTCCTTACAGTCCGCCGCGTTCTGCGGTGTGACCATTCCTGATAAACAAAATCAAATAACAGCATCGAATCAGACAGAGCGAACAGAGATTGGAGGGGTACTCTGCTTTATGGCGGAAGGAGAGGAGATGCCTCTGATTGGTCAACGCATTGTTGTGTCGGGACAGCCACAGATGTTTGAGGGGCGCAGGAATCCCGGAGGGTTTGATGCACTTTCCTGGTATCGGGCGCAGGGGCTGACGATCTCTCTGAAAAAAGCCAGGATAGAGGGAAGGGGAGAGCAGTACGATTTCTTTCGGCAGAAGCTGCATGAGTGCAGACAGGGGATGGCCCGGATATTGGATGCAGTCTGCGGGGAAGATGGAGGCGTGATGCGGGCGATGCTGCTCGGTGACAAGACGGCGCTTTCCGCGGAGCGGAAAAATCTTTATCAACAGGGCGGTATCTCTCATATCCTGGCAATTTCCGGGCTGCATATTTCCTTTCTCGGGATGGGCTTGTATGGCATTCTTAAGAAAACAGGAGTTCCGGTCGGGATTGCAGTATTTATAGCAAGTGTTTTTTTATTTTCCTATGTGACGATGACAGGCAGCAGCCCCTCTTCCTGCAGAGCAGCAATGATGATTGCGTTCTGTCTGGCAGCAGATTTGCTGGGACGCAGCTATGAAAGAATGACGGCACTGTCAGTTTCTGCGCTGCTGCTTGTTGCCAGACAGCCGTTATTGCTGGGACAGAGCGGTTTTCTGCTCTCCTATGGCGCTATAACAGGGTTGGAACTGGTCTGTCCGATTCTGACGGGTCTTTGGGAAAACCGCATTGCGAGGATATTTTTTGCAGGCGCCTCCATCTTTTTTGTCACCTTGCCGGTGATGCTGACGTCCTTTTATGAGATTCCGGTCTATTCGTTCTTTTTGAATCTGTATGTCATCCCGCTGATGGGAGTGGTGATCGCATTGGGACTGCTGTCACTTCTGGCCGGTCTGTTTTCGATTCCTCTGGCCAGGGCTATATTTTATCCGGTCCATTTGCTTTTGATTTTGTTTGACGGCGGCTGTCGTCTGACAGGGAGTCTTCCGGGTGATCTGTGGGTGATGGGCGCACCGTCTGTGATGCAGATCGTCATATACTGCATGATGTTAGCAACGTTCTGCATGATGAAAAAATATATGACGAAGCCATGTGCGCTGCTTTTGCTGGCAGGTGCAGTCTGGGTGATAAAGGCGCCTCTGCCTTCAGCGGATACAATGACAATGCTGGACGTTGGTCAGGGAGACGGCATTGTCATCCAAAGCAGTGACGGGACGACGATGCTCATAGACGGCGGCAGCTCCTCAGAAAAGGAGCTCGCACAATATACATTACTGCCGTATCTGAAATCGCAGGGAATCCGGCGGCTGGACTATGTGTTTTTGAGTCATATGGACGCGGATCATACGAATGGCATTGAGGCATTGATACAGGGGGAGGCAGCAGAAGAGGAAGAAGCACAGGCAGGACCGGGAGAGGGCGATCATAAGCGGCAGATCGAGATTGGGACTCTTGTACTGCCACCTCTGTCACAGCGGGATGAGGCATATGACAGGGTGGTGTCTGCGGCCCGGAGGGCTGGAATCCGGCTGTGCACGATAAAGGCGGGAGATCAGATGGAGATCGGAGGCTTTCGTTTCCTCTGCCTGCACCCGGAGGAAGGCGGTAGTTACAGTGACAGAAACGAGGCTTCCCTTGTGCTGTATGTGAGGAAGGGGAACTTCTCCGCACTTTTTATGGGAGATCTGGACGGGGAAGCGGAGGCCGCGTTTGTGCGGAGCTATCAGGATTCGCTCGGCGCAGTTACGGTATTAAAAGCGGGTCATCATGGTTCCGGTGCCTCCTGTGGTGAAGAATTGCTTTCATCCTGTCGTCCTGCGATTACGCTGATCTCCTGCAGCATGGACAATTCCTATGGCCATCCGGCCCCGGAAACACTGGCACGGATTGTTTCTGCGGGCAGTAAGGTCTATATCACGAAGGATACGGGCGCTATCTGTATCCGCATTGGGAAACGGCGGGTCCAGGTGAGGCGGATGCTGGCAGACGCAGACAGAAGGGGAAAATCCGATTGAAATCAGGAGTGTGCCCGTGATAAAATAGACATATGAAACAGTTAAATGAAGATATTAAGACGGGACAATTAAAACATGTTTATCTGCTCTCAGGCGAAGAGGCTTACCTGCGCAGGCAGTACCGGGACAGACTGCGCAGCGCTCTGGCCGGCGAAGATACGATGAACTGTCATTATTTTGAAGGGAAAGAGGCCAACCCGAAAGAGATGATCGATCTGGCGGAGACGCTTCCGTTTCTGGCACAGCGGCGGGTTATCGTTGTTGAAAACAGCGGTCTGTTCAAAAAGGGCGGCGAAGAGCTGGCAGAATATATGACATCTATGTCAGAAACAGCTTATTTTATATTTGCTGAGACAGAGGTGGACAAGAGAAGCAGGCTTTATAAGGCAGTGAAAGCAAGCGGGCGGGCAACAGAATTTCCCCTCCAGGATGAGAACACACTGCGCCGCTGGATCGCAGGTCTTTCGGCAAAAGAGAGCAAAGGGATTACCGATCAGACGATCCGCTATTTTCTGGAAAAGACAGGAAGCGATATGTCGAATATCCGCAGAGAGCTGGAAAAGCTGTTCTGTTATACACTGGGGCGCAATGTAGTCACGGAAGCGGATATTGATGCGGTATGCACCCGGAGGATTTCCAACCAGATATTTGAGATGGTGAATGCTATTGCCGATAAAAAGCAGGAAAAGGCGCTGAATCTGTATTATGATCTGCTGGCGCTGAAAGAGCCGCCGATGCGCATCCTCTTTCTGATCGCCAGACAGTTTAATCTGCTGATGCAGGTGAAGGAGTGCAGAAAAAAGGGCTATGACGATCATACGATAGCGGGAAAGACAGGACTGCGCGACTTTGTTGTAAAAAAATACGCTTCCCAGGCATCCAGATTTGAGATGAATGCCCTGAAGGAAGCGGTGAGTGCCTGCGTCGAGGCAGAAGAGAACGTGAAGACCGGCCGGCTGAACGATATTATGAGTGTGGAGCTTTTGATAGTGCAGTACAGCAGGTAATCGTCTGCCCTTTTTGCGAAAAGGTATTTGGGGTCAGCGATAAGGTTTGAACTGCGGCAGGGTCATACCAAAAGCATCATTCAGTTCAGCGAGCATCATCGGATAGTCTGCGTCCATCTGCTCAGGAAAGTAAGTGATTTCCGCATAGAGATAATAGCCATTACGCTTATAGTCAGCGTAGAGGAAAGTGATCCTCGGTATCGTTCCGTTTTCAAGATAATAGGCGACCTGTTTGCAGGCGATATTCAGTTCGGCATCGTACTGTGTCTTGCCAACGGCATCTTCATAAATATCCAGACCGGAACTTACGAGTGCATGATAGGCCTCTTCCACGATGTCCTGTGCGTTTTTGTCTGAAGCTATGACGGTCTGGCGCACCTGCATTCCATGTGCGGCGCATTGGACGGTATATCCGTCATCTTCATAGATGAGATCTTCTCCATAGGGAAGGAACGCGTCCACATATGCTTCCTGTCCGAACATCTCTTCCGGGACTTTGTGGTAAGCACAGCCTACATACCGGTATCCCAATTCTTCCGCCACATGAAAAAGACTCTGGTAATTCTCTTCTGTGATGTCGATCTCCGTGTTATTCTGGTTGTTGTCTGTGACGGAGAGCTGTTCGGCCTCCAGCGCTTCGGCCGGTATAGTGATTTCTGTCACATCGTTGATTGAGGAGACAGTCATAGTGACAGATACATTGTCGACATGGACTGCGGATGCGTCTTCTCCCATGTCGATGAGCGTCTGCGTCATCAGAGACTGTATGATGGCGGTCATATCTATCTCATATTTCATGGGAAAATAGCTTTCCTCGGCAATCCAGATGCTGATCGGAAGGTCGCCGAGACTGGAGAGCATAGACTGTAACATCTTCGTGGATTCCGGTGACAGACCGAGCTGCTCCATCTGTGTAAGGATGCCGGAGGCAGCAATCACGTCCAGCAGGGAATCTTTGGAGACGACACCATCGTAACGGGTTGTCGTCGTTCCGCTTATCGTCTCTTTGCCGTTTTCTGTGAAAGACTCGGCTGACGAGAGATAGAGCTCCAGAGTGGCAGGCGCATTATATCTTTCGACAGCGCCAATGTCTTCCATCTCTAATACGGTCCAGTACAGATCAGACCCTTTTCCGATTCCGGTATATGTTTTATAGGTTCCGGCATCTTCTGTCAAGTACACGGCCATGTCCATCGTGTCGAGGCCGTCGATGTTCGTGTTCATAGTCAGATACATCTGCTGCGGCTCCAGAATGTAGTCTTCGGAGGCAATCGCCGTCATCGTCATTGTCTGTCCCGCCTCATTACCGGAAAATTCCATGTTCATGACCATGTCATAGCTGATGCTGTCTATTTTGCCGATGCTTTCCTGTGCTTTGGGGATGACTGCCCGGGCGTCTTCTCTGCTGCAGGCGGTCAGACTGAGGCAGAGAAGGATAGCAGAAAGCATAAACAGGAGTGGTTTCCGTTTTCTTTTTCTCGGTTTCATAAAGTTGCCTCCTTTGTCTTGATTGATTGGTATATGATTTCCTGTTTTCCGTATTTCTTCTTAGTTCTATTATATTATTATATTATGGTAAAAGAGAAAATGGTACCTTTTTCCCTGATATGCCAGCATTTGTGCGACTTGAGGGCCATTGACTATGTTTTTTTGCAATGGTATAATATCGAAGATATGATACCGCCGGATGGCATCAGTTATCAAGTCCGAAGGACATGATATAATATCGAAGATATGATACCGCCGGATGGCGTGATATTAGACAGGTACAAAGGAGAGAACAATATATGGGAGAAAAGGCGCCGGTCATTGCGGTGCGTGATCTGTATAAAATATATCGGATCGGGGAGACAAAAGTACGCGCTCTGAACGGTGTGGATTTTACAATCCGGAGGGGACAGTTCTGTTCGATCGTCGGAGCTTCCGGTTCCGGAAAGTCTACGCTGCTCAATATGCTGGCGGGGCTGGAAAAACCGACCAAGGGAGAGATCGTGATCGCCGGGGAGCATATGGAAAAAAAGAGTGAGAATGAGCTTGTCCGGTTCCGCCAGGCACATATCGGATTTATCTTTCAGTCATTTAATCTGATGGCGACAATGAATGCGGTGGAGAATGTGGCGCTGCCTTTGACGTTTCAGGGAATGGAGCGCAAAAAGCGCACCAGACTGGCGGAGCAGATGCTCGATATGGTAGGGCTCCGGAAATATAAAAAGCATAAACCGACACAGATGTCAGGTGGACAGCAGCAGAGAGTGGGGGTCGCCAGGGCGCTTGTCGTACAGCCGGAGATTATTTTTGCCGATGAGCCAACCGGCAATCTGGACTCATCTACATCGAGGGAAGTGATGGAGCTCATGCAGCGAATTGTCCGGGAAAAGGGACAGACACTGATTATGGTCACACATGACAATGATCTGGCGCGGTTTGCGGACCGGATTTTTCATATCAGAGATGGAAAGATTCTGCGGATTGAGGAGAACAGCCAAACAGGCAGAGAGACAGAGGGGATTTAAAACAAGATGAAAAAAAGGGGAAAAAGGTTTGCAATTCTGGCACTGTGTATGCTGCTGATGGCAACGCATATTACAGCCTATGCGGATGATGACGATGAGGAAAGGGACAGCTATTCCAACGAGGCAGACGAGGACGAGATCGCGGACGCGGTCAACCGCCTGTCGGCGTATTTAAAAAATCTGAAACTGATCAACGGAGAGCAGCTTACGGATGAGCAGTTGAAAGCGCTGGAAAAAATATGCAATGACGCGCGTAATTATATTGCCGGCACGGATGACATCACACTGCCGATGGTAGAGACACAGGTCTCAGAGGCCAAAGCGATGATGGATGCCTATGTGCAGAAGTGTCTGTCGGATCGTCCACAGTCTACGATCGACTATCTGGCAGTCGGCAATCTCTATGATTCGCCGGTGGCGAAGTACGGGGAAGGTGTGCTGCTGATCCTGCCGATTCTGAATCTGGGAGAGGAAGATCTGACGAATGTTATTGTAACGCCTGTTATTTCCAATTCAGTGAAGGAATGGCCGTTTGAGATCAGCCGCACGGGATATGCGGAAGAGATCGCAGAGATCAAGGGCAGTCACAATATGGAGGAGGCTTATGCCAACCACGGGGAAGTACGCTATGCGCTTGCCACGAGGCAGGACGTGCTCACCGGGTATTATAAGCTGGACTTCAACGTCGTCTATGAGAGAGAGGGAAAGCCAGAGAAGGCTGTCCTGTCCACGTTTGTCAGGGCAGAGGGAAAGTCCGACAGCGGGAAGATTGACGAGCCGGAGAAGGACGAGAAGACTTCCACGCCCCGCATCATCGTCACCGGGTTTGAGACGGACCCGCAGGAAGTATTTGCCGGTAGCACTTTTATGCTGACGATCCATGTGAAAAATACGTCCCAGAAGACAGCCGTCTCCAATATAGAGTTCGATCTGAAGGCGGCTGAGGAAGGCAAAGATGAGAATACGCTCTATGCCGCGTTTCTGCCGACTTCCGGGTCCAATACAATCTATGTACCTTCGATCCCTTGCGGGGGCGAAAAAGAATTGCAGATCGAGATGACGGCCAAGGCGGATCTGGTTCAGAAACCTTACGCCATCGATATGACGATGAAATACGAGGACCACGAGTATAATCCTTATGAAAATGTGACAAGTTTGTCAGTTCCGGTCAGGCAGCTTTCCCGCATTGAGTACAGCACAGTGGAAGTTTTGCCGGAATCCATAACGCCGGGCGGGCAGGCCAATGTGGTGTTCTCTGTCTACAATACAGGGAAGACGACGCTGTACAATGTCAAGGTGCGGTTTGAGGATGAGACAGTGTCCGGTGGCGACTGCTTTGTAGGAAAGCTGGATTCCGGAGCTACCGGCAATGTGGACGCCATGTTGACAGGTGTGATGCCGACGACGGACGACGGAACGGTCAGGACGATCATTTCCTATGAGAATGATGCCGGTGAAGTGACGGAGACAGAGACGGAGATCTCACTGTGGGTAGAAGAGGAAATGATTGACGAGATGGACTATATACCAGAAGAGATCCCGGAGGAAGAACCGAGCAGGCTGCCGGTCATATTGGGAACGACTGCTGCTGCCTTAGTCGTGCTGGTGACAGTGGTCGTGCTGCTTATCAGGCGGAAGAGGAAAAAGAAAGCGGAGAAGGACCTGGCGGAAGATCTGGCGGATATTTTGAAGGACGACAGTGAGGAAAAGGGAGAATAACATGCGTTTTCGAGATCTTTTCAGTATGAGCGCGGCAAGTCTCTGGAAGCGGAAAGTGCGTACGGTGCTGACAGTGCTGGGCGTGGTGATCGGTACGGCTTCTATCGTCGTCATGGTTTCGCTGGGGCTGGGGCTGAATCGTTCCACGATGCAGAATATTGAGGAAAACGGCGGCCTGACAACGATCGAGGTGCAGGAAGCGAGCCAGTATATGGACAGTAGTGAGACGTCGGCGGAGAAAGACCAAAAACGCCTGGATGATGAATTCGTGGAGACAATCAGCACTCATCCTCACGTCAAACTTGTCTCCCCGGTACTCAAGTTTTATGTGCTGGCGAAATGCGGTGTATATGAGAACAGCTATATGGAGCTGCGGGGAATGAGCAGTGAGGCATTGCAGAGTATGAATTTTCCGCTTGCATCCGGCAGTCTGCCTCTCTCCGAGGACAGTCTGGAACTGCTCTATGGCAATCAGATCCTGGCGGAGTTTCAGAATCCGAAGACAGGTTCCGGCTATTGGCTGGACGGTACATTGCCGGACATCGATCTGGAAAAAGACGGAGTCTTTCTCGTCTATGATATGGACAGTTATTATGCGGCACAGAATTCTTCCGGCGGACTGCCCGGAGAGAGTGGACAGACTGCCGGAAAGCCGCCGAAGAAATATCTGGCTCAGTGTGCAGGCATCATAGACGGCGGGATGGATACGTATAAATCTTACAGCTGGGGTGTGTACTGTAATATCAAGGCGCTGGAAGCACAGCTCAGGCGGGTGTTTAAAAACAAGGTTGTACCCGGGCAGCCGACGACCGCTACCGGGAAACCGTACAAAGAACTCTACTACAGTGAGATCTATGTCGAAGTCGACGAGATGGAAAACGTGGCTGAAGTCCAGAAATGGATCACGGATATGGGCTATCAGACATACAGCAATTCTGACTGGGTAGAATCCACAAAAACACAGTACGGATATATTCAGGCGGTGCTTGGCGGTATCGGTGCCGTGTCGCTGATCGTGGCGGCGATCGGGATTACGAATACGATGATGATGTCAATCTATGAGAGGACGAAGGAGATCGGTGTCATGAAAGTGATCGGCTGTGATATGAGAGACATCCGCACATTATTTTTGATGGAGGCGGGATTTATCGGGTTGATCGGCGGCGTGGCCGGACTTTTGTTCAGTCTGCTGATTTCTTTTGTCATCAATCGAGTCGTGGCCGGTATGGGGATGGAAATGACACTCTCATATATTCCTCTGTGGCTGGCCGGTTCGTCGGTCGTTTTTGCCGTTCTGATCGGCATGACAGCCGGATTTTTCCCGGCGCTGCGCGCGATGCGGCTGAGTCCGCTGGCAGCGATCAGAAGTGAATAGCGACACCGGATCATGGCAGAAGATATATGTTTCCACTGCCCTGTCCACGGGCAGCATCAATTTGACTTCCGGCCGCTAAAATGATAGGATAAATACGATATAAGAGATACACAGAGGAGGAGAGATGGGAGATGGGGAACCAATTTAATTCGCCGGTGGAAGTGATACGCGGAAATATCGATGCCGGTGTGGGAAAGGCGGAGAGGCCGCTGGGGCAGATGATCCTGATGGGGATCATGGCCGGGGCATTTATCGCATTCGGAGGTGCAGCCAGCAATGTGGCAGTTCACGGTATCACAGATGTGGGACTTTCCAGGGCGCTGGCAGGGGCGATCTTCCCGGTAGGACTGATGCTGATCGTACTCGTAGGGGGCGAGCTGTTTACTGGTAACTGCCTGATTTCGATGGCAGTGCTGGACCATAAAACGACTGCCTTGAAGATGGTGCGCAATCTGGTCGTTGTCTATTTCAGTAATCTGGCCGGAGCGGTCATAACCGACAGCCTGATCTTTTACAGCGGACAGTTCAATTATTCTGCGGGCGGACTTGGCGCATATACGATCAAAGTCGCGTTGGCGAAGGTGTCCATTGAGCCAATGGCGGCAATCGCTTCCGGGATTTTGTGTAATATGCTCGTCTGTCTTGCCATATTGATGGCCGGAGCGGCGAAAGACGTGGCTGGTAAGGTTTGGGCGATCTTTTTCCCGATCTGGGCGTTTGTCTTGTGTGGGTTTGAACACTGCATTGCCAATATGTTTTACATACCGGCGGGCATCATGGCGGCGGGAGATCCACAGTATGTAGCAAAAGCGCAGGAATTGTATGGGATCACTGCCGAGCAGTGTGCCGGGCTGACTGCAGCCGGCAGTCTGCGCAACTTTATTCCGGTCACAATTGGCAATGTGATCGGCGGTGCACTTTTTGTCGGCGCCATGTATTATCTGATTTTTATCCGCAGGGGAAATGAACACCAGAAGTGAGTATGGGCGCGGTTGTCTGGTACTTTTGCCAAAATTGCAAAACGGAACATAAACAGAGGAATGACAGTGATTGTCATTCCTCTGTTTTTGCAGGATCGTCAGACGATCTGGAATTTTCCGATATAGATCGGGAAGGTATCCGTTCCTTTCATTTCTTTTCCGGAAGTAACCGTAACATTTTTATCGGTGATCAGATATTCCACATTGGCACCGGCCTCGATCTCCGTACTCTGCATGAGAATACAGTTGCGTACTTTGGCGCCCTTTGCGACTTTTACGCCACGGAATAAAATACTGTTTTCCACTTCTCCTTCGATGATGCAGCCGTCGGCAACCATCACGTTCTGGACTTTGGCACCGTTTGTGTAGCGGGTAGGGGTATCGTCACGTATTTTCGTATAGATCGGAGAGCCGGAGAAGAGAGCATCCAGATTGTAATCATCCAGCAGCTTCATATTTTCATCGAAATAGCTCTTCATATCACTGATACGAGCTACATATTTGTCGTATTTATATGCCTGTATGTTCAGCTTGTTCACCTGCGGTAACAGGACATCACGCTCGAAATATTCCTGGCCATGGATGGAGGCTTCGGTAATCAGGTCGATCAGAAGCTCGCGGGCGACAATATAGATGTTCATGGAGTAGTTTTTGACGCCGGTCTCTTTGCTGTTTACGTAAATCTTAGTCACACGTCCATCTTTGATGTCGAGCGTATAATAAAATCCCTTATCATTGGACTGGTATTTGATGATACTGTCAGGAAGAGGCTGCTCGTTGTATGCCACAGTCACGTCAGCGCCGCTCTCAATATGAGCTTTGATCATGGACTTATAATCAAAATTCACGATTACATTCGTGTCCGTCATCACCACATACTTTTCTTTCTGGTCTTTAAGAAAGTCCAGGATGCTGGCCAGTGCGCCGACTCGTCCGACATAAGGCTTGGCGCCTTTTTCAGCAAACGGCGGGAAAATATGAAGGCCACCATTCTTACGCACCAGATCCCATTCACGTCCGGAATCCAGATGATCCATCAGGGAATGATAATTGTTATTTACCATAACGGAGATATTGTCAATGTTGCAGTGAGCCATGCTGGACAGTACAAAGTCGATCAGACGATAACGGCTGGCAAAGGGGATGGAAGCCATCAAACGTACATTGACCAGCTCCGGTACGAGGGAATCATAACTGTTTGGGAAAATAATGCCCAATGCGCTTTTACTTGAACTTACCATTTCTCTTCACCGCCTTCCACATTTTTACTTACCATCGCTTTGGGACCGATTGTGGCGTTGTCACCGATCGTAACCCCGGATCCGACTGTTGCCACGCCGTCCTCATTTTCGGTAGGCATTGCACCGACAACAGCGTTCTCGCCGATCGTCACGTTTTCAGCTATGATACAGTGTTTGACTACGGCGCCGGACTTGATCGTAGTGCCGCCCATGATGACTGCATCTTCAACGATTGCGCCCTTTTCCACCTTAACGCCGGCAAATAAGACCGAATGTTTTACGGTACCTTTGATCCGGCAGCCATCGGTGATCATGGAGTTTTCGACAATGGCGTCCGCATTGATCTTATGACCTGTCATACCGCTGTTACGGCTGTATATCTTCCAGTCTTCGTCAAACAGGTTGATACCGCTGTGTTCCGGATCGAGCACTTCCATGTTTGCTTCCCAGAGGGAAGGGATCGTTCCCACATCTTTCCAGTAGCCGCTGAAGTGATAAGCATACATCTCACGACTGTCGCGGAGCAGATTGGGGATAATGTTATTGCCAAAATCGTTCTCGGAATTCGGATCTGCTTCGTCTTCTTCCAGATATTTTTTGAGAATATCCCAGTTGAAGATATAGATACCCATGGAAGCCAGATTGGATTTCGGATTTTTCGGTTTTTCCTGGAATTCGGTAATCTTGTCATTGTCATCCGTAACCATCAGACCGAAGCGGGATGCTTCCTCCCAGGGAACTTCCATAACGGCCACACTGAATTCTGCACCCTTTTCCTTATGGAATTTCAAGAAATCACTGTAGTCCTGTTTACAGATCTGATCACCGGAAAGGATGATGACATACTGCGGGTCATATCTCTCGATAAACGCGATATTCTGATAGATCGCATTTGCTGTTCCCTTATACCAGTCCGATCCGCTTGCTTTCTGGTAAGGCGGCAGAACATGTACGCCTCCGTGGAGACGGTCAAGATCCCAAGGCTGTCCGTTTCCAATGTATTCGTTTAATACCAGTGGCTGATACTGAGTCAGAATGCCTACCGTATCAATACCGGAGTTGACGCAGTTAGATAATGGAAAATCTATGATACGGTATTTTCCACCGAATGGTACTGCTGGTTTTGCAAGCTTCTGTGTCAATGTATATAGACGGGACCCCTGTCCACCGGCGAGAAGCATTGCAATCATTTCTTTTGCCATAAAACTACCCTCCTCTAAAATTTGTAAATCATAATAAGATTTTACCTCAAAACGTGTCAGAATGGAAGATTTTATATAAAAATTTTTCGAAATCCTTATATAAATTTGTATATTTTTTCCTTAAAATGTCGTTTTTTTATAATTTTATCGTTTTTATGTCTACACAGGGAATTTTGATAGACAGGCCTGTCTGTGTTATACTATATGACGTGAATTTGATTTTATTACCACAGCCAATGAACCGGACGGGTATCGGTATGGGGATTTGACGTATGATCGGAGAAGACGGAAAGAAGGAGCGGATATGCAGGATAAACAGAAAACGGAGTTGTTTGAACAGATGGCAGTGCCAAGAGCGGTGGCGAAACTGACGATCCCTACGATCATCAGTTCTCTGGTGATGGTTATTTATAATATGGCGGATACGTATTTCGTGGGTATGATGAATGATCCGATCCAGAATGCGGCGGTCACTCTGGCGGCGCCGGTGCTGCTGGCATTTAATGCGGTCAACAATCTATTTGGCGTCGGCAGTTCCAGTATGATGAGCCGGGCTCTCGGGCGGAAAGATTATGATATGGTCTCCCGCAGCAGTGCGTTCGGATTTTATCTGTCTCTGGTCTGCGGTGTTTTATTTTCTATTTTTTGCACGGTATTTTGCGATCCACTGCTTGTCTTACTTGGTGCTGACGCCGGGACTATGGCGGCTACCGGTGCCTACATGAAATGGACTGTCAGCTTTGGCGCGGCTCCGGCAATTCTCAATGTCGTGCTGGCTTATCTTGTGCGTTCGGAGGGGAGTTCCTTTCATGCGAGCGTCGGCACGATGAGCGGCTGCCTGCTCAATATGGTTCTTGACCCGATTTTTATTTTACCATGGGGAATGAATATGGGAGCCGCCGGCGCAGGTCTGGCGACATTCCTCTCTAATTGTGTGGCCTGTATCTATTTCTTTGTTCTGCTGTTTGTGAAGCGCGGTCACACTTACGTCTGTATCCATCCGGGCAGACTTGGCTGGAGAAAGGCGGTCGTACTCGGCATATGCGGTGTAGGCATACCGGCGGCGATTCAGAATCTGCTGAATGTGACGGGCATGACGATCCTGAACAATTTTACTTCCACCTTTGGCGCAGATGCGGTGGCGGCGATGGGGATCACACAGAAGATCAACATGGTTCCCATGTATATTGCGCTTGGCTTTTCACAGGGGATCATGCCGCTTGTCAGCTACAGTTATTCAAGTGGGAATTATAAGAGAATGAAAGAGACGCTTTCTTTTACAATGAAGACAGTGCTCACCTTTATCGTGGTCATGGCGGCCGCTTATTACTGCGGCGCCGGTTACCTGACAGGGTTGTTTATGAAAAATGAGACGATTGTGGCATATGGGACAAGATTTCTGAGGGGCTTTTGTCTGGGTCTGCCCTTTCTCTGTGTGGACTTTATGGCGGTCGGCGTATTTCAGGCGGTGGGAAAAGGTAAGGAAGCCTTTTTCTTCGCCATTATGCGCAAGATTATTTTGGAAATACCGGCGCTTTATCTGCTGAACGCTCTGTTTCCGCTGTATGGACTTGCCTACGCACAGTTTACCGCAGAAGTCGTACTGGCGGCCGCTGCGGTCTGTGTGCTGTGGCGTATGTTTGCCAAATTGCAGAGAGACGTCTGAAAGCCCGCTTACCTGACGGGTTCGATGGCTTCCCTCAGTATGTCTTCATCAATCATGCCGACATATCTCTGTACGAGATAACCGTCACTGTCTATGATGAAGGTAGTGGGAAAGGAGTTGACTGCGAACGTATAGAGCGCTTCCTGCTGTGTGTCGTAATAGACGGGGAAGCGGTATTCCTGCTCTGCAAGGAAGCTGTCCGCGGTCTCTTTTGTTTCTCTCATGCCGTCGGTGGCATTGATCATCAGAAAAGCGATGTCATCGCCGGTCTCTTCCCATAATTTGTGAAAGTCCGGCATTTCCGCTTTACAGGGAGGACACCAGCTGGCCCAGAAATTGACAACGACAGGAGTGCCCCGGAATGAGGAGAGCTTTACTTCATTGCCATCCTTGTCAAAAACTGTGAAATCCGGCGCAAGCAGCTTCTCGCTTTCGGGGTCTGAAGCCGATTCAGACGACGGATTTTTGAGAACCGTATAGCTGCCGCTTAAAATCCGGTAAACCTGTGCGCTGCCGATCAGAAAGACGGCCAGCAAGGCGATGCCTGCCATAAGTTTCCATTTTGATTTCATACATTTCCTCCTTAATTAGCAATGGGGGTGAACAGGGAAAGAAAATATGCCATGCGGCCGGTCATCATCAGGATGCCTACCAGGACGAGAAGAGAGCCGGACAGCAGATTGACGATGCGGTAATGCGTTTTGATCCACTGGAAAGTGGACTTCATCTGGTCGATAAAAAGCGCGCTGGCGACAAAGGGGATGCCAAGCCCCAGGGAATAGCACAGCAGCATGAAAAGTCCCTGTACCGCGGAGCCCTGGCGGGAGGCGAGCATCAGGGCAGAGCCAAGAAATGCGCCCACGCATGGAGTCCAGCCGATCGAAAAGACGATTCCGAACAGAGCGGAAGAGAGAAAGTGTAGCTCGTGGAATTGCACTTCTTTCCGTCTTGTCTGATTGAGCACGCCGATCCGGATCAGTCCCAGAAAGTTTAATCCGAAAATGATTACAATCAGGCCGGTCACTACATTGACGGCAGCGGCATAGCGCTGAAGAAGCTGTCCGATGCTGCCGGCAAAGACACCGAGCGTTACGAAAACGAGTGTGAAGCCGCAGACAAATCCCAGCGCATTTTTCAGTGCCCTGCCTTTGCCCGATTTTGGGCTGTTTCCACCGGCAAAGTAAGAGATATATACCGGAAGCATGGGGAGCAGACAGGGAGAGACAAAGGTGATAATTCCCTCTAAAAATGATAATAAATACTGCATGTTCGTTCCTCCTGATTTTGAATTATAGTATACCAGTTTTCGGCGGGGATGCAATGAAAACATTTTTTCCTCCATATATTTCATTTTTATTTTGAAAATGATATGATAGGGATGCAGCTAACGGTAGGGAGATTTGAAAAATATGAAGAACTTTAAGATTATTGTGTTTAATGCGGCGATTGTGGTCATGGTCACGCTGTCGATTCTGCTCTATGTATCCCATCAGCATGAGGATGCCCGGGAGAATGCCAGCCGGTCTTTTGAGATGACGACACAGACGATGGAAGCTGTGGCCAGCTCTTATCTTGTGACGACGCAGAATCTGGTTGACAGTCAGGAAAACTATATCAATGGAAACCGGATGACTCTGGAGGAAGCCATTGCGTATGTGAGGCAGACGAGGACGAGCAACGAAATATCCAGACATATCGTGATGCTTGATACACTGGAAGGGATGTCGACAGACCCGTCTGCGGCAGATGCGGACGATTATCATGTCAGCTATGCCGGTCTGGACGTGATTGATCTGGAGAAACTGGAGCATAAGCAGGGTGTGTATCTGACGGGAAGTTATCGGAACCCCATGGATGACACTATCGTTGTCTCTTATTGTAATAAAGTAAAGATTACAGATGAGGACGGCGTGGAGCGGCCGGCAGCCCTGCTGCGGGTATTGCCCGTATCTATTTTACAGGAACAGTGGGTGTTTCCTTCCTCTTATGCCGATGCGGAAACACTTTTGATGAAAACGGACGGGGACTGTGTGGTGGGCCAGCATATCGCTCCGGGCAGCAACTTTTATGAGTTTATTGAATCTTACAGGAGCAGCGAGGTCAATATCGCAGATCTGGAGACGGTGATCACGGAACAGGAAAAAGGCGCTTTCTCCGCTCTGGACGCACAGGGAAAAGAGCTTTATGTTACCTACTGCCGTCTGCAGGCGAACCGGGACTGGGTGCTTGTCAGCTATATCCCGGCCACGTCGCTTCGGGTATCGACGACAGACTGGACGATCCCCTGCATAATCATTGTGGCACTGGCGGTTGTGCTTGCCGTGGATGTCTTATACTTCGGAGCGCAGGCAAAGCAGAAACAGAAGATTCAGGAGACCATGCGGGAACAGTTGGATGTGATCGACGTGTTGGGGCAGGAATATCTGATGCTCTGGGGCGTTGACGTACATACAGGTGTCTGCAAACTTTATCGGGCAGATCCGGAAAAGATCAGTGTGCTCCAGCAGATTGGTGTCTCGGAGTCAATGGATTATAAGACAATCATCAGTCGTTATATTGATCATTATGTGACCCGGGAAGAACAGGAGGAACTGAAAAAGACTATTCTTCGGGACGGCTTTTTTGAAGAGATCGCGGAGAACAGTATCTATACTGTGAATTATACAAGGCAGATCGGGGAAGAAATGCGTTATTTCCAGATGTGCTTTGCGAAAAATATCCGTTCCGGCGGGGAGGCAATGGGCGTAGTTGGATTCCGGAATATTGATGAGACGGTGAGAAATGAAATGCGCCAGAAAAAACTGCTCAGTGATGCCCTGGAGCAGGCGGAGGCGGCAAACGAGGCAAAGAGTAAATTCCTGTCCAATATGAGTCACGATATTCGCACACCGATGAACGGAATTATCGGTATGACGGCGATCGCCGGCGCGCATCTGGATGATCAGGAGCGGGTGGCCGACTGCCTGAAGAAGATTACCGTGGCCAGCAAGCATCTGCTCGGACTGATCAATGAAGTCCTGGACATGAGCAAAATTGAATCGGGCAGGGTAGATCTCAATGAGGAAGCCTTTAACCTGTCCGATCTTGTTGACAATCTGCTGACAATGAGTAAGGCACAGATACGTGCGCATCAACATGAACTGGTCGTCAATATTAACAATGTGATTCATGAAAAAGTCATCGGTGACAGTCTGCGTATCCAGCAGGTATTTATGAATCTGATGGGAAATGCGATCAAGTATACACCGGATGGCGGGGAGATCAAACTGACGATCTCCGAGAAAAAGACGAACCGTAAGAAGACCGGGTTTTATGAGATCGTATTTGAGGACAATGGGATCGGCATGTCGGAAGAGTTTGTACAGCGGATCTTTGAGCCTTTTGCTCGCGCGGACGATGGCAGGATCAGTAAAATACAGGGCACAGGCCTTGGTATGCCGATTGCAAGAAATATTACCCGTATGATGGGCGGCGACATAGCGGTGGAGAGCAGACTGCATGAAGGTTCCAGGTTTACGGTGACGTTCCTGTTGGAACTGCAGGAGGAAGAAGAGATCAGCTATGACAAATTCATTGACTTGTCGGTACTCGTAGTTGATGACGACAGTATGAGTTGCGAATCCGCCTGTGATATGCTGGACGGAATGGGCATGAAGAGCGAATGGGTGCTCTCCGGCAAAGAGGCGGTCGCGCGGGTTGCGCAGAGACATGAGTCCGGCGATGACTTTTTCGCGGTGATCGTGGACTGGAAAATGCCGGAGATGGATGGGGTTACCACAACGATGGAGATGCGCAAAATTGTGGGCGACGACATCCCGATCATCATCATTTCCGCCTATGACTGGTCTGACATCGAGCAGGAGGCCAGAAAGGCGGGGGCCGACGCCTTTATCGGTAAACCTCTGTTTAAATCGAGAATGGTGTCACTTTTTCACGAGTTTGTGGAGGGGGCACAGGAGGAAAAGAAGGATAAAGATACACCTCTGGAAGATCTTGGCAAACTGGATCTGAGCGATAAGAGGGTGCTTCTTGTCGAGGATAATGAACTGAATGCGGAGATTGCCCAGGAAATACTGGAAATGACAGGTATTAAGGTGGAGCTGGCGGAAAACGGTTCAGTGGCGGTCGATATGGTTGCCGCGGCTGCGCCCGGATATTACGACATCGTGCTGATGGACATTCAGATGCCTTTGATGAACGGGTATGAGGCGACGAGAGCAATCCGTGCATTTGACCGGAAGGATACGAAGGAGTTGCCGATCATTGCCATGACGGCCAATGCGTTTGTGGAGGACGTACATGCTTCGAAAGGAGCGGGAATGAACGGGCACATGGCGAAACCCCTGGATCTGCGTGTACTGTCGGAAGTACTGCATAAATGGGTCTTGAAATAAAAGAACCGGTACCGATACCAGGCCGGCGCGCCGTAGATTGTAAACCATAAAAATATAATAGTTGACAAATGAAACGTCAGATTGTATACTTAAATCCGGAAAAGGTTGACAATGATTCGACGGATGAGAGGTACGGGAAGATGAGACATTTGGCGGATGAGATAATCAAAGGAAGACGGTTAGGCAGAGATGATGATCTGACCGTCTTTCTTCATGCGGATCTGGAGGAGCTGAAGAAGGGCGCCGATGCAATTCGCAGGGCACTTTGCGGCGACAGAGCAGACTTATGCAGCATTGTGAACGGAAGAAGCGGGCGCTGCAGTGAGAACTGCAAGTTCTGTGCCCAGTCGGGGCATCACCATACGGACTGTGAGACTTATGGATTTCTGAGTCAGCAGGAGCTGCTGGATGACTGCGGACAGATGCAGAGCCAGGGTGTGGACCGCTTCTCGATCGTCACATCGGGACGGACGATGGAAGGAGAGGATCTGGAACGGTCGATCGCGGCTTATGCGGCCATGCACCGGCAATATCCGGATATGATACTCTGTGCTTCTCATGGCCTGATGTCAGTGAAAGATATGTGCCGATTGAAAGAGGCCGGTGTAACGGTATACCACACGAATGTGGAAACTTCACCGCGCTTTTTCCCAGAGATCTGTACGACGCATACGTTTTCGGATAAGCTCATACAGATCAGCAGAGTGAAGGAAGCAGGGCTTGTGGTCTGCTCCGGCGGTATCTTCGGGATGGGTGAGTCATGGGAGGACAGGCTGGATATGGCAATCCTTCTGGCCGAACTGGAGGTGGGTTCGATCCCGCTGAATTTTCTGATTCCGATCAAGGGAACGCCGCTGGCAGACCGGCCGAGACTGACCCGGGAGGAGATCGTCCGCATCGTCGCGACGTTCCGGTATTGTAATCCGGAGGCTTACATCCGCATTGCAGCCGGCAGGATCTATTTTGAAAATGGTGCACAGGTTTTATTCCAGTCGGGTGCGAACGCCGTACTGACCGGGGATATGCTGACAACGACGGGCAGCGGGACTGCCCAGGACAGAGAAATGCTGACGGGACTGGGCTTTACGCTGAAACCGGATTCGTCTGCCAATGGAAACAGGAGGAGATATTATGAATCATAATGGAAAAGAAAGTCAGGCAATGCCGCAGACCGGCAACGCAAAAGTAAGGGAACTTGCGCTGATCGGACTGACAGCAGCGGTGATCTGTGTCGCAGGACCGTTTGCCGTTCCGCTTCCGGTCAGCCCGGTACCGATCTCGCTGACCAATCTGGCCATCTATTTTGTTATCTATGTGCTTGGAATGAAGCGGGGATGTATCAGCTATCTCATCTATCTTTTGATTGGTTTTGCAGGGGTTCCGGTATTTTCCGGCTTTACTGCGGGACCGGGCAAGCTGCTGGGCCCTACGGGTGGATACTTGATAGGCTTCATTTTTATGGCGCTTATCATCGGCTATTTCATCGATAAGTGGCCTGCCAGACGGGGACTGTGTTTTCTGGGAATGGCGGCCGGTACGGTTGTCGCCTATGGATTCGGGACGGTATGGCTTGCCTATCAGGCGCAGATGCCCTTTGGAAGTGCGCTCGCAGCCGGGGTTCTCCCCTTTCTCCCCGGTGATGCCGCGAAGATTATAATCGCTATGCTGGTCGGTCCCCAGATCAGAAAGCAGCTGCAGAGGGCAGGTCTTAATTGACCTGCCCCGGACTGTTGCTGGAAAATTTACACATTATCCCGATTGAGCTACTTGTTTTCTTCATTCAGCAGCTTATGTATTTTATCCATAAACACTTCCTCGTCAATCGGCTTTACGGTATAGTCATTCGCACCGCCCTTTACCGCCTTTATGACGTGTTCTCTGTCATTACTTGATGTCAGAAAAAGGACAGGCACTTCTTTCAGCTCATCTTTTTTGCGGATCATTTCAAGCATTTCATATCCGTTCATTTCCGGCATATCAATATCCAGGATAATCAAATCCGGCGTATCCGCTTCCTTTAAATATCTCAGGGCGCGCATTCCTTTTGAGAATGCATGGTACGCATACTTTTTGCTCAAAAGCATTTCAAGCATTTTTAGTATAAGTCCGCTGTCATCCACAGCTACGATACTTTTTTTGTCTGTCATCATTTAGGATCCTCCCTGTAGTTTTTCAAAAGTCCGATTGCTTTATCCTCGTCGAACTCATCCTCTATTGCCGCCAAAACATCCGTAAACCTTTGCCTCATATCCGGATGCAGTGGACTTTTCAGCCATTCTTTGATCTGTCTGACCGCCGCCTCCGTTTTGAAATCATCGATCAGCGCCGCCACTTCGTCAAGCTTCTCCTGTGGTAATTCAAGCAATTTACCGTCATCTGAAAGATCTGTCTCCTCCTGAATAGGGGCATATTTTTCATAAATGTCCTGAAACGTTTCCAGCGCGATTGTCCATGTCTGTTTCAATTTCTCCCAGTGTGCGGTTACATAATCTTCATGCCCCGCCTTACTGTGCATTTCATGCTCATATGCCATATCTGCAAGGTCATCCGCGCCAAGCGTTCGTGCATTTCCTTTTAAGGAATGTACCTGAATGGCATAATCTTTTATATTATGCTCGAATAAATACTGTTGCAGCAGTTCTATTTTGTTTTGATCCCTGAGAAACATCCGCACAAGTTCCAGATAGATTTCCATATCGCCATGGGAATGTTTCAGCCCGTTTCTGACGGAAACTCCCTGTTCCAGATACCTGTCATATGTATCGGCGCCATTTCCCGTTTCCGGATCGCTGTCCGTTTCTTTGACAGCTTGAATCAACTCTTCGGGAAGATATTTGCGGATTGTCTGTTCCAAAAGCTGCGCGTCAATCGGCTTTGTCAAAAATTCCTCAAAACCTTCCGTGAGATACATTTCTTTGGCGCCTGCCACAGCATTTGCCGTCAGTGCAATAACCGGGGTGGCTTTATTTGGAAAATCCATACGTTTTGCGAGCGTTTTTATCTTATGCAGTGTCTCGATCCCGTCCATCTCAGGCATCATATGGTCCATAAAAATTATGTGGAATTTCTGTTTCTGCACGTATTTGAGGCATTCTTTTCCGGATTCTGCCGTCACAATCTGAAGCATTGTCCGCTTTAACAAAGCCTTAAATACGGTCAGATTCATTGCATTGTCATCCACCATAAGGACACGGCCTTCAGGAGCTGTAAAACTGCCTTTTTTACTGCCGCTTTGCTGTACGGTTCTCGCCTGCATTTTCTGAAAGCTGCCAGTGGGCCTGGGGTTTACAATTTTCTGCGGTATGATTACGGTAAAGGTAGAACCTTTCCGGTATTCACTCTCAACCTTCATATCACCGCCCATCATCTTAAGCAATGACATCGTGATATTCATGCCAAGGCCTGTTCCTTCGATGTGTCTGTTTTTCCCCTCGTCAATCCGTTGAAAACTTTCAAACAGTTTTCCCATATCTTCTTTTCGGATCCCAATCCCTGTATCCTGCACGGATATTTTCAGTAACAGTTCCATGTCGCTTTGGCGTTCGTAAGCAATCTGAAGTCTGACACTGCCTTCCTGTGTATACTTTACCGCATTTGTCAAAAGATTTGTCACAATCTGTTTCAGTCTCATTTCATCCCCATGCAATACACAGGGAAGTGTTTCATCCAATTCCACGTCAAATGCCAATCCTTTTTCCTCTGCACGCAGATCAACGATATTCCACAAATCCGTAATGACAGCCGACGTCTCATAATCTACGGGAATCATTTCCATTTTCCCGGATTCAATCTTCGACATATCCAGAATATCATTGACCAGAAACAGCAGTGTTTTTCCGGAGCTTTTGATATTGGCCGCGTACGTCAGAATCTGCGGATCTTTGGCTTCACGAAGTATCATCTCGTTCATTCCAAGCACCGCGTTAATCGGCGTCCTGATTTCATGCGACATATTGGAAAGGAAACGGCTTTTTGCCTCTCGTTCGTCCTCTATTTTCTTGCGCTTTTCGATTTCTTTCGTCACATCGATAACGACACCGAAAACATCGCCGTTATCCTCGATTTCATCCAGTTTGACATAACGCTCCCGGCAGGAGTAGATACAGGTTTCATCGTCGACAAGATTTTTGCGTAAATCGGTGATAAACTTTCGGAAAATCTTGTAGTCTGCGGCGAACATTTCGTCCTCCCCCGTTTCCAGGGCAAGGATTTCAGGAACATATTCGCTGATATGTACCCTTTTCATATACGGATTGTATTCGTACACGCCGATGGGCATATTGGTTTTGCCGATAATATAGGATATTTTGCGGTCGTTGTTCAGAATGCTCTTTTTCATCTGATTGATATAGCGGCTGAGGTCAGCAAACTCCACACTGCTTTGTATATCGACAGTTTCGTCCAGATTCCCCTGGGAAATGCTGTGCAGTTTATTGTTGATATTGTAAATGCCTTCCACTACATACTTGTTCATATAGTGGGTTACCACATGGGATAAAATAACCGCTATCACAATCAGGCAAACCGCGAATTCTAACATTGTGGACGGGATCCGCCGATACAGGTCCTGACAGGAAATGACACGCCCGATATAGTTTTCGCCGGACTCCATAAATACACAGTAGGAATTGATACCGTTTACGTCCGTATAAAAACCATTGTTGTCAACATGGATTGTTTCGGGGTTCAATCCTATTTCCGAACCGTTTTTTTCAACGCAGGACAAGTCGGTAGAGCCGACAATGTTTCCGCTCTCTTTGTTGATGGCATAATAATTAGCATCGGAATTGACGCGTAACAGGGAAAAAATATGGGACAGTTCGTTTTTCTCCGTGACTTTCAGAACATTGACAGGCTCCATGCCAACCTGTACGATAAAGTTTCCGTCGTGGCTCCATAGTGCGGAATACTGCATCATTTTCATTTCAGCCGTATTCGGTGTAATATCCTGGACAAGGCGCAGAGATTTGTCCTCGAGCATGGGCTTGAAAAAATTCATCTGTTCGCCCGAGTCAAAGGTATAGTCGTAGTACAGCGGGTGAGTTCCCGAAAAAATACGTCCTGTCGTGTCAAAAATATGAATTTCATCAACCTCCACAATCGTAGCGATTTTTTTCAGGTCTTCCACACTGTTTAAAACAGAAAGATTATTTTCTATCATATAAGCGATGGTCTCTGCATTGTGCAGACAGGTTTCCCGATATTCCTGTTTGATATCGATCAGTTCCTGCGTATTTTCCTTCAAAACCTGTTCAATCTGACAGAAGGTTTCCGTGGCCTGCAGGTAAGCCTGTTGCCGTTCGTTGACTACCTGGAAGTAAAAGATAATTACCAGAAGGACAACGATCAGCGAGAAAGTGACAATTTGCATGTAATGGCTGATGATATTTCTAAGGGTGCGCATTTCTGTTTTCAAAGGTCTCCTTTCAGAAAAACATTTTATCAGTTAGAGTGTAAAGAAACAAGAATATCATAGCTTGGGCGCTGGATTTCGCAGAACTCCGATTCCCTGTCGTGGCCGCTTGCGGACCTGTTTTTCCTGTGATATGATGGGTTTGACAGGAGGGATGAAAAATGACGAAATTACCGACACCGACGCCTCATAATGGAGCCAGGGAGGGCGAGATCGCCGGAACAGTACTGATGCCGGGCGATCCGCTCCGCGCAAAATATATCGCGGATACGTATCTGCAGGATGTCGTCTGCTTTAATACCGTGCGCAATATGCTGGGCTATACGGGCACCTATCAGGGCAGACAAATCTCCGTGATGGGAGGCGGCATGGGAATGCCGTCGGTCGGGATCTATTCTTACGAGCTGTATCATTTTTACGGGGTGGAGAGTATCATCCGCGTAGGCTCTGCCGGCGGATATGCCGATGACGTAAAGGTCATGGACATTGTCATCGGGATGGGTGCGTGCACGAACTCCAACTATGCCCATCAATTCGGGCTGCCGGGGACCTTTGCTCCGATCGCAGACTATGAACTGCTTCAGAAAGCGGTGGAAGTGGCCGGGCGGCAGGGCAAAACGGTGAAAGTGGGGAACATTCTTTCTT
Source organism: Lachnospiraceae bacterium JLR.KK008 (assembly GCA_037015955.1). Classification (NCBI taxonomy): domain Bacteria; kingdom Bacillati; phylum Bacillota; class Clostridia; order Lachnospirales; family Lachnospiraceae; species Lachnospiraceae bacterium JLR.KK008. Next base: position 1,188,820 of record CP143548.1, read on the forward strand.
CGGATACCTTCTATTCCGATGACGCGACAGCGAAAGACAAATGGAAACGAATGGGCGTGCTTGCGGTCGAGATGGAAGCGGCTGCTCTTTATATGAATGCGGCCAGAGCCGGGAAAAAGGCGTTATGTATCCTGACAATCTCGGATCATCTGTATGCTCCGGAGGAGTTGTCGGCGCAGGAGCGGGAGACCGGATTCGGCAGCATGATGGAGATCGCCTTGGAATTGTGACATCCGGCGAACCATGAGATCCGGGTGTCAAAAGCCTGTATGTTTATTTCTGTTTTCCGTTCTGTATCATTAATCTGCTTTCGCTCAAAGACTACGGACATAAGAATTTCTAAATGTTCTGCTCAAAAGCATCATTTCGGAAGGCAAGCGGCTGATATTCGCCATCCGGGCTCAGATCAGCCTTTTACGGACATCCCTGTCCGCAAATTGCCTGACTGGAACAGAACATTAAGAAATACTAATGTCCTTCATATCTCGCGTTCATCAGATTATTGATACAGATTGGCAATGATAAAAAGAAAATAAGGCTTTTGACATCCGGATGCTTATAGCAAATAAAAAAAGAACTTACATGACGGTATAAGTTCTTTTTTTATTTGCACAGAGGGAACTCTCCTCTGTCCGATTTGCTATAATAAGATTCATCAAGCCATCTTGTTAAAGGCCAGATTCAAACGGGAAATCTTTCTGGATGCGGTATTCTTGTGGAATACTCCTTTATGAGCGGCTTTGTCAATGATGGAAGTTGCGTTTGTCAAAGCGGCTTTCGCAGCATCTTTATCATTCGTCTCGATCGCAGCGTATACTTTTTTGATCGCTGTCTTTACACCAGACTTGATCGCTTTGTTCCTCTCCATCTTTGTACGGTTCACAAGGATTCTCTTTTTCGCAGATTTGATATTTGCCAAGGTCTACACCTCCCACTGTAATATACTGTAGTTTTCAGAAGATGTTTCATTAAATCCGGACACGGACGTTCTAATGTAAACATACATTTGCATTATAGGTAAAATACGGTTTTTTGTCAATACATATTTTTGTCTTTTTGGTAAAAGATAACTCAGGAGAAAGGTGTCTGAACCGTAATATTCAGAAGTGAATAATATAGAGAAAGTGCAGCGTGAGCTGGGAAAGAAACAGGGATTGTCAGATGAGTTGTTTTCAGGTTAGAACAGATTTGGCGTTGGAAGCAAGAGAGAGCATTGGAAAAGCGGAGGAAGAGCTTCGGGGTGTCACCGTAGAGGAATATGACCGGGAAGAAATACAGGTGCATATTACAAAAGTAGTGATTTCTTCCAAAAATGGCGCCAGAGCGATGAACAAACCTATGGGAAATTATATTACGCTGGAAGCGCCTGCCATGCAGGAGGCGGACGACGATTATCACCGGGAGATCTCGGAAGAACTGGCATCGCAGATCAGGAGTATCATTCCCCGGGCGGGTGAGGAGCAGTCAATCCTCGTAGTGGGACTGGGAAACCGGGATGTGACGGCAGATGCTCTGGGGCCGGGGGTTGTCGATAATTTATTTATTACAAGGCATATCGTGCGGGAGTACGGAAAAGCCGCCTATAATAAGGAAAAAATGAATCTGGTGAGCGGCATTGTTCCTGGTGTCATGGCGGCAACCGGGATGGAGGCGGCGGAAGTCGTCAGAGGTGTCGTGGAGCAGACGCAGCCGGATCTGGTTATCGTTGTCGATGCGCTGGCGGCGAGAAGCACCAAAAGACTGAACCGGACGATACAGGTCACGGATACGGGGATTCAGCCCGGCTCCGGGGTGGGCAATCACAGAAATGCGCTGACGATGGAGAGTCTCGGGGTGCCGGTCATTGCCATCGGCGTGCCGACGGTCGTGGATGCGGCGACGATTGTCAGCGACGCCGTGGAGAAGATGGAGAAAGAGATGGGTGACGAGGAGAAAGTGTTCCGCACGGACCGTATCCGCACAATGTCGGAGCTGAACAATATGTATGTTACGGGCAAGAATATTGATGAGATCATCAAACGGCTGAGTTATACCGTATCGGAAGCGCTGAATCTTGCATTCGAGTTATAAAATGACAGCGCATCCGCATATATTTGCCTATGCGGATGATCGATTTGAAAAAAAGCATAAGAGCGGACGGGAGGAGAAGAAAAAGGAATCTGTTTATAGCCTTTCTTCTCCTTCTGGGGTGCATTCTGGCGTTTGGACAGGGACCGGGAGCAAGACGCGGCGGCTCTCTTGATTTCAGGAGCGGGATGCTGGGAGAAGTACAGGAAAAGACGTATTTAGCGTATCTTCCTGTATTTTCTTTTGTGGAAGAAGGAATCAAAAAGGAGAAAGATACCCCTTATCTGGCCGATCTTTTTACCGGTCTGGTTCCCCTGTATGAATATATGGAGCTTACCTGTGTGGCGCAGATGCAGCCGGAGAGTCAGAGTACGGTGGAACGCATCATAGAAGGGCAAGAGTCTCATGAAAAAGACATGGAAGATCTGGAGCTGGACAGTGATCTGATTGAGGCAGTGAAAGAGGAAAATGAAAAGATCAACAACGGAGCAGAGGAAGAGATGCTGCAAACCGGAGAATTTCCAGCGGCGCAGAAAGTGCTTTCCATAGACAGGACATCCCTGCAGGATTTTGACAAACTTGTCTCGCAGTTCTATGCGATAGACAGCACGACCTATATCGGCCGGGATCAACTTGATGTGCAGAAGCTGACGGCAAAAGATATGACATTGCAGCAGACGGATGCCTCCAGTCCACAGATACTGATTTACCATACCCATTCTCAGGAAGGATTTGTCGATTCCATACCGGGGGACGATACGACGACGATCATGGGGGCAGGGGAGAAACTGGCGCAGATCCTGCGCGACCAATATGGCTTTAACGTGATCCACCATATGGGAAAGTATGATGTCGAGAGTCGTGATTATGCGTATTCCAATGCGGCGCCGGGGATCGAACAGGTGCTGGCTGAGAATCCGGGGATCGAGGTTATTATTGATCTGCACCGGGACGAGGTACCAGCGGATACGAAGCTGGTAACAGATATTTGCGGACGGCCCACGGCGAAATTTATGTTCTTTAACGGACTTTCGAGAACGAATAAGACAGGCGAGATCGAATACCTGCAAAATCCCAATCTTGATGAAAATCTTGCGTTTTCTTTTCAGATGCAGATGGTGAGTAATGAGTATTACCCGGGCATCACCAGAAAAATCTATCTGAAAGGCTACCGGTATAATATGCACTACCGGGGCAAGACACTGCTGATCGAACTTGGCGCGCAGACGAATACGGTGGAAGAGATCATGAACGCCTGTGATCCGCTGGCGCATATTCTCTCGCTTGTGCTCTCGGGCCAGGAATAAAGAAAATAAGAAATATATGGAAAGAAAGGATGACTTACGGCAGACATTAAGGTATAATATCAAAGATATGATACCGCCGGATGGCATAACGATATGAACTTTCAGGAAGGGACAGTAGCGGATGAGACTTCCATTTATTGTTACTATAAAAAAATGTCTTTTTGTCACGGGAGCGATGCTCCTGTTTCTTTGTACGTGTACAGGCTGTGGAACAGGACAGGGCAGTGTGCACGATATGGAGAGGGAGAGCGAAGAGACAACGGAAGAACCGGAAACGAAAGAGGAAACAGAGGCCGCAGACAGTACAGATACGGCGGTACAGGGCGAGGCAGAGGAAATTTCCGGGGAAGATCATGACCGGAACCGCCGCAAAACGGGCGGGCCGGTGGCGCTTGTGATCGGCACAGGGCCGGCGATGGACGACGGATACAATCAGGCGGCCTTTGAGGGCGTACAGTCATATGCACAGTCCGCGGGAGTGACATATGCCTGTTACAGTGCGGAAACCGATTCTCTGGAGGGCTATGAGGAGGCAGTGCTTTCGGCCATTGAGGACGGTGCGCAGCTCGTTGTCTGTGCCGGCTCTTATTTTGAGCAGGCGGTGGGCAGTCTGCAAAACAGGGACAGCGACATTTATTTTCTGCTGCTGGACGGCGTTCCCAAAGACGGTTCCGGTCATATGATGGACATCGCGCCGAACGTACACTGCACCTCTTATGATGAGGAGGAGGCAGGTTATCTGGCGGGGTATATGGCGGTTCTCGAAGGCTATACCAGGCTGGGATTTATCGGCGGCGGCAGACAGTTCCCCTCCGTGTGCCGGTACGGATACGGGTATATACAGGGGATCGATGATGCGGCGGTCTCTCTGGGAATCGGCGATGAGGTTTCTGTCGATTACTGGTATGCGGATACCTTTCTTCCGAATGAGCAGATCGAGGAAACGGCGCTTGCGTGGTATACGTCGGGCACAGAGATTATCTTTGCCTGCGGTGGCGTTCTCTATCAGTCGGTGCTTGCTTCCGCGCAGGTCTGCGACGGCAGGCTGATCGGAGCGGATGTCGATCAGAGCAGCGTCTCGGAGCTTTTTCTCACTTCTGCCGTAAAAGGAATCCGGTCTTCGGTCATTACTGCACTGGATGACTTTTATGCGTCCGCAGGCATCTGGCCGGAGGAACTGGCCGGACAGACCATTGCCTACGGCGCGGAAAAGAAATGCATCGAGCTCCCCTCCTCGGAGGAGGCATGGCGTTTTGAACATGTGTCGACAGATGATTATCTACGGATACTTGCAGACTTAAAGACCGGAAAGATTCAGGTGTCTGATGAAATAGACATCTGTCCGGAGACGACGGTTTCGGTCATTTATCACGATCAGTAACAGGAGGCTCGTCCCTTGCGCGAAGAAACACCCCATCATCAATTTTCCATAGCGGTTATCGGACTGTTTTTTGTCTTTCTTTTTTTCTTCTGTGGATGCGGGAGAAGCACATTTGTCAGTTCACGCGCCGATGCGGGTCAGCAGGCAGTGAAAGAGAGGGAACGCAGACTGACAGAGGGAAATGTAACGCTTTCTGCACGTGAGCTGGTATCTTATGGACAGATTGAAGCCTGTGTCATTCAGGATGATAAAAAGACGCTCTCACTTACTCTCACACTGCCGGATATTCCGGGGAGTGATGACGTCTATCTGTATCTGTTTGCGCTGGAGCCTTATGAATCTTATGAGACGCTCCGCCAGCCGGGCGCCGGCCCTGTCGCTGTCACAGAGAAATCAAGAAATTCACAATTTGTCTGGCCTTATGAGGAAGAGCAGTTATTTCAGCAATTTGTTCCCACACTGTGTATGGACGGGCAGTATGTGCCGCTGTCTCCGGGTATGTACATAAATAATCCGGAAACGATCGCAGATAATGCGGACAGCTATCCACAGACAAATTCCAAAAAAGGATTGCTGCTTGACCCACAGATGGTAGAGACTCCGCTTTTGGAGGACCTGCACTTGCAGCATGCGATCTATAATATTCCCCTTTCTCTGATTGTCGGGGAGACAACCAATGAAGTGTTTCCGACGATCACTTATTCGTATAAAGGGAAGGACTATCAATTTGACGGCGCCGTCATAGCGAGTTATGATTATCTTTTCGGGTATCTTGAAGACCATGAGATATTGGCTACGGCCATTATCTTAAATGACTGGGACGAGCAATATCCGGAATTGATTCATCCACTGGCATATCGGGAAGGGACGGGCGCTTATTATTATGCGTTCAATACGGCGGAGGAAAAAGGCTGTCTCCATCTGGAGGCGATCGCCTCTTTTCTGACCGAGCGCTATTCGGGGAAGGAGCATGGCCTTGTCTCAAGCTGGGTCATCGCCAATGAAATCAATCAGCATAAGATCTGGAATTATATGGATACGGACGATATAGCGCTGTATGCCGCTGAGTTTGAGAAGGCCCTGCGGATTTTTTATACGGCGGCCAGGAGCAATTATGCGGGTGCGAAAGTCTATTTCAGTGTGGATCACGAATGGAACAGGGAAGGCAACGATAATACGGAATATTTTAACGGCATGGAATTGATCACACAGATCAATGAGATTGCCCGCCAGAAGGGAAATTACGACTGGGGACTGGCGATTCACCCCTATCCGGATCCTCTGACGCGGGTGAACTACTGGACGGAACAATATGATAAGACGATGGATGCGCCGCTGCTGACGCTGATGAATCTGAGTACGACAACAGATTTTATGAGTCAGGAAGAATATCTGGACAGAGCCGGACATGTGCGAAGCATTACCGTGACAGAGCTCGGATTTACGTCTGCTTCCGGGGAGAAACTGCAGGCGGCGGCCTTTGCATACTGCTATTATATTATTGATGATAATCCATATATCGAGGCTTTTATGATGAACCGTCAGACTGACGCGCCGGAGGAGATGCGGCAGGGATTGGCTTTTGGTATTTATGAGAGAGACCACACGAGTAAGTATATCAGAGACGTGTTTCAATATATTGATACGGACGAGGCGGACCGCTATCTGGATTTCATGCTGAACATTCTGGGGGCTGACAGTCTGGAGGAGGCTTTGTCCTGGGCGCGGTAGCCTATATATACGAAATTATTTCAAAGAGATGGAAGGATGGGAACGAAGATGACATACACGGACCAGAGCAAGATCAGGAACTTTTGCATTATTGCGCATATCGATCATGGGAAATCTACTTTGGCTGACAGGATTATTGAAAAGACAGGGCTGCTCACGGAGCGGGAAATGCAGGCGCAGATTCTGGATAATATGGAGCTGGAGCGGGAGCGGGGCATTACGATTAAATCGCAGGCGGTGCGCATTGTATACAAGGCACACGACGGAGAAGAATATATCCTTAATCTGATTGACACGCCCGGACATGTGGATTTCAACTACGAGGTGAGCCGCAGTCTGGCGGCCTGTGACGGTGCGGTACTCGTCGTAGATGCGGCACAGGGCATTGAGGCGCAGACACTGGCCAATGTCTATCTGGCTCTGGACCACAATCTGGACGTATTTCCGGTTATCAATAAGATCGATCTTCCGAGTGCGGAGCCGCAGAGGGTAATTGATGAGATTGAGGACGTGATCGGACTGGAGGCGCAGGATGCGCCGCTCATATCTGCGAAAAACGGCATTGGTATCGAGGATGTACTGGAGCAGATCGTGACCAGAATTCCTGCGCCGTCAGGCGATGCGGACAAGCCGTTATCGGCGCTGATTTTTGATTCGCTGTATGATTCTTACAAGGGAGTGATCATTTTCTGCCGGTTGATGGACGGCAGGGTAAAAAAAGGCACAACGATCCGTATGATGGCTACAGGTGCGCAGGCAGAAGTCGTGGAAGTCGGTTATTTCGGCGCCGGACAGTTCATTCCCTGTGTTGAACTTTCGGCCGGGATGGTGGGATATATCACAGCTTCTATTAAAAATGTAAAAGATACGATGGTGGGCGATACGGTGACGGATGCGGATAATCCGTGCGCAGAGCCGCTGCCGGGATATAAAGAGGTCACACCCATGGTGTACTGCGGCATGTATCCGGCTGACGGGGCGAAGTATCCCGACCTGCGGGATGCGCTGGAAAAGCTGCAGTTAAACGACGCTTCGCTGCGCTATGAGCCGGAGACCTCGATAGCACTCGGCTTTGGGTTTCGCTGCGGCTTTCTGGGACTTCTTCATCTGGAGATCATTCAGGAAAGATTGGAACGGGAGTACAATCTCGATCTTGTGACGACGGCACCGAGCGTGATCTATAAGGTGCATAAGACGGACGGAGAAGTGATCGAACTGACCAATCCTTCCAATCTGCCGGACCCGACAGAGATTGATTATATGGAGGAACCAATGGTCAGCGCGGAGATTATGGTGACGAAAGATTTTGTGGGCTCGATCATGGAATTGTGTCAGGAGAGACGGGGACGTTATATCAGCATGGAATATATGGAAGAAACGCGTGCGCTGCTAAAATATGAGCTTCCGCTCAATGAGATCATCTATGACTTTTTTGATGCACTGAAATCGCGGTCGCGGGGGTATGCTTCGTTTGACTATGAACTGAAGGACTATGAGCGCTCGGAGATGGTGAAGCTGGATATTCTCATCAATAAGGAAGAGGTTGACGCGCTTTCCTTTATCGTACACAGTGCGAGCGCTTATGAGCGAGGGCGGAAGATGTGTGAAAAGTTAAAGGAGGAGATTCCGCGGCATCTGTTTGAAATACCGATCCAGGCGGCGGTAGGCGGCAAGATCATCGCCAGAGAGACAGTCAGGGCAATGCGCAAAGATGTGCTGGCAAAATGCTATGGCGGCGACATTACCCGCAAAAAGAAATTATTGGAAAAGCAGAAAGAGGGCAAGAAACGGATGCGCCAGATCGGTAGTGTGGAAATTCCGCAGAAAGCCTTTATGAGTGTGTTGAAGCTGGATGATAAATAAAAAATGGGAAGGGAAAGCGGACAGAAAAATGGAGCGGGACACAGAGCATCTGCATACACTGGGTGTATACATTCATATTCCGTTCTGCCTGCAAAAATGTCTGTACTGTGACTTTCTGTCGGCGCCGGCGGAGGAAGCAGTGAGAGATCGCTATGTGAAGGCGCTCTGTGAAGAGATCCGTGCGGAAGCGGTGCATTATGGACGCTGCAGTGTGGCGACTGTATTTATCGGCGGCGGAACGCCGTCCGTCCTCTCCGGGCAGCAGATTCAGACGGTCTTATCCTGCCTGCGGGCACATTATCGTCTGGCGGCGGGCGCGGAAATCACGATGGAGATGAATCCGGGGACAGTGACGGAGGAAAAGCTGTCCGCTTATCAGGCGGCAGGGATTAACCGCGTCAGTCTGGGACTGCAGTCTGCAGACAACGAAGAGCTGCACAGACTGGGCCGCATTCATACGTGGGAAGCATTTCTGGAAAGCTACCGGCTTTGCCGGGCAGCGGGCTTTTCCAACATCAACGTGGATCTGATGAGCGCCCTGCCCGGACAGACACTGGACTCTTACAGAGAGACAGTGAGAAAGGTTGTGGAACTGCAGCCGGAACATGTCTCCGCTTACAGTTTGATCATTGAAGAGGGGACTCCCTTTTATGAAAAGTACGGAGAGGGCGCGGAAGAAGCGAACGGACAGGGAAAGTATAAGGGTGGCAGTGATGCTCTGCCGGATGAAGAGACGGACCGCGCCATGTATGAGGAGACAAAGCGGCTGCTCGGGCAGGACGGATACTCACGGTATGAAATATCCAATTATGCAAAACCGGGCCGGGAATGCCGGCATAACTGTACTTATTGGACACGGGGAGACTATGTCGGTCTGGGTCTGGGCGCATCTTCGCTGGTGGATAATGTCCGCTGGCAGAATATCGGAGAGCTTGGCGAATACCTGAATGCGTGTGCGGGAGAAAAGAAAAGAGAAAGATACATACTGTCTGCGGCGGAGCAGATGGAGGAGACGATGTTTCTTGGTCTGCGGATGATGCGGGGCGTGTCAGAAGCAGATTTTTTGCGGAAATTTGGATATTCCATGGAGGAGATCTATGGGGCGGTGATCCGCAGACACAGGCAGCAGGGACTTTTGACGAAAGAAAAAGGAAGAATCTGTCTGACGGATGCCGGAATTGATGTGAGCAATTATGTAATGGCGGATTTTTTGCTGTCTTATGAGAGGAAGGAAGAAAAATAATAATAGTAATTATTGCTTTTTTCTTCAAGAATATATATAATCAGAATATAAATGGTAATTTTTGTAACGTAACACTTGGGGAGGAAGGTTAAATGTCGGGACAGAAAAAGGAAAACAACAAGACTCATGGGTTGGCGACAATTCAGCAACGGCTGACGGAAGGGATTATTTCCATGTCCGTCGGCGGCGGAGTCTTGACAACGTTTTTGATTATTTGTATGATCGTTATTTTGATCTGTTCGGAGAGCGTAGGACGGGATTCCAGGGAGCAGCAGAAGGTATTCGAGCTGATCGTGGAGACGAACCAATGGATTCTGGAGTTGGAGAACAGTGTTCATAATGGCACGCCCTTCGAAAGCAATACGGATCTGGAAAATACAAAGTTTCAGAAGTTTTATTATGACACGAAAGATGCGTCCGGAAACGCAGGCAGCGCAGTGAAAGAGGCTGAGGCGATCTATCAGGAAGTCTTTGCAAAAGCCAACAAAGTTCTGGAGCAGTACGGGACTGATCCGGAGGGTGCCAAGGAATTGTTGGAAAATGAAGTTATTCCCACACAGGCAAAACTCAGAGAAGCGCTGTTTCAGCTTTCTACGGTTTACGGAAATGTAGTGGCCGGGTCTGTCGGTCTGGTGAGGATTGTCATTATAATCGGCATTGCTGTCGGCGTTCTCTCGGCATTTTTCATTATTTATCTGGCGATCAGGACGAGTAAGGTGATGTCGCGGCAGATTGCAGATACGATCAACGCTATCGCAGAGTGGGCGGAAAAGCTTTCAGAAGGAGCGGATGACCTGGATATGGATGTCGAGCAATTACGACAGGTCGATCTGGCAGAAGTAAAGCGGATGATGGATTCCTTCCTGAAAATGGCGGAGAGTATTCGGGACAATGTGCGGGTCGTAAAGAAAGTGGCGGACGGTGATATGACGGCCTTTGTCAACATCCGTTCCAGCGAGGACAGCCTGGGCAGGAACTTATACCGTATGGTACAGAATAACGATCTGATGTTTGCGGAGATCACCAGGATCGCAGATACGGTCAGAGATGACGCAAGATCTATAGCGACCGCGAACCAGTCCCTGGCGGAGAGCTGTACAATGCAGGCGCATACGGTTGAGGAATTTCACGAAAACGTCAGCAAAACAAGCGAGCTGATTCAGAACAGTTCCAGACAGGCCAGGGGAGCCTATGAATTCTCGGATGAGATCCGCCGTGAAGTCAATGAAAATATGAGCAAAATGGAGGAATTGTTATCGGCGATGAGTGACATCAGCACTTCCTCTGCGAAAGTGTCGAATGTTATCGCGAACATAGAGGAAATTGCAAGTCAGACGAATCTGCTGGCATTGAATGCGTCTATTGAGGCGGCCAGAGCCGGAGAGGCCGGAAAAGGCTTTGCCGTAGTGGCGGACAGCGTGAGAGAGCTGGCGGAGAAGAGTGCCAAAGCGGCGACAGAGAGTAAGAATCTGATCAATGATACGTTAGAAAAGACAAAAAGAGGTAACGAGATTTCCAATGATACCTTTGGCGTATTTCAGACTATCGTGGAGAGCGTGGAGAAGATCATCGGTGTGACAAAGACAATCTCTGATTCGGGTGAGGAACAGCAGAAATATATGGAAGAGATTGAGAAAAGCATTGCTGAAATTTCTGACAGTGTTTCTTCCAATGCGGCAGCAAGTGAGGAGACCTCTGCGATGAGCGAGGAGATCGACAAAAATGCCGAGAGTCTGAAGAGTTCCATGAGTCAGTTCAGCCTGCGTCAGAGAAAGCAGGGTCAGCCGTATATCCCGCCGGAGAAAGAGGACGATCCGGAGTTTATCAGGGTTGCCACAGAAAATTATGAGAAGTACAACAGCGATAAGAAACCGTTTTGAGGATGAGTTGATGAGCGCGGTGTAATGAATACAACCTGCCGGATGGGTGGAAAGGCACTTTAGGAAAGTACACTTCATAGAATGATAGTAAACTGACTATGGGGGCTCCTTTTGAAAACCTTTCAGCAACCTTTATCCGCAGAGGAAGAAGCCTGCTGTATCAAAGATATGCAGGAGGAGGGCAGTGAGAGCGCCAGAGCCGCGAGACAGCTTTTGATCGAGAGGAATCTGCGGCTTGTGGCTCACATTGCCAAAAAATATCAAAATCTGGATGAAGATATGGAAGATCTGATTTCCATAGGGACCATAGGGCTGATCAAGGCAGTCAATACGTTTGATGCTGAGAAGAAGATACGCCTTTCCAGCTACGCCAGTAAATGTATTGAAAATGAACTGCTGATGATGATCAGGGGGAGGAAAAAGAGATCAAAAGAGGTTTCCCTGTATGAACCTATCGGAACGGACAAAGAGGGCAATGAGATCAGCCTCTTGGATATTATAGAAAACGAACAGACAGATATTCTGGAACAGATGGAGCTGGAGCGAGGCGTAAAAAAACTGGGAGAACTGCTGCGAACGAGACTGGATCAGCGGGAGCGTGAGATCATCTGTATGCGTTACGGCATTCTTATCCCCGAGGGGAAAGAGACGGACGGCAGGAATGTGTTTCCTGTCCTGATCGGACACAGCGATGAAGTAACACAGAGAGAAATCGGTACGATGCTCGGGATATCGAGGAGTTATGTGAGCAGAATCGAAAAGCGTGCGCTGGAAAAGCTCAGGCAGGGAATGGAGAGCATGGCGTAGACAGAAAAACATGATACAGTGAACATAATGAATAGACAGGGATATTGCAAACCGCAGAGCGGCTAAGTGTAGTATCTCTGTTTTTAATATAAAATTATTTGTAAATTCAGATTATCTCTTTAGAAATTCTTATATGTCGGAATAGCTTGTATTTATGGGATTTTCCGGCATTTTTGATATGGGGAGGAGTTTATATATACCTTTATAATCCCGTGGATTCTTTCTCTCAATGGTAGTAAATATGTAGTAAATTCTGTCTGCGGTTATGTCACAATTAGCCGTTTCATTTCAGCCCTTGCGGAAGCAAAAGTTGCGTGTGTGCAATAGTTCAGCGTCATGGTGATGCTGGAATATCCCATGATATACTGTAACGCTTTCGGGTTCATTCCAGCATTGGCTAAGTTGGTGCAAAACGTATGACGCAGGGTGTGGGGTGTCATTACTTTGGGGAAGGCTTTCTTCCTGTTCCGCTGTGTAGAAAACAGCTTTCAAAGAACGCGTATCATTGCTTATGGTTTTGTAGGATATTCCCTTTTCTTTCATGCGCAATGCCCATTCTTTCGCGTCGTACAGCTTCACACTGTCAATGGGGCAGGAACCAAGTTTATCCGGTTGCAACAGCTTCATCAGCCGTTCGCGCCCCTTTGTGGTGTTATGCCTTACATCCCCCCCGGTGGCTGTTCTGCTTGCAGACGGCTATTTTCTTTCCGATTGTGTCTGTCCCATCGTCAAGGTCTTTCTGTATCTCTTTTCCCTTATCTCTATGAGATATGTCATATTAAATGATTTATATGTTCATATTCATAGGCAAAATATCCCGTTGTATACTTCTTCACCCAATGCGCCGCTATTAAGGCATAAATCGTAATTCTGCGGTATGCCCAACGGACGGTCTGTATAGTGTGAATAATAGATTTTCCTCCGGGCGTCTTTATCTGCAATTCGTTTCCGGGGAGAGTGCGCCGTACTTTGTCATCAGGTTGTTTGATACAAATGCTACCACTGTCGAAGTCAGGTTATTTGCTCCGCTTGCAAATCCAAGGCTTGCAATTCTTCCCGCAGTCCGAATATCCAAATTAAAAGACTGTCTGGAAAGTTTGATTGTTTTCATTTGGAACAGATAAGCGATATTAAACAAAAGCCCAAATAACTGGCTTAAAATGGTTGCAATCGCGGCACCCTTAACACCCCAGTGAAATGCAAATATGAAAATCGGGTCAAGAATAATATTGAGGACTGCCCCAATCATCATGGAAAGCATGGCATAACGTGGGCTTCCATCTGTTCGGATTGCGCTGTTAATGGTGTTTCCAACAATTTGAAAGGTAAACCCAATGACAATAATGCGCCCATAATCAAGCGCATAGGGCAGTATATTTTCCGTTGCCCCGAATATCAGACATAGCGGTTTCAAAAAAGCAAAGGCAATAACAGTCCAGATAATGCCGAAAACACTCCCGAACATAATCGAAGTCCCTAAACCTTTTGCTGCTTTTTCACCCTCACATTTCCCAAGGCTAAGGCTGAAAAAGGCAGCAAGACCGTCGCCGAACAGTGTAGCAATGGCAATCGTGATCGTTGCGATTAGGGCGATAATGTCTGTGGCTCCGTTCCCCAAAAATCCCACGCCCTGACCGATAAAAATCTGGTCTACCATGTTGTAAAGGGAATTGATAATCAGTGCTATGATACTGGGAATGGCATAGCTTGTAAGCAATTTTCCGATTTTTTCATAGCCAGGCGGATTGGCTGTCGTCTGTGTGTGATTTATCATCGTGTCCTCCTTTGATTAGAATTCTAAGTATATGGGTAAAAAAATATCTATTTCGTATTCTCCGTCATTTGCAGAATAACTTTTTCAAAGACTTTTAATCTTCTTCGGAGATACCCACAAACATACTGTGCATATACTCATTGATGCGGTTTGTAATATCGTCCTTTATCGCAAGCGTCTGTTCCGTCAGGACAAGTTTTTTATAACGTCTGTCGCTGTCTAAACTTTCACGGCGCAAATAGCCATTACGTTCCAGATTGCCGATAAGGCTTGTGACAGAAGAACCTTTAATCTCTAAGAATTCTTCTATGTCTTTCGGGAATATATCTTTCCCTTCTGATTCGACAATAATATAGCGCAGGATTAGACCTTGAATACTGGTTATTGATGTACCCGTAAAAAACCGGAAAAGTATCTCAGCATTCTCCTGTTTAACTTGTCATATTTTTCCATCAGCTTTTTTTCGTCCATCATGTCACTTTCCTGATTCTAGTGTTCACTGATATGGACAATACCACAAAAGTTAAGCTGAACTGCTGAAAATACCACGCTTTATCCATGATAACATATAGATCTTGAACATCAAAAATGCAGCGGAGACTATGGCGATCTCCGCTGCATTTTTTGCATTATATCCTGTCATTCAAATTCGATTATGCTCTCCCCATTCGCACATTCCATCCAAGATAGGCATCAAGGATTTTCCACGCTCCGTTAAGCTGTACTCAACTTTAGGCGGAATTTGAGGATATTCCTCCCTGTGTACCAGTTTGTCAGCTTCCAATTCTTTCAGTGTGGAACTTAATGTTTTATAGGAAATCTCCCCAATATATTTTTTCATTTCATTGAAACGCACAACCTTGAATTCCATCAGGGTATAGAGGATTGTCATTTTGTATTTACCATTGATTAAAGACAAAGTATAGCTGAAACCTGTATCATTAAGGCACTCTTGCGAAATACATCGTTCGTTCATTGTATGCTTTCCTTCAGGTAAGTATCTCACCTATATGTGCGTACTTGATTTTACTTCAATTCTTGCTACAATCATACTATCAGGAGCGGGCAAAGTCAAGTCCGCAAAATTGGGAGGTACTTTACATGAGCAAGAAAATTGTTGTTATTACCGGAAGCCCTCGAAAGAAAGGCAACAGCTTTGCCATGACAGAGGCATTTATTCAAGCGGCAGAGGCCAAGGGTCATACTGTCACTCGCTTTGATGCCGCCCTGAAAAGTGTTGGCGGCTGCCGGGCTTGTGAAACGTGTTTCAAGACCGGAAAAGCCTGTTCCTTAGACGACGACTTCAACACGATTGCTCCAGCTATCTTGGAGGCTGACGCGGTGGTCTTTTCCATGCCTGTATATTGGTATTCCATCCCTGCACAAATCAAAGGGGTTATTGACCGCCTGTTCTCCTTTGTGTTAGGCGGGAAGGATATTGCTGGGAAAGAGTGTGCGGTTATTGCCTGCTGTGAAGAACAGGATATGTCTGTTTTTGATGGGGTTCGCGTTCCGATGGAACGCTCTGCCGCACTAATGAAATGGAAGATGATAGGAGAGGTTCTTGTTCCTGGCGTTCTGAATGTTGGTGATATTGAAAAGACAGATGGCTGTATACAAGCGGCAGCCCTGGTGGAAAAAATTTAAGGAGGAAGAATACCATGCCAAAAAAAATTGTCATTCTTAACGGCAGTCCTCGGAAAAAAGGCAATACTTCCGCATTGGTCAAGGCGTTTATCCAAGGGGCGGAGAGCGTCGGTCATAACGTAACAGAATTTTTTCTGGACAGCATGAACATCCACGGCTGCAAAGGCTGTTTTGGTGGACACAGCGGCAGGGATTGTCCTTGTGTCCAAAGGGACGATATGGACAAAATTTATCCAGCGGTACGGGAGTGCGATGTGATCGTACTGGCCAGCCCGCTCTACTACTGGAATATGAGCGGGCAAATCAGGACTACTGTTGACCGCCTGTTTGCGTTGGAAGAAGGGGACGGAAATCTCCTGCGCGGGCATGGAAGGGCGTCTGCTCTGCTAATGGCGGCGGAAGGTCATGACTTTGAAGATGTTCTTCTTTACTACAATCACTTGATGGGGCATTTGAAGTGGAATAATCTCGGTCATGTTCTCGCCGGTGGAAACGGAGACATAGGAGATATTGAGGGGAAACCCGAAGTATCTGCCGCTTATGAATTAGGCAGATCCATAGATTAAATAAACTCTGAATCTGCCACACGACGGCAAAAGAAAAAAGTCGTCGTACAAGCAGGAGAACAACAAGATGGAGATTACCATCAAGAGATACAGGTAGCGAAAAAATAAAAGATAGCAGTATTATGACATTTGAAATTTTGTTTTTGACAATAGCATTAAGGACAAAATCTAATAATATAGAGTAGTTAGTAAACAAGGGACATTATCCGAATTATGAAAAAAGCCTTGGGAAAAATTATTATAATATGATAAAGGAATATGAAAAAAGGTAAGTGATAGACTCCAATCGATTAATAATAATGTGTATATTCGAGATGATATAATGGGTAAAACTTTTTTTGGATTGCCAGTTTGTATGATGAATATCAAGATGGCGCTTGTAGACCATATCATTATGGTAAGCAAGCCAAAGGCAGGATAGAAATTGCAAGGAACTTTTAATAGGAGGGATATTGTCGAATTTTGTTAGGGAGTTTGTTTCCCCTACGGAAAAGTTTGACACGTCCACCCCAATGGGCCGGGCGATGCTGAACATCTGCATTGTGTTCGCGCAGCTGGAGAGAGAAACCATCCAGAAGCGGGTGCAGGACGCATGGTATGTCCGGTGTCAGCGCGGCTTCAAAATGGGTGGATACGCCCCCTATAGATTTCGGACGGAGCCAATCATCATTGACGGCATCCACACCAAGAAGCTGGTGGCAAAGCAGATGGAGCTGGCCCAGATGGAGAGCGAGATTGCCAAGATGACCGTCGAGGCGGTGTCCCCAGAGCAGATTGACACGATTTCCAACTACCTGGATGATTGGGAGAATGTCAGCTTCGAGGATAAGCAGCAGGTGTTGGATTTGATGATTACCGTTATTCGCGCCACTAGCGAGAAGACGCAAATTGAATGGAAATCTGACGGTGGGCATACTGTCAGGCCATTATATTTTATGCCCTTGTCCAGTGTAGTTCCGTTTACTGGCCGACAATCAAGGGAAGTATCGTGGAAAACCAAGGTACTTCCTTTTTTCGTTGTTCAGAGCGGAGCGACTTTTTCTCCGATGCCACGCAGAGGGGACTTGCAAGTTATTATGAGATTGTGAGTCATGATGTGTTGAGATTGCCTCGTACACTGTGTATTCCTCCTGCAGTTTTAGTCTCAATCGTTATGGAAAGATCAGCGGTATGTGGGTGATGCCGTGTACGGAAAGGTAACACGGGCAGCCGTAGGGAGCAGGAAAGCTCGCGCCGTACCCAGGGAATAATGGATCATCGCTGTGGATACTCATGCGTCGATTATATACCGTTTAAATATGAGACTGAAGTGAGCCGACTGACGAGCCGGAAGTTGGAAAAGTATGGAGCATATAAGGAGTGGCTACTGTCAAGGGAAGTACTTGTGCGGGAGAAAAACAAAGATTTTCCCAACATTTTCTGAGAATATGAAAACTTTTTTCCAGTGTCGTGACAATATATACATGCAAGGGCAAATCTTTACAAGTCGACTTGAAAGAAGAAGGAGAATGGCTGCTATGAATAATGACGAATTCGAGCGGTTTGTCCAGAAGTTTGGAAAAGACATTCTGCGGTTTTGCCGGATGACAGCCGGAGATGCGGAAAATGGGGACGAACTGTATCAGGACACGATGCTCAAGTTGCTGGAGAAAAAGAAAAGACTGGACTCTATGCAGAACACAAAGAGTTACGCTTTATCCACTTCAATCTATCTTTGGAAAAATAAGAAGAAAAAATATTCAAACAGGATGAGGCTGGTTCCGATTGACAGTATGGACGAGATGTCTGATGAGGGATATGGGTTTACTGATTATGATAACGAAGTTTCCCCGGAACATATAGTATTAAAGCAAAATGAGGTAGACATGATTCAAGGATTCGTAAATACTTTGCCGGAGAAGTACAGAATACCAATCTATTTGTATTATTCGGCAGATATGCAGATAAATGAGGTATCCAAGATTCTTGGACTACCGGAAGGAACTGTCAAAAGCCGGATGCGGAAAGCTAAAAAGCAGTTAAAGGAAAAATTGGAGGCGATAGGATATGACAGATGAAAAATTGGATCAAATCTTAAAGCAAGCCCTTGCTCCTGAAATAAGTGACAGAGAAATCCGGATACATAGAAGGAGGAAGGATGAAATGAATAAATATGCCAAAATAGGAAAATGCGCGGTGGCGGTAGTGGCTGCTACAGTTATTGGAATCCTCGGCCTGGGATACTTTAATCCGGTACTTGCAGCAAAGATTCCATTGATTGGAAAGATTTTTGAGAAGGTTGAGGATACTGTTACCTATTCCGGAGATTATGTGGATCAGAAAACTGTCCTGACGAATGAGGATCATGCGGGAAATTTGGATACATCGGACTATACCATATCCGATAAAGGAATCACACTGACTGCATCAGAAGTTTACTGTGATGGATATTCCCTATTCCTTACAGTAAATATTGAATCAGAAGATGGAGACTTTACACACATTCCCAAACATTATACTGGTATGAATGTTACAGATGACCGGACAGCCGCAGGATTTTATATAGGAGGAACATGGAGTGTGGATGGAAGTTCACCCGAATGGCTCGAAAATACGTTTGATGGCGAGGTCATCGACAACCATACATTTGCAGGCATGCTGAAGATCAATCTTGCGGAGAAACATACGGGCAGCGGCGAACTTAACTTAAATGTAAGTGGTCTTGGTTATGATGATGACAGGATGCTTGATGGCGAGGAAATATCGGCATCTCACTGGACGGATGGCAGCTGGAATATCGTTATTCCGTTTGAAGTAAACGGAACAGATGTAAAAATAATTGAAGTGGGTGAGAAAAAGGGGAATATTACGCTTGAAGATGTAGTGGTATCTCCGTATCAGGTAATTGTCCATGCGGCGACACCAGGAGAGCAGAGGGAACTGACAGACGACAGGAGGGAAAAACTGCTTTCCATAGATCCCGATATGACGGATGCGGAAATGTTTGAACTTCTTGGGTGGTCTTATGAACCCTGCTATACAATTTGCTTTAATCAGGATGAGGAAAGGCTTTATTCGGATATGGAAATGGCAGGCAGGGCCGGATTTGCTGTTCAGGGGAAAGAGATTAATAAATTGTTTGTCTTCATTTTTGACAATCTTGATGATTGGACTCAGATGAAGGAGGAAGGAATGAACAGCAGCGCTGCAGACAGGGCTGTCATTTCAAAGGAAATTCATGTAGAGTAAGTGTTATTTACCAGTATAATTTTTGAACCCTGCGTTCAAAGTGACGATGGCGCATTGGATTATCGGGGGCTTACTATTACCAAAGCTGTCATGCCAACTTTTTCATATTTATGCTTCCAATCCTGTTTCTGTTTGACTTCGAGCGTCTATATCTATATGGTTCCTGTCATTACGGTAGTGACTTAAGTGGCAATTCTCCATGAGAAAATCATCGTCATGGCCGCGGCTGGAACGGCCATGACATTTAACTTGCCATGCGACGGCTTTTTTCTTCTGTTATCGTGTGGCAGTCTTCATATTTTGTAATCTGCCCCGTGGAAAAGGCAGGTCATCTGCCGGTTGGCAAAGTCTGCATGAGAGCAAAGAAATGCTGCTCCCTGCCGCTGCGGAAGTAATGATACCATGCTTCCAGCGTATCAGGCTGAAAGACTTCCAATCGCTCAATGATTAGTTTTGCCCATGACAAAGCTCCGGTGGAACTTGCTGTGATCAAGTTGTGGTCTGCAACAGAGGGTTTGTCAACATAGAACTGCTGTCCTTTGTAACGGGGAGCATACATTTCAAGGTATCCTGTTCCGTTGCTGGTGTGCAGGCGCCGGTCCAGCAAGCCGGCATTTGCCAGCGCAGCGGTGGCACCACAGATGGCACATACCGTAGCGCCTGTGGAGAGAAGGTCTCCTGCCTTTTTAATAATGGCACTGTGCCTGGGATCATTCCAGGTGTTTGCACCTGGCAGCAGCAGTATGCTTTTTTCATTCATCGCAATATCGTGAATGGAACAATCCGGAATTACGGACAGGCCGCCCATTGTCCTGACTGCCTCATGTGAGATACCGGCCGTTTTGACCGATATGTCCGGTGCCTCTTCCCTGAAAAAACGCTTAGAATTTAATTCCGCAGTAACATATCCCAGTTCCCAATCTGCCAAAGTATCAAGGATATAAACATAGACTGTAAACATAATCTTTCCTCCGCTTTCATTTTCTGCCATGCCATTCGTATTTTCATTGTACCAGACAATTGTTGACATCAGTATGGCAATAATCTATAGTAAAAGAAGATTATGGAAGGCGGTATCAAATGAAAGTTGACAGGCTTGTCAGTATTATTATGATGCTTCTTGATCAAAAGCGGATAGGTGCACAGGAACTGGCAGATCTGTTTGAAGTTTCGCCCCGTACCATTTATCGTGACATAGATGCAATCAATATGGCGGGTATCCCTGTTCGTTCCATATCGGGAGTTGGCGGCGGCTTTGAAATTATGCCAGAGTACAAAATTGATAAGAATGTTTTTTCGACTGCCGATCTTACCGCAATTCTGATAGGGCTTTCGAATCTTTCCAACATGATACGAGGGGATGATCTTGTCAATGTTCTTGCGAAAATCAGAAGTTTCATTCCTGCCGACAGGGCGAAGGACATTGAGGCAAAGACCAATCAGGTCTGTATAGATTTAAGCTCGTGGTCGGGCAATCAAAATATCCAACCGTACTTGCAAAAGATAAAGTCCGCTTTAGAAGATCACAAGCTGCTTACTTTTGCATACATAGCTCATCATGGGCATAAAGCTGTGAGAATAGTCGAGCCATATCAGCTTGTACTGAAAAGCAGCCACTGGTATTTTTACGGATACTGCCATGACAGAAGAGATTACCGTCTGTTCAGACTATCCCGTATGTCAGATCTGCAAATAAAACAGGAAGTTTTTGTTCCACGGGATTATCAAAAACCGGTTTTGGATTTTGAAGAAATCATACAGACGATGCAAACAGAAATAAAAATACGCATTCATAAATCTGTGCTGGACAGGGTACTTGAATTTTGCACTTTTGACCACTTTCTCCCGGATGGTGACGAGCATTACATCGTAAATTTTCCGTTTATTGAAAATGAATATTACTATGATATTCTTTTAAGTTTTGGAGTTAACTGCGAGTGCCTCGCGCCTTCGCACATCCGCACAAAAATGCGGCAAAGAATACAAAACATGGCTGTCATATATAGCGATTAACGCCCATAAAAGCTACTGTTCATAATGTTCATAAGGGACTGATTGGCAGAAAAAGGCAATCAGCCAGATACAAAGAGAGGAGGCAATTATGCTTGATAAAATACCTGACGCAGAACAAATGACAACCTTAGTTGGTGAATCTTCCTATGAAATATGGAATAAATTATGTGCCTTAATTGATGAAAAATATGAAATGGATCGACTTTGGGCCAAAGGCGGGAAAGCATGGACTTATGAATATAAATACCGCCGGGGCGGCAAAACTTTGTGTGCGTTATATGCGAGAGAGAACTGCATAGGATTTATGATAATTTTAGGAAAAGATGAACGCGTGAAATTTGAAAATGACAGAGAAAGCTATTCCGAAGAAGTTCAAAGAATCTATGATGAAACGCAGACGTATCATGATGGAAAATGGATGATGTTTGAGCCAACAGACACTTCTTTGTTTGATGATTTCATCAGATTATTACAAATAAAAAGAAAACCAAACAAAAAATAGAGAATTAACGGAAATTATGGCTGGTCGGGGAGATACCAAATTTTTAATTTTTTTTAAAAGATTTCCATAGATATTGATATGACAGGCAAAATTGTATATGATAAGAGTAACAGATAGTTTTATCTGTGAAATGGAAAAGGAGGGTGGTACAAAATGAAAAGAAAATGGGTATTGATCGGTCTTCTGACAGGGGTGATGCTGCAGACGTCCATGACGGCTCTGGCAGCACCGAAACAGATGAGCGACGGAACGGTTTTTGACGCGGCATATTATGCAAGCAGTAATCCTGATGTCAAGGCAATTTTTGGCACGAACGAACAGAATTTATACATGCACTACAAAATGTTCGGGAAAAACG
Source organism: Lachnospiraceae bacterium JLR.KK008 (assembly GCA_037015955.1). Classification (NCBI taxonomy): domain Bacteria; kingdom Bacillati; phylum Bacillota; class Clostridia; order Lachnospirales; family Lachnospiraceae; species Lachnospiraceae bacterium JLR.KK008. The sequence goes on from CP143548.1 coordinate 1,211,187, forward strand.
AGGGCAGGCTTCCGGTAGCGCCAACGGAGTATCCGACCCCTGCAACGCAGCAAACGGTAACAAACATAATGGAGAATGGTTTCGATCCGGTATATTATGCCAACAATAACAAGGATGTTGTCGCAGTGATCGGCAACGATCCTCAACAGCTATATTTGCATTATACGTTATTTGGAAAGAGTGAGGGAAGAAAAGGCTGTGCGCCTGATTCTCAGAATACGAATACTTCTTCCAACACATCGTCTGCAACAGGCACTTTTAAGTATGGTCTTGATGAGACCCAGTATAACCGGGTAGTGCAGAGAGCAGACAGTAATGTCAGCAATGCAAAATCTCTCGTCAACAAGATCAATGATTACAGAGATGATAAGGATAAGAAAAAGGTGTACCGTGATGATCTTCTGGCAGATGCCGCAACACTGCTGGCAATGGAGATGGATGATAATGAAAGGGCTTCCAGCACTCGTCCGAACGGCAGTTCCTATTCGTCTGTATTATCGCAGTTTGGTATCAGCGGTTACGAATATCATGGTATGATCTATCAGAAAAACAATACCTCAGACATGAGCAAGCTGTTGGAAGAATGGAAATCAGACAGCAGTGACAGGTCGGAGCTTCAGAATAAGCATTACAAGTATGTGGGCGTAGGCAGAAGTAATAAATATTGGGTATTGCTGTTTACGGATTAACACTCAGAGAATGATCTGTAAGGATGATTTGTAGGAAAAACGGAAAATCAGACCGGGAATGTCAGGACAGGCGGCATTCCCGGCCTGTTTTTTAGGCTGGCCTTGAGAAAAAGGGTTAAATGGGTGTTACCTTATTTTAATTGGGGACTGAAAAGATTCAAAAAAGAATTGCTTGCTGATCTGACGACATCTGTGTATATTATCAGTGGAGGAGTAAATAACAGGGATACCCTCAGTGGACAAGGGCACGCACGCCCCTTTGTCCACTGAGGATAGGAATGGTTCTGCTCATAGGACACTGATAATATTAGACAGTTGAATGACGTTTGGAGGAAAACATGGCGATAACGATCGAAGAAATATTAGCGGAAGCAGTGCAGGCAGGGGCTTCTGACGTACATGTGGCGGCCCAGGCCCAGCCGATGATGCGTATAAACGGGAAATTGACGGCAATGTCCTACCCGAAACTTTTTTCGGAAGATGTGCTGGCACTGCTTATCTCCGTGATGACAGAGACGCAGCGACGTCTGTACGAGGAGCGGGGAGAGTACGGTATGGCTTTTGAAGTGCGTAAACTGGGAAGATTTCGGGTGAACGCCTATAAACAGAGAGAAAACGTGGCGCTTGCACTGCGTCTGATCGGGTCACGGATTCCTTCCCCGGAAGAGCTGGGAATTCCGCAGCAGGTCATGGAACTGAGAAAGAAAAAAAGAGGGCTTGTCCTTGCCGCCGGGGAAGTGGGAAGCGGCAGGACGACAACGCTGGCGGCCGTGGTCGACAGAATCAACAGTACACGCGCCACACATATCGTTACACTGGAAGCACCTGTTGAATATGTGTATGTGCATAAGAGATCAATCGTCACACAGCGGGAAGTGGGGATTGACTGTGCCAGTTATGAAGCCGGACTGCGTGCTGCCATGCGGCAGGACGCTGATGTCATCTTTGCAGGGGAACTGAGGGATGCAGGGGCTGTTGATGCTGCGATTGCAGTGGCAGAGTCCGGGCGTCTTGTCTTATCTACCGCGAACACACCGGATATTGCGTCTGCCATTGAGCGCATGGTGGATATATTTCCTATTCAGAGACAACAGCAGATCCGTAAAAGATTGTCTGCAGCCTTGGAGATGGTCATCTCACAGCGCTTTCTGGAATCAAAGGCAGAGGACAGGAGAAAAGTTTCTTTTTCTGTCCTGCAGGTGACAGACCCGGTGCGGGAGCTGATTTGCCGCGAAGAAATGGACGCGCTTCCGATCTGGCAGCAGAGGGAAGAAGTGGGGGGCGCGACAAAAGAGTGATTTTACACTTGTATTTCAGACTAAATTCCCATATAATATATATGGGAATTTTATTTTCCCATCATCTGAGAGATTCATGGCAGTTCGCCGCAAATTTCCAATTTTGAAGTGAGTCAAATCTATTATTTTAATAAGGAGAATGAATGTTCAGTACGATATTATCGGGTGCTTTCTGTGGGATCGACAGTTATCTGGTACAGGTGGAAGTCGACGTAAGTCAGGGCCTTCCCTGTATGGAGATGGTGGGATGTCTGAGCCGGGAAGCGGGAGAGGCCAAACAGAGAATACGTGTGGCATTGAAAAACATAGGCGTTCGTATACCGCCATCGAGAATTACGATCAATCTTTCACCGGCAGACCGACATAAAAACGGTACGGGTTTTGACCTGCCTGCTGCTGTCGGTCTCCTTGTTTCGATGGGAGAGATCGGGGCGGACAGGATACGAAATATTCTGTTTGCAGGAGAACTGGGTCTGGGCGGAGAACTGAAGCCTGTGAGAGGGATTCTTCCTATTGTAAAGCACGCATCTCAGATGCACGTTCCTGTCTGCATTGTGCCGGAGGCGAACTGCGCGGAGGCGGGAGTGATAGATTCGGTCACTGTGTATGGGGCAAGTCATATTTCGCAGGTGATACGGGCGTTAAAGGAAGGACCGGATGCGGGGCTCGTCAGGGCAAAGGCTGCCTGGGGAGAGAATAGTCAGGGGACTGGAAAAGAGGATTTTGCGGATATTTATGGGCAGGAGACGGCGAAACGGGCGTCAGAGATTGCGGTGGCAGGATTTCACCATCTGCTGTTGATCGGACCGCCGGGCAGCGGCAAGACAATGATCGCCAGGCGCCTGCCGACGATCATGCCGCCCCTTACATTGGAAGAAAGTCTGGAGGTTTCTTCCGTGTACAGTGTGTGTGGGAGATTGAAAGACGGAAGAATATTGGAAGAAAGGCCCTTTTTGTCGCCGCATCATACGGCTACCGGCAGTTCTTTGATCGGCGGCGGTCGGATTCCTGTGCCGGGCGCGGTCAGCCTTGCTCACAGAGGGGTATTGTTTCTGGATGAGCTGCCGGAATTTGGAAGAAGAACGATTGATATGCTTCGCCAGCCCATGGAAGATAAAAAAGTGCAGATAGCCAGGGCGTATGGAACGATCACGTATCCTTCTGATTTTATGCTGGCGGGAGCTATGAATCCGTGTCCCTGCGGCCATTACCCGGACGAGGATCGTTGCAGATGCAGTCAGAATGACATACGCAGATATTTGAATAACCTTTCGGGACCGGTCCTGGACCGGATCGATCTGTGTGTGGAGGTGCCCGGGATAGATACGGAAAAGATAGGGGAAAAGAAGCAGGGAGAGAGCAGTGAGCAGATCCGCAGCCGTGTCATCCGGGCAAGGCAGATGCAGGAGAGACGGTTTGGCCCGGATATGCGGTTTAATGGCCGCATGAGTATCAGTGAGACAGAGCGGTATTGTATCCTGGATGAACAGGGGAGGAAACAACTGCAAAGAGCGGTGAAAACATTTTCCCTGAGTCTTCGGTCTTATCACAAGATTCTGCGCACGGCGCGTACGATCGCGGATCTGGCGGGAGAAGAACAGATTGGGGTATGTCATGTCAATGAAGCGGTATACTATCGGACAGCGGCTGCTGTCTATTGGGAGAGGACGGCAGATGGACTGTAAAGAATATTGCATATTGAAATCGGATGACCGTTATCCGCGGCTGCTGCGTGGTATTGGCAGTGCACCGGGGAAACTGTATGTGAGAGGACAGCTGCCAGATGACAATATTCCTTCTGTGGCGGTGATCGGGGCCAGGAGATGCAGCAGCTACGGGAAAGAGATGGCTCGTTGGTTTGCTTCCGCGCTCGCTGAGGCTGGCGTACAGATTATCAGTGGGATGGCGCTCGGCGTGGACGGCATTGCCCAGCGGGCCGCCCTGTCTGCAGGAGGCAGGAGCTTTGGGGTGCTGGGCTGTGGGACGAATGTGTGCTATCCGCGTGCCAATCATGATTTATACGAGGCGCTTTTGAGGCAGGGAGGCATTCTGTCGGAACATCCGGCGGATACGCCGCCGCTGGCCCGGCATTTCCCTTCCAGAAACCGGATCATCAGCGCTTTGGCCGATGTGGTGCTTGTCGTTGAGGCAAAAGAACGAAGCGGTACGTTGATCACGGTGGATTTTGCATTGGAACAGGGGAAGGACGTGTATGTTCTGCCTGGCCGGATCACGGATACGCTCAGCTGTGGCTGCAATCGTCTGCTCCGTCAGGGGGCCGGTATTGCACTGGAGCCTGCGGATATTCTGGAAGCTTTTTATGGGAAAGGCAGGTTGCCGTCAACGCTTCAGGGCATGGAGCAGGAAGAGGCAGCCACGGCTCAGATGAGCCAGAAGGAAAAAATCGTGTGGAATTATTTGGGAAACCGGCCTGTTACGCTGCAGGAATTATACGGAGAGATCAGAGAGGCTGAAGAGGGGAATGTGACGGAGCTGGCGGAAATAACTGATATACTCATGGATTTTGTGCTGCAGGGAATTGTCTCACAGGAAAGGGGGAATCAATATCGGAAGAGGGGAAAGTCTGATATTGCCGATGCTTGTCACGGAAACAAAATAAAAACCACTTGCCATTCCGAAAGTTTTGGTTTATAGTTTCATAAGATTTAATTGATGAGGAGAGCAGAGCAGCGATGGCAAAATATCTGGTAATTGTAGAATCACCCGCCAAAGTAAAAACGATCAAAAAGTTTCTTGGCGCCAATTATGAGGTTGCGGCCAGCAACGGACATGTAAGGGATTTACCGAAAAGTCAGCTCGGGATCGATGTGGAGCATGATTTCGAGCCAAAATATATAACGATCAGGGGAAAAGGAGACATTCTTGCAAACTTGCGCAAGGCGGTGAAGAAAGCGGAAAAAGTATATCTGGCTACCGACCCTGACCGGGAAGGAGAGGCCATATCCTGGCATCTGCTGCACACGCTGAAGCTGGAGGGCAAGAAAGTCTACCGGATCACATTCAACGAGATTACAAAGAGTGCGGTCAGGGAATCTCTGAAAAATGCCAGAGAGATCAACATGGACCTTGTGGATGCCCAGCAGGCGCGTCGTGTGCTGGACCGTATGGTAGGCTACCGAATCTCGCCGCTTTTGTGGGCAAAAATCAAGCGGGGACTTTCGGCGGGCAGAGTGCAGTCAGTGGCACTGCGCATCATCTGTGACCGGGAAGATGAGATCAATGCCTTTATTCCGGAGGAATATTGGAGTCTGGATGTTCTCCTGGATGTGGACGGGGAGAAAAAGCCGCTGACCGCCAAGTATTATGGGACCAGGGATGCCAAGAAGACAATCGGTTCAAAAGAAGAACTGGACCGGATTCTGAAGGATCTGGAAGGGAGCTCCTATCAGGTGGATGAAGTGAAGCGGGGAGAGCGTACGAAGAAACCGCCGCTTCCTTTTACAACTTCCACATTGCAGCAGGAAGCAAGTAAAGTGCTGAACTTCTCCACACAAAAGACAATGCGTCTGGCACAGCAGCTCTACGAAGGTATTGACATAAAGGGGAGCGGCACGACAGGAATTATTTCCTATCTGCGTACCGACTCCACGAGAGTATCGGAAGAGGCGGCACAGCTGGCGAAAGCATATATCGTGCAACAGTACGGAGCTGACTATGTAGCGGGCACAGGCGGTGGAAAAAAGAGCGGACAGAAAATACAGGACGCTCACGAAGCGATCCGCCCTACGGATATCAGCAGAACGCCGATTTCTCTGAAAGGTTCTCTCAGCCGGGATCAGCTCCGGCTGTATCAGCTGATCTGGAAGCGTTTTACCGCGAGCCAGATGGCTCCGGCCAGATATGAGACGACTTCGGTGAAGATCGGTGCAGGGGATCACCGTTTTACGGTTGCCGCTTCTAAAATTGTGTTTGACGGGTTTATGAGTGTGTACACGAACGATGATGAGGATAAACAGGAAAACAATCTGCTGGCCGGCAGAATTGAGAAAGATTCCGTGCTGAAGTTCCGTGAGTTTTCTTCCAAACAGCATTTCACACAGCCGCAGCCGCATTATACGGAGGCCAGTCTCGTGAGGGCGCTGGAGGAGCTGGGCATTGGCAGGCCGAGTACGTATTCGCCCACGATCACGACGATTCTGGCCCGCCGGTATGTGACGAAAGAGAACCGGAATCTTTATGTGACAGAGCTGGGTGAGGTCGTGAACAATATGATGAAAGAAGCCTTCCCGAGTATCGTTGACGTGAGCTTCACCGCCAACCTGGAAGCACTGCTTGACAAAGTGGAAGAAGGTGTTGTAGGCTGGAAGACGATCGTTTCCAATTTTTATCCTGATCTCGATGAGGCAGTCAACAGAGCGCAGGAAGAGCTGGAACATGTACAGATCGCCGATGAAGTGTCCGATGAGGTGTGTGAGCTTTGCGGCCGGCAGATGGTCGTAAAATACGGTCCTCATGGGAGATTTCTGGCCTGTCCCGGTTTTCCGGACTGCAGGAATACCAAACCATATTTTGAAAAGATCGGTGTAGCCTGTCCGAAATGCGGAAAGGATATTGTTCTGAAAAAGACGAAAAAAGGCAGAAAATATTATGGCTGTATCGACAATCCGGACTGCGATTTTATGGTATGGCAAAAACCGGCTACGGAGAGGTGTGGGAAGTGTGGTTCCCTGATGTTGGAAAAAGGGCATAAATTGGTGTGCATGGACGAAACTTGTGGGAATATTGTGGAAAAACATAAAAATTCAGATATTGTACGAATTTCATAAAAATTTTGTGTAATTTAAGAGAAAAGTGTTGCAGAGAGGGGGAGATTATATTACAATACACTATATGGAGGGTATCCAATATGGGCAGCATACAACTACTGGACAAAACAAGAAAAATCGGAATGCTTTTGCATAATAATGAATCCAGTAAAGTGGTATTTAATGACATCTGTAATGTTATGAAAGAGATATTGAGTTCCAATGTACTTGTGATCAGCAGAAAAGGAAAAGTGCTGGGCGTTGGAATATCGAGTGGAGTGGAAGAGATCAGAGAACTGATCAATGATAAAGTTGGCGGCTATATTGATCTGATGTTGAATGAGAGAATGCTTGGTGTTCTTTCTACGAAAGAAAATGTAAATTTGCAGACACTTGGCTTTGAGAATACAGACACCCGAAGATTTCAGGCGATCATAACGCCGATTGAGATTGCCGGGGAACGTCTGGGTACGTTGTTTATCTATAAATGTGATGCGCCTTATGAGATTGATGACATCATACTCTGCGAGTATGGAACTACGGTAGTCAGTCTGGAAATGCTTCGTGCGGTCAATGAGGAGAGCGCAGAAGAGGCCAGGAAACTGTCTGTCGTCAAGTCGGCGATCAGTACGCTCTCTTTTTCCGAGATGGAAGCCATTACCCATATATTCGAAGAGTTAAATGGTCAGGAAGGCATTCTGGTGGCAAGCAAGATCGCTGACAGAGTAGGGATTACCCGTTCTGTGATCGTCAATGCTTTGCGCAAGTTTGAAAGTGCGGGTGTGATTGAGTCCCGCTCTTCCGGCATGAAAGGTACATATATAAAAGTTTTGAATGATGTGGTATTCGATGAAGTAAATAAGCTGAAGCAGCAGAAACAACAAAAGGACAGTTTTCAAAGCGAAAAAGGCAGGTGATGGTTTCATGGAGGAAACCGTAGCGTTAAAGGGACTTAGTAGGAAATAGGTCCCATTTTACGTTTATTAAGTAGAAACACCTTGTTTTTTCAGTATAAAAATATATAATAAAATAGGGTAGACTGGATTGTGGAAAGTATGCCCTTTTGTGAAGGAGGAGAGTATATCGCATGTTTCATTCAAACGTATTTGATTACATCAATGTGCTGGATAAATCGGCGGACGCTGCCTGGATTCGCCATGAGGTGATCTCCAATAATATCGCCAATGTAGATACACCGGGATATAAAAGGCAGGATGTGAATTTTGAGGGAGAGCTTCAACGTGCACTTGGGAATTCCAGGTACACAAGTGTGGATGCGAAAGTAGGGGGGCTGAATCTGAGCCGGCTGAAACCCAGGACATACACGGATTATGCAAATTTTTCCTATCGGGTCGACCGCAACAATGTGGATATTGATACGGAAAATGTGATGCTTGCTTCCAACCAGTTGAAGTACAATGCGATTATGACAGGAGTAAATCAGGAGTTTACGAACCTGAAGCTCGTAATGAAATAACAGATAAGGGGGATCACAATGAGTATCTTTTCATCGTTTGATGTGAATGCGTCCGGTCTGACTGCGGAGCGTTTCCGTATGGACATCATATCGCAGAACGTGGCCAATGCCAATACGACGAGGACGGAGGATGGCACGCCATACCGTCGTAAAGTCGTTACGTTTGCGGAAAAGGAGACACAGACGCCCTTTAGTCATGTCCTGGACGTGGCAAGAGATAATTATTCAGGCAAAGGGGTGAAAGTCACCTCGGTTCAGGAAGATTCCTGGACAGATATGAAAATGGTCTATGATCCAGCTCATCCCGATGCGGATGATAATGGTTATGTTCTCTATCCCAATGTCAATATTGTGACAGAGATGACTAATATGATCGATGCAAGCCGTGCATATGAAGCCAATGCGACAGCATTTAACGCCAGCAAGGCAATCGCCATGAAAGGGCTGGAGATGGCGCAATAGTCTGACGCGGCACCAGGTGTGAAAGGGAAGCATCAGTTTGGTGGCAAACGACATAATATGGACAAAGGGTAAGAGGTGAGTAGAGATGGATATTGCATCGCTTTATCGTGTAAACTCCGATGCCGTAGAGAAAGCGGTAAAACAGACGCAGGCGGCGAAAAAGGCGGAGGAAGCAAAAGAGGGAAAAGATGTGTTTGGCGCTATGCTCAGCAGCGCCATTGATAATTTACATACAACGAACAGTTATATTTCCGATATGGAAAACGAAGAGCTGAAACTGGCGCTCGGACAGACGAAAAATACTCATGATCTTTCGATCGCAATGCAGAAAGCATCGGCAGCCTTACAGTATACGGTCGCTGTAAGAGACAAATTTATGGATGCATATAAAGAAATTATGCAGATGCAGATCTAAGGCATGGGAGTAAAGCGAAATGACTGACAGGTTAAAAGCGATTCCGGCGAGAGTGCTGGAATGGTGGAATAAATTTACTTCAAAACAGAAGACGATTATCATATGTATTGCCGCAGGTGTCATCATTGCACTTGCGATATTGGTAACGGTTCTTACGAGGCCTCAATATGAACTGCTTGCGAACTGTGAAAGTACAAAAGAAGCATCCCAGATCACAGAACTTTTAGATGGGGCGAGCATAACCTATACTGTGTCAGATGACGGTTATCAGATTAAAGTACTGAGTGAACAGGTGTCAGATGCCAATCTTCTGCTGGGTGCCAACAATATTCCGGCTGCAGCCTATGGGATCGACAATGTGACAAACGGCGGTTTCTCCACGACGGAGTCAGACAAACAGAAGAGATATAAACTCTATCTGGAAAGTCAGATGGAGGAAGATCTCGTTCGGTTTGAGACTGTCAAGAAAGCGGACGTACAGTTGTCACTCCCGGAGAATGACGGTACACTTCTCTCCAAAAACGAGGAATCGTTTGCCAGCATTATTCTGGAGTTGGACGGGGAGTTCACACAGGAAAACGCGGCGGCTATGGCACAGTTTGTCAAGACGGCGCTTGGTAATGAAAATGCGGATAATATCACAATTCTTGACAGTCAGGGAAATCTCCTGTTTTCGGGGGAAGACAATTATTCTCTGACAGGTACTGCCAACAGCCAGCTCTCTGTGAAGCAGCAGGCAGAGCGGCTCGTCAAAAATGAAGTAAAAAAAGTGCTGCTGGGAACGAATCAGTATGATAATGTAGAAGTGGCAAGTAATCTTGCTCTTGATTTTTCCTCCACGGAGATTACGGAGCATGATTTTACGCCTGCAGAGGGGCAGTCTCAGGGCGTCCTCAGCCACGAAAGTATTTTCAGTGCAGAGAATATAAACAGTTCCGGCAATCTGCCAGGAACAGATTCTAACAGCGAGACGACGTACGAAATGCAGGACAGCGATCAGTCCTCATCCTCCCAGTCAGAAGAGTCCAGAGATTATCTGCCCAATGAGCGGGTGATGTCTCAGACGATTCCGCCGGGACTGATCAAATATGAGGAGTCATCCATATCGGTCACTGCCATTACATATAACGTACAGAGAGAAGAAGATATTAAAGCCCAGGGACTGCTTGATGGCATCAGCTGGGAAGAATACAAGGCGGCAAACGGGGCAAGAGTTGCGCAGCCTGTCGATGACGATATGATCAATGTGGTGTCCAAAGCGACCGGTATCGCAGTGGAGAATGTTGCGATGGTGGCCTATGAGGAACCGCTGTTTATTGACAAAGAGGGCTTGAATATTCAGGCGACGGATGTTATCCAGGTTATATTGATCCTTATTATTCTGGGATTACTTGCTTTTGTTGTATTCAGAAGTATGAGGAGCGAGAAACCGGCAGAGGAAGAGGAAGAGGAACTCTCCGTGGAAAATCTTTTGCAGTCCACGCCGGAATCGGAGCTGGAGAACATTGCCGTGGAAGAGCGGTCAGAGACTCGTAAGCTGATTGAAAAATTTGTGGACGATAATCCGGAAGCGGCCGCAAATCTGCTTCGGAACTGGCTGAACGAAGATTGGGGGTAAATAAGATATGGCAAATGACTCAGGGTTATCAGGTCTGCAGAAGGCAGCCGTACTGCTGATCGCATTGGGACCGGAAAAGTCTTCCCATATCTTTAAACACTTAAAGGAAGACGAGATTGAGGAGCTGACGCTGGAAATTGCAAATACGCGAAGTATTACGCCGCAGCTGAAAGAAACTGTGATTGAGGAGTTCTATCAGATCTGTCTGGCACAGCAATATATCGCGGAGGGCGGCATCGGGTATGCGAAGGAGCTTTTGGAGAAAGCTCTGGGAGAGGACAGAGCACGCGATGTGATTGGCAAACTGACAGCGTCGCTGCAGGTTAAGCCTTTCGAGTTTGTCCGCAAGACAGATGCGTCTCAGCTGCTCAACTTTATACAGGATGAACATCCGCAGACGATTGCACTTATTATGTCCTATCTGTCTGCGACGCAGTCGTCAATGATATTGTCAGCGCTGCCTCCGGAACGTCAGGCGGATGTTGCGAAACGTATTGCCATGATGGACAGAACGAGTCCGGATGTCATTAAGGAAGTGGAAAAAGTGCTGGAATCCAAGCTGGCTTCTCTTGTCAATCAGGATTACACCATTATTGGCGGCGTCGATGCGGTCGTGGAGATCTTGAACTCCGTAGACCGTGGTACGGAAAAACATATCATGGAAACACTGGAGATTGAGGAGCCGGAGCTTGCCGACGAGATCAGGAAGAAAATGTTCGTATTCGAGGATATTCTTCTTCTGGACGACAGAGCGATACAGAGAGTATTGCGCGATGTGGAGAACAGCGATCTGGCGATTGCGCTGAAGGGTGCGAACGAGGAAGTAAAAGCTGCAGTCTTCAAAAACCTGTCAAAGCGTTTGGCTGCCATGATCAAGGAAGATATGGAATTTATGGGACCTGTCCGCATGAAGGATGTGGAAGAGGCACAACAGAAGATCGTAAATATTATCAGAAAACTGGAAGATTCTGCTGAAATTGTTATTTCCAGAGGTGGAGGAGATGAAATTGTTGTCTAGTAACTTGCTGAAGGGGAACTGGGTGCAGTTTCAGAACGATGACACAAGGATTATCAATAGTAACAGGATTATAGAGCAACGGATAGGAAGCTCCGGCAGCGGGGCGGGAGAAGATACAGAGGAACACACGGAAGGATTTACAGAAGGGTTAAAGGTTGAGGAACTAAGCGGTCTGACAGCTGATCCGGAGGATGGTTCCAATGTAATCAAGTCTGAGGAGCCGGTTCCTGCGGCGCCTGTTTATGAGGGACCGAGTCCGGAAGAGCTGATTGCTCAGGCAGAGGAGGAGATCCTCCAGAGAAAGAAAGATGCGGAAGCGGAGATTGAGGCCTATCGACAGCAGGTGATTGAAGAGGCCAGGCAGGAAGGAAGAAATCAGGGCTATATTGACGGCACGGCTGCCGCACAGTCAGAGATTGAAGAGACAAAGCGTCAACTTGAAGCGGCATATAACAACAGGCTTCAGGAGCTGGAACCAGAGCTTGTGAAGCAGTTGACGGGTATTTATGAACATATATTTCACATGGAATTGGGAGAGTATCAGAATCTTGTCATGCAGCTTTTGGAAGGATGTATGCAGAGGATTGAAACAAGCAGCAGTTACATCATTCATGTCAGTCCTGACGATTATCCGTTTGTCAGTATGCAGAAAAAGCTGCTGATCGAAGGACTGGGAAACAGAAATGCCATGCTGGAAGTAGTGGAAGATATGACAATGAGAAAAAATGAATGTATGATCGAGGCAGACGACGGCATATATGATTGCAGCCTGGATATACAGTTGACGGCGCTGCGCAGAGAACTTCTGGTTCTTTCCTATGAAGGCGTGGAGTAAGACAGATCATGATTGATTTATCGAAATACGAAAAACTGAAAGATCGGGTCTATTACAAAAAGCTCGGCAAGGTACTGAATGTGGTAGGTCTGACGATTGAGTCTGCAGGGCCGGATGCCAAGCTGGCAGATATTTGTTTCATACATCCGGAGGGAGATGAAGGGTCAGGCATCATGGCGGAGGTAGTGGGCTTTAAAGACGGAAGGACATTGCTCATGCCTTATGAGAATACCGAAGGTATCGGTATTGGTAATCTTGTCGAAAATACGGGTAATTCCCTGCGGGTTGCGGTTGGTGATTTCCTTCTCGGTAAGACATTGGACGGTCTGGGCAGACCGACAGATGCGGCTGTTCAGATACCGCTTGGCGCTCCCAGTTATTGTGTGGAGTCAATGCCTCCGGATCCGATGAGCCGCACGATCATTGATGAGCCGCTTCCGCTTGGCGTGAAGGCAGTAGACGGTCTGATTACTGTGGGAAAGGGACAGAGGATCGGCATTTTTGCAGGTTCAGGTGTGGGAAAATCTACACTGATGGGTATGTTTGCCAGAAATACAAAAGCAGAGATCAATGTCATTGCGCTGATTGGTGAGCGTGGCAGGGAAGTCAGAGAATTTATAGAGCGCGACCTTGGGGAAGAAGGTATGCGCCGTTCTGTAGTAGTGGTGGCTACATCGGATAAACCTGCACTGGAACGAAATAAAGCAGCCAAGACGGCGACTGCTATTGCAGAATATTTCAGAGACCAGGGAAGAGACGTGTTGTTGATGATGGACTCTCTGACCCGTTTCTGTATGGCGCAGAGAGAAATTGGTCTGGCAACCGGTGAACCACCGGTGACGAGAGGTTATCCTCCCAGTGTGTATTCAGAATTGCCGAAACTGTTAGAGCGGGCCGGCAGAGATGCGAAAGGTTCGATTACCGGACTGTATACGGTTTTGGTAGATGGCGATGACTTTAATGAACCGATCACGGACACTGCGCGAAGTATTCTTGACGGACATATCATGCTCAATCGTAAGCTCGCTCATAAAAATCATTATCCTGCGGTGGATATTTTGCAGAGTATCTCCCGATGTATGTCTCAGGTAACAGAAAAAGAACACAAAAAAGCTGCCGGCAAACTGAAGAATGTGCTGGCTACTTATAATGAAGCGGAAGATTTGATCAATATTGGCGCTTATAAAAAGGGCAGTAATCCGGGCATTGACTATGCGGTGGAGAAGATAGAAGCCACGAATGAATTCCTGATGCAGGATGTGGACAGCAAGTACACGTATGAAGAGACGATACAGATGCTGCAGGCATTGTATGAGGAGTGAGCAGTAGATGTCAAAGTTTGTTTACCGGATGCAGAATATCTTAAATATCAAGCAAAAGCTGGAAGATCAGGCACGGATGGATTTTGGCCTGGCAATGGCGAGGCTGCGGGAAGAAGAGGAAAAACTGGAATTTCTGCAACAGCGAAAACAGGGATATGAGGAGCAGGCAAGAGAATCGCTGCGTGCTGCGCTTAGAGTAAACAGGATGCGTGAGAACAAAGAGGCGATCCTGCGCATGGATGAATATATGGAAGAGCAGAGGCAGGAAATAAAAAAGGCGCAGAACACTGTTGAAGTGGAGCGGCGCAAGCTCCAGGCGTCGATACAGGAGAGAAAAATACAGGAAAAATTGAGAGAAAATGCCTTTGAAGAATTCATGGGAGAAGAGAAGGCGAGAGAAAGCCGGGAGATCGATGAGTTGACCAGTTATACATACGGGCAGAAGAAGATCGAGGAAGCAGCTGCGGAAGCATAAACGAGCAAACAAGGAGAGGCGGAGACGGCGCCGGAGAAACTATGGCAAGAAAGACGACCCAGGAAACAGAAAATGAGAATATGGAAAGTGAGCAGACAGCTGACGACAAAAAGCGTCTGAAGGAAGAGAAGAAGAGACTGAGGGCTGAGCAGAAAGCACAGAAAAAAGAAGCCAAGCGCCGGGCGAAAGAATTGGATGCCCAGGAAGAGCAGATGGATGAGGAGTCGGAAAGTGGTTCGACGCCGATCGTTCTTGTCACTTTTATTATTGTAGTGATCTGGATCGCTATTCTGGCAATTCTTATTAAATTAGATGTGGGAGGTTTCGGTTCCACCGTTTTGCGTCCTGTGCTTGAAAATGTTCCGGTAGTCAACAAAATACTTCCGGCGGAAAAGATGGCGCAGCCGATGGGAGGAAGTACGGCAGACGAGTATTACGGCTATACGGATCTGCGCGATGCGGTGGAACAGATCAAACGTCTGGAGCTGGAGCTGGAGAATGCACAGTCCGGTAACGCGGAAGTTCAGGACAGGATCGCGGAGCTGGAGGCGGAGATCGAGCGTCTGCGTACGTTTGAGGACAATCAGGTCGCTTTTGAAAATATTAAAAATGAATTTTATGACGAAGTAATTTATTCAGATAAAGGGCCAGGGGCAGAGGCATTTCTGAAATATTATGAGTCTATGGATCCGGCTACGGCAGAAAAGCTCTATAAGCAGGTGGTGGCGCAGCAACAGGTAGATTCGCAGATACAGGATTATGTCAATGCGTATTCTGAGATGAAACCACAACAGGCGGCCGCTATTTTTGAGGCGATGCAGGATGATCTGGACTTGGCTGCCAAGATATTAGGGGCGATGGATGCTGAGACAAGGGGTAAGATTTTGGGTGCGCTGGATGCGGAAGTGGCGGCCAGACTGACCAAAATTATGGATCCGGAATCTTAATTTCCGGGGATAAATACCGATATACATTTTGTATATACATGATATAAAGGTACCTTGAAAATTTAAGAAAGGAGGAGACAGATGACCAGCACAAATGTAACAAAAGCGGCGGGTCTGTTACTGGGGAACACAAATATTGGTCCCGCAGGAACAGGAGCGGCAGGCGGAGCCGACAACGGTTTTTCTGAGATCATGAACCGTACATCAAAAGACAGCGGCAATCAGTTTCAGAAAACGAGAGATGAAGTACAGTCGACAGTGGCAAAGGCGCCTGTTAATGTAAGTAAAATAAACCGCGGCAATGTAAAAAATGTCAGAAACGAAGAGTCAGGAAAGACTACTGCCAAAGAGGAAGAAGGCAAGATTTCCGATACTACGGAAGAGGAAAAGGCAGAAATCGACGAAGCGACCGAAGAGATTGTTGAGGAGGCCGTCACCGAGATTAAAGAGGCCATTCAGGAGGAATTGGGAATCTCTGAAGAGGAACTGGAATCGATCATGAGTATACTCGGGCTGACAGCCGCAGATCTGTTGCAGCCGGAAAATATGCAGGCTATTGCCATGGCGGTGGCAGGAGAGACCGATGAGCTGTCCATGCTGACAAATGAAACACTGTATCAGAATGTTCAGAATCTGACAAATGTGGTGGAAACGGTTCGGGCGGATGTGCAGGCGGAGCTTGGAGTCGATGATGAGCAATTTGCACAACTGTTGGAGCAGATGGAAGTAAGTGACGAGCCACAGGAGGCGATTGAGATTCCGGAACTGTCAGTGGAAACAGAAAGCAGAGAACCGGTGGCAGTCGCACAGCAGCAGGAGGAAGTTGACCAGCAGGAAGAGACAGAACCACAGCAGGAGACGGCGGAAATCAAAACACAGACCGGTGAGAAACGGACAGAGAACAGTGTCAGAGAAGAAGAGACACAGACGACTCCGGTCAGGGCAGAGAGAAATACCTCGCAGACAGGAAGAGAGTCCGGAGGAGAAAGCCATGAAAGCGGCAACCCCTTTTTACAGGGCTGGAACCGTACCGGATTGGATGCGTGGGAGGCAGATCCATTGCAGAGCCGGACAGAGATACCGTTTGAGACAGTGGATACGCAGGATGTGATGAATCAGATTACGGAGTATATGCGTATGGAAGCAAGACCTGAAATCACGGAACTGCAGCTTCGTCTTCAGCCGGAAACACTGGGTACGCTTCATATTCACCTGACAGCAAAGGAGGGCGCGCTGACTGCACAGTTTGCGGCGGAAAATGAAGCGGTGAAGGCGGTACTGGAAGCACAGGTTGTACAGTTAAAGGAAAATCTGAGCGAACAGGGTATCAAGGTGGAGGCGGTGGAAGTAACGATCGCCAGTCATGAATTTGACAGAAATTTTGCGCAGAATGGGGAACAGAATTCCCAGTATCAGGAGCCGAGAAAAAAAGGTGTGCGAAAGATCCAGCTTGATGACAATATTCCGCTTGACGAAATGGAGCTCTCCGACGAAGAGCGCCTGACTGCGGAGATGATGGAGCAGAATGGCAATACAGTGGATTTTATGGCATAAAGGAGGAGAAAAGCATGAGTTTGGTAGCACCTGTAAAAAATGGTCAGGTTCAGGATGTGACACAGGCTACTTCCGCGGAAGAAACAAAGAAAAGCAATAGTACGCTTGATAAACAGGCATTTTTGCAGTTACTTGTGGCACAGATGAAATACCAGGACCCGTTGGAACCGACTTCCAACACAGAATATATTTCACAGCTGGCTACTTTTTCCAGTCTGGAAGAGATGCAGAACATGCGCGGCGCCATGGAGATGCAGAGGGCGTCAAGTCTGGTTGGTCAGGAAGTTTATGTCAAGACGACGGATGCAGATACAGGAAGTACAGGTTTTATTCATGGCAAGGTAGATTTTGTAACTTATCAAAATGGCAAGGCCTATGTTTCCGTAGGTGGAAATACGTATCCGCTTGATGATGTGGACAGCATTTACGACGCTGAGTATTCCGAGGCATATGAGAAAGCATATGAATGGACAGTGGGGCTGAATAAGCTGCCGGCACTTTCCAAGGTTACTCTTGCACATGAAGAAGATATTATGAAGTTAAAGGAAATCTATGATGGTATGACAGATTACCAGAAGACGTTCCTGACGAAAGACAATCAGAAGAAACTTGAAAACTATGTAGAGCGGATAGAAACCCTGAAAAAGAACCAGGAAGAGGAAGACAATAAGACGGAAGATACCGACAAAACCGAGGGTTCTGATAAAAATGACGGGTCCGACAAGACGGAAGGCACTGACAAGACCGAGGATTCTGACAAAACAGAGGGTTCTGATCAGACAGATGGGTCTGACAAAACGGAAAGCTCTGACAAGACCGATCAGGCAGAAAATGCTGATAAGGTAGACGGAACGGGTGGCAAGGCACAGGGGAGTGATAAAACACAGGAAGCCGGGGAGACAGAAAAAACCGGAGAGATCGATCAAGTGGAAGGAGAATAAGCAGTGAAAGTGCAGGATAGTCAATACCTTTCCGCACTGCAGTTCCAGGATCAGTTTTACCACCAGAAGACCGCGGCAGGAAAACCACAGACTTATACGGACGGGATGTCTTTTCAGGATATTCTGACGCAGAAGACAAGGCAGACGGACGGCGGACTGAAGTTTTCCAAACATGCGATGGGCAGGCTGGCGGACAGAGATATCAGGCTTACGGACGAACAGATGGAGCGTCTGAGCGATGGAACGCAGAAAGCCGGTGCGAAAGGAATCAGAGAGTCGCTGGTGATCGTAGATCAGCTGGCGTTTATTGTAAACGTACCCAATCAGACAGTAGTAACAGCGATGGATCAGACAGAGACACAGACAAATATATTTACCAATATTGATGGAGCCGTAATCATGTAGCCGGACCTCAGGGAGGCTGCTGTTCCCGACTGACAGACGGAACAGATACGGATCATTCGACAGGAATTAGGAGGTCATATTAACTATGATGAGATCAATGTTCTCTGGTGTGGCAGGACTTAAGACACATCAGACAAAGATGGATGTAATCGGTAATAATATCGCAAACGTCAATACGACGGCGTATAAATCCAGTTCGATCAATTTCAGCGAGCTGCTCTATCAGACGACATCCAAGGCTTCAGGGCCGAATGCAACGACAGGTAAGGCAGGTATCAATCCACGACAGATTGGTCTTGGTGTACAGACCGCGGCGATCAACACGAGCATTACTTCCCAGGGTGCGGCACAGTCGACGGGCAATCCCTTTGATGTCAGAATTAAGGGAGAATCGTTCTTTGTTGTTAGTGACGGTAATACGAATTATTTCACGCGTGACGGCTCTTTCTATGTTGATCCGGCGGGAAACCTGGCTATGACGTCGAATGGTTTCAATGTCATGGGCTGGGGTGTCGATGAGGCAACGCAGACGATCCGTAAAGATACGGTGCAGGCGCTCCGAATCATGAGCAGCGCCAATATGACGTATCCGCCGGAGGCGACGACACAGGCTTATGTGGATGGTATTCTTGACAGAAACGAGCCCGATGCGGCTACCGCTTCCGGAAAGACACTGAACCTGAGCTTCTTTGATGCCCTTGGATATTCATATACAGCTAAATTTGCGATCCATCAGACAGATACCAAAGGGGAATATACGGTCGAACTGTCAGACATCATAGATTCCGAGGGAAGGTCTGTCGTGGATGTCTATGGGGTCAGCGGAATTGACGATATTGCCAACTTCGGCGGCACGAATACGATGAGCAGTTCGGAGATTCTGTCACTTGTGACGGGAGCGCATTATGATCCAAACACAGGCACCTATACCAAGGAAGCCGGTTTTGAAGATGTATTTTCAGATTTTACACAAAACAGACTGTCGGGTATCACTTATACCGTGCCTGACGGACAGCAGTCAGGTACTTCGGGTACCGGTGCCGGCGGTATCGGCAATACAATGACTCTGAACGGTGAGGGCAAGATGTCGAAAGAAGATCTGGGAAAGATCAAGGGACTGATCTATGTTCCTGCCAACGAGTCCACATACGTTCCCGCAGGTGGCGGCGGAAATCCGGTCGCTTATTATTACTATGAGACACCGGGTGCCAACCCGACCGATCCTCCGGTAAAACATTATCTGACAGATAATCTGGCGGACAATAATAATGTGGATGACTGGAAGTCGATTTTGGGAGTCAACGACATCACAGGGCTGACCTTCGACGATGATGGAGTCAGCTATACGTTGACACAGGAATTTACGTTTGCTTCTGATGGTATTATATACAATCAGAACGGTAAGATCTTTACGACACCAATCACTCAGGAAGAGGCTTATGGGATCGATACTTCCGATCCGAACAAGACATTTGCCTTTGCTGTGGCGGAGAATGGGACGGCACAGGTGACGACGACGACGACTTATAAAGGTTTCATTCTGAAATTCAATGTAGATAACGGTGAGTTCGAGTCCATTGACGGTAAGGACAATGTGTTGCTTGACTTTAACACTACTGCGGTGACAAAGGGTGGCCAGACCGTATCACTGCGTAGCTTCAGCGACATTAATATAGACTGGTCATACGTGACCTGGTTCAATAATGGAGGTACCTCTACGATTTCCAGTACGCCGGGTACGGAAGAAAAAGGGATTGGCGCCGGGCGGAAAGAAGGAGCGATGGATGGTCTCTCAATCCAGGAGAATGGTGAGATCTATGCAAGCTATGACAATGGTATGACGAAACTGCTCGGACAGATTGCCGTGGCGAAGTTTGCCAATGCCGCAGGTCTTGAGAAAGCGGGAGAGAACCTGTATTCTGCGACACTCAACTCCGGAGAGTTCGATGGTGTGGGCGTGGATATTACTGCAGATGGTGCAGGCGGCATGGTGACAGGGTCTTTGGAGATGAGTAACGTGGATCTTTCTTCGGAGTTTACGGAGATGATTACCACACAGAGAGGTTTCCAGGCAAACAGCCGTATCATTACCGTATCTGATACGTTGCTGGAAGAACTTGTAAATCTGAAACGATAGATAACAAAATAGAAAGCGTAAATATGGGAAGCGGGGGAACTATGAGAGTAGTTGCCCTGTTCCTGTGTTTATTTTATTATTATGGAAAAGCGTGGCGAGATGTTTTCGCATGAGAAGCATGAGTGAGGGAATCAAGTTATGATCGAGCTGACAAAAATGAGTGGGCAGAAAGTACTGGTAAATCCCGACCTGCTTGAGCTGGTGGAGGAAACACCGGATACCGTAGTGTCATTTACGACGGGCAGAAAAATAATTGTAAAAGAAAGTAGACAAGAAGTGAAAAATTTAGTAAAATCGTATAGAAAGGATATTTTTGCAGGTTAATGCAAAACTAGAGGGGTGGAATAAGTAATGGATATAGCATCAGTAATTGGCCTGGTCCTTTGTTTTGGTATGGTTGTGTTCGGTATTATCAGTAATTCCGGACCGGCAGGTGTTCCCTATTTCTTTGATGCAGCTTCTGCTATCATAACATTCGGTGGTTCATTTGCTGCGATTCTGGCTTCCAAAACGATGGATGAATTTGTTGCCGGTTTAAAGAGCTTCGCCCTTGTTCTGAAGGCTCCGGTCTTTGAGGTGACATCGATCATTAGTAAGATTATTGATCTGTCCAATGTGGCCAGAAAAGAAGGGCTTCTTTCTTTGGAGGAAGCGGCAGGGGATCTGGAAGATGAATTTCTGAAGAAGGGTATACTGCTTATCGTTGATGGTACTGATCCGGAACTTGTTCGTGCCATTATGGAGACAGAGCTGGTCAGTATGGATGACAGGCATAAATCAAAGATCGGGTTTTGGGAAGATGTGGGAACGATGGGTCCTGCCTGGGGTATGATCGGTACCCTGATTGGTCTGGTTCTTATGCTTCAGAATATGGATGACCCGTCCTCGATCGGTCCTGCTATGGCGGTTGCATTGATTACGACGTTGTATGGTTCCTTGCTTGCCAACTGGATTTGTGCGCCGGTTGCCAGTAAGTTAAAAGTAAATAATAATATGGAGGTTCAGGCAAAAGAGATTATTATTGAAGGACTTCTTTCCATTCAGGCCGGAGAGAATCCCCGTGTTATTGAAGAAAAGCTGAAATCCTTCCTGGCTCCAAAAGACAGAAGTGCAGCGGATGACGGTGGAGGTGAATCAGATGGCTAAGCAGCGGAAGGAAGAACCACCAAAGGGTTCACCCGCATGGATGAATACGTTCAGCGATCTGATGAACCTTCTGTTATGTTTTTTTGTGTTGCTTTTTTCCATGTCTACGGTGGACGCGCAGAAATTCGAGCTGATAGCCTCCTCTTTTTCGCAGTCTTTCAGTATTTTTTCTGCGGGGGCAACAGCAATCGGCGACGGACTTCTGATCAGTAATGGTGTCAGCCAGCTGAATGAACTGGATGACTATGTGAACAGTATGGGAAAGGTTTCCGATGGAGACACCGACAATGAGACAAAATATCTGGAGGAAATGACGGAAGCTCTGGATGCGGAAAAATTGAAAAAATCTGAGGAACTTGCCGAGAAGATCGAAGAGGCGATGGATGAGCAGGAACTTGCCAGGGAAGTGGATATGGAAGTCACATCTCAATATGTGCAGCTCTCTCTGAAAGGAGCCCTTCTGTTTGATTCGGGAAGTGCTCAACTGAAGGAGGACGCTTTGCCAGTTATGGATAAACTGGGACTGATCCTGGAGCGCTATGCCGGCAGTGTGATCGAAATTGAGGGTCATACGGACAATGTGCCTATCAGCAGCGCACACTTTGCCAATAATAATGAGTTAAGCAGTGCGAGGGCTCTTTCCGTGTTTGATTACTTTGTGGGAACGACGAGTCTTGATCCTGCGATGATCAAACATTCCGGCAGAGGAGAGTATGTGCCGATCGCAGATAATTCTACTCCTGAAGGAAGAGCTAAGAACCGAAGAGTAGAGATCAGAATTTACCATACATTGAGTTCATATTAAGCGAGAGCAGGAGAGGAGAATGATATGAAAAGAAATCTGTTATCCGTCATTATACTGGCACTTCTGGTTGTAAACCTTGTGCTGACTTCGATTATGATGGTTAATGTAAACAGTGCTTCCCAAAAGACGGCGGAGCTTGTCACAGACATTGCGCAGGTATTGGATCTGGAACTTTCTGACGGTACAGGGGGAGCTATGACGAGTAATGTGCCAATGGAAGATATCGAGGTCTATAAAATTGCAGAGCAGATGACTATTCCGTTAAAATTAGGGGAAGATGGGCAGGCTCATTATTGTCTTGTGTCAGTGGCGTTGTCTATGGACATTAAGAATGAAGGGTATAAAGCATATGGAGCAGGTCTCAGTTCCAAGGAGAGTTTGATAACCGCTAAGATTTATGATATTATTGGCAGCTATACATTGGAAGAGGCACAGGCAAACAAAGATCTGATGCGTGAAGATATACTGAAACAGGTTCAGGCAATGTTTGATTCTGACTTTATTTTCCAGGTTTCTTTTAGTGATATTATATTCCAATAAACCTCCTGTTGTTATATGATAGAAGGAGAATGGGAGGTGAGCCGGAGTGGGAGAAGTTTTATCCCAGGCTGAAATTGATATGCTGCTGTCGCAGATGAACAGCGGTGAATTTGATGCAGAGGAGATGCAGGCCAAGGATGAGAAACAGGCCAAGAATTATGACTTTAAACGTCCTGTTAAATTTTCCAAAGAGCATTTGCGAACCCTTGAAATTATATATGAACATTACGCACGGCTATTGTCCACCAATCTGCCGATTTATCTTCGCAAAAGTGTTCAGATTGATGTTGCCAGTTCGGAGACCGTTACATTCTCGGAGTTTTCCAATGCACTGGCCAATCCTGTTGTGCTGGGAATTATAGGCTTTGATCCTCTGCCAGGGAATATTTTGGTTGAGTTGACAGCGAATCTGGCTTTTGCCATTATTGACAGAATGCTCGGTGGGCAGGGAGTGCCGCTGGACAAGAGCAGAGATTTTTCTGAGATTGAGATGACTATTATTGAGAGAATTATGGTCATTGCGATTCAGCTTATGCGGGATCCCTGGAAGAATGTATTGGAGATCAATCCGCTCTTAGAGCGCATTGAGACGAATCCTCAGTTTGCACAGGTGATTTCACCCAGCGATATGATAGCTATCGTTACCTTGAACATCAAAATTGGTGATATAGAAGGGTTTATGAATGTCTGTCTTCCGTATCTGACGTTGGAAGACATTATGGATAATCTGAATACGAAATATTGGTATTCAACGATCAAGGCTGTCAGCGATGAAAGTTATGAGGAACATATTGAGTCGATGCTGCGGAGGGTGGATGTTCCGGTTAAAGCAGTGCTGGGCAACAGTGCGATTTCTGTAGATGATTTTATCCACCTTCAGGTGGGGGATATTATACGGCTGGATTCCAGAGTGGATTCTGATCTGAATATCTACGTTGGTAATATTAGAAAATTTACGGCATTACCGGGAGCAAACAATGATACATATGCGGTACAGGTAACGTCAATAGTCAGAGAGGAGGAATAGAGCATGGACGGGATGTTATCTCAGGATGAGATAAATGCCCTTCTGAGCGGCATGGATAATTCGCCAGAAGCACCGGCAAGCAGTCCCTCAAAGAACGAAGATGGGAGTGCACCGATCGACAAGTCGCTGCTTACGGATACGGAGAGAGATGCGATCGGTGAGATAGCCAACATTAGTATGGGTTCTTCGGCGACGACTCTTTATTCCCTGGTAAATATAAAGGTGGATATTACGACGCCAGTCGTTACTCTTTCTAACTGGAAGACCATGATTGAGGATTATGAAAAACCTTGTGTGTTTATCCAGATACGGTATACGGTCGGCTTGGAAGGCAGTAATATTCTTATTTTAAAAGAGCGGGACGTAAAGGTCATCACAGATCTGATGATGGGTGGAGATGGAACTAATATTGACGGGGAACTGGGAGAGCTGCATTTGAGTGCAATTTCTGAGGCAATGAATCAGATGATGGGTTCTTCTGCCACCTCGCTTTCCACGATGCTTGGCAAGATGATAGACATCAGTCCGCCGGAAGCCAGTCTTGTCGATTTGACAGAGTTCAAAAAGCCGGGGGAGATTGCAGAATTTCTTACCGGCACGTTCTGCAAAATTGCATTTACAATGACGATCGGTGATCTTGTTCAGAGCACGATTTTACAGTTGTATCCGGTCGATTTCGCGAAATCCCTGTATGATACCTTTATCAATCAGCAGATGGGAGAAGCAGCAAAAGATCCTACACCGGCACCGGCTCCGACTCCGGAACCGCAGGCATTCAATCCGCCGCCGGCACAGGCGCCAATGTCACAGTCAAATATGGGGATGCCGCAGATGGATATGTCTCAAATGAATATGCAGATGCCGCAGATGAATATGGGGATGCCGCAAATGCCAATGCCACAAATGAATATGGGAATGCCGCAGATGCAGATGCCGAATGTACAGCCAGCGCAATTCCAGAGCTTTTCGGGTAATTATGGAATGACAAATGCGCCGGAGAATATCGGCCTGATCATGGATGTTCCGCTGAATGTTACCGTGGAGCTGGGAAGAACGAGTAAATCCATTTCGGAAATTTTGGATTTTTCACCAGGTACGATCATAGAGTTAGATAAAATAGCAGGTGAACCGATTGATGTGCTGGTGAACGGAAAGTTTGTTGCCAAAGGTGAGGTTGTTGTTATAGAGGAATGCTTTGGTATTCGTGTAACTGAAATAATAAAGTAGAACACAGGAGTGAGAGAGATGGCGAAGAATATTTTAATTTGTGATGATGCAGCATTTATGAGAATGATGATTAAGGACATTCTGACAAAAAACGGCTATAATGTTGTTGGAGAGGCAGAAAACGGATTGAAGGCTGTTGAAAAATACAATGAGTTGAAGCCGGATTTGGTGCTGATGGATATTACCATGCCGGAGATGGATGGTATTCAGGCATTGAAAAAGATTAAGTCCGCAGATTCGGGAGCAATGATTATTATGTGTTCTGCAATGGGTCAGCAGGCAATGGTTATTGAGTCAATTCAGGCGGGGGCAAAAGATTTTATTGTTAAGCCATTTCAGGCAGAGCGTGTTCTGGAAGCAGTGAAAAAGGTTGTAGGATAATGCTTCTTACGCATATGAGCGGAGTGGAGTCTTTCGTTCAGTTTATAACAGTGCTGATACTTTTCTGTATTGTACTTGCGGTTACATATGTGACTACGCGGTATGTTGCAAATTTCCAGAAGCTGAGACAGGAAGGAAGCAATATTTCTGTTGTGGAAACATGTAGGATAGCACCCAGTAAGTATGTTCAGATTTTGAAGCTGGGGGGAAAGTATATTGCGGTCGCAGTATGCAAGGATACCATGACAAAATTGGCAGAACTTTCTGAAGAAGAACTTATGCTGTCTGTCAATCAGGAAAATGAAATTCCCGGTTTTGCCAGTTTTTTGGAGAAAGCGAAATTGAGAAAACAAAAAAAGTAGGCACAGTGTGATGAAAAGATTTTTTTTCGGAAAACAATTTAGGTTCGTAGTATGCCTGCTGTTCACAGTAGGCATATTGTTTTTGCATCATTCGGCGGTTGTACTGGCAGCGGATGTCACGGAGGATACATCGGACGATCTGTTTGACAGAGAGACGCATCTGACAGGGGATACCGATACGCGAACATATCGTAATGAACCGGGTTCCGCGGAGAATGCAGATGATTTGAGAGAATTGAATATTGCCAACAGTCTGTCGGTTACTTATGAGGGCGATAACGGCAATGTGTCAGGGCCTGTAAGAATATTTGTTGTCCTGACGATGCTCGCGCTGGCGCCGATCCTGTTAATTATGCTTACGTCTTTTACAAGGATTATTATTGTACTGCATTTTACGAGAACGGCTCTGAATACACAGACAGTTCCGCCGAATCAGGTATTGATAGGTCTGGCGTTGTTTCTGACGTTCTTTATTATGAGCCCGATCATAACACAGATCAATGAAAATGCCATACAGCCTTTTGACAGGGGAGAACTGACGCAGGAGCAGGCGATCGAGATTGGTATGGAGCCGCTGCGCGAGTTTATGTATGGACAGACACAGGTCAAGGATGTACGGATGTTCATGGAGATTGCGGATCAGGAGTGGGACGGCAGTCTCTCAGGGATTCCTTCTTCGGTATTGATTCCCAGTTTTATTGTCAGTGAACTGAGAACTTCATTCATTATCGGATTTTTATTATATATACCGTTTATTGTCATAGACATGGTGGTAGCTTCGGCACTGATGAGTATGGGTATGATGATGCTGCCGCCAACGACGATTTCCATGCCGTTTAAGATATTGTTGTTTGTGCTGGCAGATGGCTGGAATCTGGTCATTGGCAGTCTTGTCAAGACCTTTTATTAGCTTTGAGCAGGAAACAGAAAGGGGGAAATAAAATGACGATTGATGTGGTGACAGCGATTGCAAGGGAAGCCCTGTTTTTGATCATTAAAACATCGGCGCCTGTACTGCTTATTTCCCTTACCATCGGTCTGGTCGTCAGCGTATTTCAGACGGCAACTTCGATACAGGAGCAGACGCTTACATTCGTTCCCAAGGTTGTCTGCGTGTTTATGGGACTGATGCTGTTTGGCCATTGGATATTGAATTCTATCGTGGACTATATGATAAGACTGTGGTCAGATTTCAGTCTGTATATCAGGTAGCGGTATGATCGATTACAGTTTTTCATATGATGAGCTGGAATATTTTCTGCTCATATTAGTAAGAATTACGAGTTTTATCCATGTGGCTCCATTTTTTGGAATGAATAATACGCCAAGAAGGGTCAAGATCAGTCTGGGATTTTTCATAGCAGTGCTTCTTTATCATATGACAATGCCGCATACACCGCTTGTGTATCATACGGTCTGGGGATATGGCGTACTTGTGATGAAGGAAGCTGTAACCGGTCTTCTGATCGGGTTTGGGGCCAATATCTGTACGACAGTGGTCACTTTTTCCGGTATGATTATTGATATGAATATTGGTTTGTCAATGGTGAGTATGATGGATCCGACGACAAAACAGAATTCCAGTATTACGGGTATGTACTTGCAGTATACGACAATGTTGATGCTGCTAGTCAGCGGGATGTATCAGTTTTTGCTGATGGCGTTTGTTGATGCCTATCGGCTGATACCGATCAATGGAACGGTTTTCCGCACGGATTCTCTGCTGGCGAGTATGACACAGTTTTTATCGGAATACATTATCATTGGATTTCGCATTTGTCTGCCTGTATTTGCGGTTATTATGATATTGAATGCGGTGCTTGGCATTCTGGCGAAGGTGGCGCCGCAGATGAATATGTTTTCTGTCGGCATTCAGTTTAAAATTCTGGTGGGATTGATGGTGCTGTTTTTTACGACGGCGATGCTGCCGGGTGCGGCGGATTTTATTTTCAGACAGATGCGGATTATGGTAACACGCATTGTGGAGGGACTGTTGTGACAGTGACATATAATTTGCAGTTTTTTGCAAAAGATGGTCCTGGCGGAGAAAAGACAGAACCGGCTACGGCGAAGAAGCTGCAGGATGCAAGAAATGAAGGACAGGTGGCCAAGTCCAAGGAATTGAACATGGCGTTTTCATTGCTATTCCTGTTCCTTATTTTAAAGATAGCGGTGGGCTGGATCGGAGAAAAACTGACAGGCTGCTTTTCTCTCGTCTATACGCGGATTCCGGATATGGTTGGGTTGCGTGACGGTATGGTGCCGGCAATGGCAATCAACAGCCTTGTGAAAAATATGATGCTGCGGATTCTGATGATTCTGGCGCCCTTTCTGGCAGTTGGTTTTCTTGTTGCTTTTATCGTTGATCTCGTGCAGGTAAAATGGAAGCCAACATTTAAACCTATGAAGCCTAAATTCAGCAAGATGAATCCGGTTACCGGTCTCAAAAAGATCATTTCTCCCAAGTCGCTTATGGAGCTGGCCAAAGCAGTGATCAAGATTCTCCTGATCAGTTATGTCGTTTACAGTACTCTGAAGGATCAGGCAGGTGTTATTCTTTCCATGTATGATATACCGATGATGAATGCGGTTATGTTGACCGGCAGTATTGTAATCAATCTCGGCATTAAAATATCTGCACTGTATCTGGTTGTTGCGCTGCTCGATTATATTTATCAGAAGTGGAAGTTTTCCGAAGACATGAAGATGACCAAACAGGAAGTCAAGGAAGAGATGAAAAATGCGGAAGGCGACCCGCAGATCAAGGGAAAGATTCGTGCAAAAATGCGCGAGGCTTCCAGAAGACGAATGATGCAGTCAGTACCGGAGGCAGATGTCGTCATTACAAACCCGACGCATTATGCGGTTGCGGTCAAGTATAATGCCGAGGCACACACAGCTCCGATGGTAACAGCCAAAGGAGAGGACTTTCTTGCGCAGAAGATTAAAGATGCAGCCAGAGAGCATCATGTGGAGATTGTGGAGAACAAGCCGCTGGCGCGTATGCTCTATGCCAATGTGGAGATTGGCGAGCTGATACCGCCTGAATTATATCAGGCAGTGGCGGAAGTGCTGGCGATGGTATATCATGCACAGGGACGTGCGTAGCGAATATCGGACAAAGGGGAGGGACAGATGAAAAAAGCGGATATAGGCGTTGCGTTGTATGTATTGGCAGCTTTCGTTATGCTGATCGTTCCGATACCTTCGTGGCTTTTGGATGTTTTACTGGCACTGAACATTTCGGTTGCCTTTACCGTTATGTTTGGCTGTATGTTTGCAACAGAGGTATTGGAGATGTCATTTTTCCCTACCGTGCTTCTGTTTACAACAATTTTCAGGATCGCTTTGAACGTGTCTTCGACCCGTCTGATTCTGGCTACCGGTGACCCGGGAAATGTCGTACAGGTTTTTGGAAACTTTGTTGGTGGCGGTGATCTGACAATCGGTATCATCGTGTTTCTGATTTTGATCATCGTGCAGTTTATGGTTATCAATAAAGGTTCCGAGCGTGTTGCGGAGGTAACGGCCAGATTTACACTGGATGCTATGCCAGGTAAACAGATGGCAATCGACGCCGATCTGAATACGGGTGCAATCACCGATGACGAGGCGAAGAAACGCAGAGAAAAGATCCAGGAAGAATCAAGTTTCTTTGGCTCCATGGATGGTGCCGTGAAGTATGTAAAGGGAGATGCTACAGCCGGTCTGCTGATCTCGGCTGTCAACATCATTGGCGGTATCTGCATGGGAGTGCTCAGACAGGGGATGGATTTCGGGGCGGCCATGGATAAGTATACGATTCTGACGATCGGTGATGGTCTTGTCAGTCAGATTCCATCGCTGCTGATTTCATTGTCCACCGGTATTCTTGTGACGAAAGGCTCAAAAGACGCAGACTTTGGCACGGTTCTTGTCAGCCAGCTGTTTGGGGTTCCGAAAGTACT
The DNA here is from genome assembly GCA_037015955.1 of Lachnospiraceae bacterium JLR.KK008. NCBI lineage: Bacteria > Bacillati > Bacillota > Clostridia > Lachnospirales > Lachnospiraceae > Lachnospiraceae bacterium JLR.KK008. The sequence goes on from CP143548.1 coordinate 1,240,981, forward strand.
CTATTTTGTCGGGGGTACGATCATTGCCCTGGGCGTTCTGACACCACTCAATACAATCCTGTTTCTTGTCCTTGGATTTTCCTTTATCATTACGGCCAGGATTATGTCCGGTACGCTGGAGACAGCGAAGATCGACAGTCAGGTAGAGGAAGAAGAGGCGGCGGCAGAAGAGATCCGTCAGCCGGAGAATGTCACCTCTCTTCTGCAGGTGGACCCGATCGAACTGGAGTTTGGCTACGGTATTATTCCGCTTGCCGATGTCAATCAGGGAGGCGATCTGCTTGACCGCGTTGTCATGATTCGTCGTCAGGTAGCGCTTGAACTTGGTACGGTCGTGCCGATTATCCGTCTGCGCGATAACATTCAGCTCAATCCGAATCAGTATATTATTAAGATCAAAGGAATCCAGGTGAGTGAAGGTGAGATCCTTTTTGACCATTATATGGCCATGAATCCGGGGTATGTGGAGGAGAAGATCACCGGTATTCCTACTTTTGAGCCGTCCTTCCATCTGCCTGCGATCTGGATTACGGAAAATCAAAGAGAGCGGGCAGAGAGTATGGGTTACACAGTAGTGGATCCTCCTTCTATTATCGCGACCCATCTGACCGAGATTATCCGCCAGCATATCGCAGAGCTGTTGTCGAGGCAGGATGTACAGGGGCTTGTGGACAATATCAGGGAGAGCAATCCGGTGCTTGTGGACGAACTTGTTCCCAAGTTGCTGGGGCTTGGTGAGATTCAGAAAGTATTGCAGAATCTGTTGAAAGAGGGTGTTTCCATCCGCGATCTGCAGACGATCTTTGAGACGCTGGCAGATTATGCGGTGACAACGAGGGACACAGATATTCTGACAGAATATGCCCGTCAGACGCTGAGGCGTGCGATCTCCAACAAGTTCTTTCCTGCCGGTGAGACGACGAGTGTGATCACGCTGGACCCGAAGATAGAGCAGGAGATCATGGGAAGCGTAAAGCAGACGGAGCAGGGCGCATATATTACCTTAGACCCGGAGCGGACGAAAAACATCATCGCTTCCGTGGAGTCAGAGATCAAAAAGCTGGAAGAGCTGGGACGAAATCCGATCATTATCACATCTCCGATCGTGCGTATGTATTTTAAACGTCTGACGGAAGATTATTTTAAAGATTTGATCGTAATCTCATATAATGAGATAGAATCTAATATTGAATTACAATCTGTGGGGATGGTGACAGCATAATGATAATAAAAAAATATCAGGCGAAAACGGAAGCGGAGGCCGTGGAGCAGGCAAAAAAAGAGTTGGGACAGAATGTGGTGATCATGAATGTCCGCAATATGAAAAAGAAGGGGATGTTCGGCGTTTTCAAGTCCAAGATGGTGGAAGTTACAGCGGCTCTGGAAGATGACACAGATAAAAATTCTACCCAAAAAGAAGCACCGGTCGCGGCTGCTAAACAGGCGGAAACAGGCGGTATCCTCTCTGATGAGCTGCTTCAAAGCACGATGGAGAAACAGGAAATACTGGAGAAACAGGAAGAGAGTGGGAAAGCGATTGAAGAGAAACTGGAAAATCTGCAGACTCTGTTGGAAAAACAGTTAAAACCTGCCGAGGAAGAGGAAAAGAAAGAGACGGAAAGCCCGCAGGAAGAAAAAAGTGAGATCGTAGCCTTCATGCAGTTATTGTCGCACACAATGACTGAAAATGAAGTCAATGAGAATTACGCTAACCAGATCATAGAGGAAATCGAAAAAACGACGAAAGCCAATGTGCCGATGGATTATATTTTGTCCAATGTATATCAGAAGATGATTTTAAAGTTCGGGAAACCAATGCCAATCCAGCCGGCGGAAAATGGTCCTAAGATTCTTTTTTTCATAGGGCCTACGGGAGTGGGAAAAACGACGACAATCGCCAAGATCGCTTCCAGATTCCGTGTGGATGCCAAGAAGAAAGTTGCGCTTCTGACAGCGGACACCTATCGTATCGCCGCGGCGGAACAGCTTCGCACATATGCGAATATTCTGGAAGTACCATTTCGTGTGATTTATTCGGTGGAGGAGATAGAGGCTGCACTGAAAGATTTTATGAATTATGATTATATTCTGGTCGACACGGCCGGGCATTCTCATCATAATGAGACGCAGAGGGATAATATGAATCAGTTTATCCATTCTGTCGATGATAAGGCTGAGAAGGAAGTGTTTCTCGTTGTCAGTGCGACGACCAAGTACAGAGACCTGGTGAGCATTGCCGATGTGTATCGGGATATGACGGAGTACAAACTGATCTTCACAAAGCTGGATGAAACGACTGCACTCGGTAATCTGCTGAATTTAAAGCTTCACACGGGAGCGGCGTTGTCTTATGTGACATGTGGACAGAATGTACCGGATGACATTGAGCAGTTTAACCCACAGAAGACAGTAAAGCAGCTGCTTGGAGGGAGAAAGTAAAGTACAGTACGGAGGAGGCGCCGATGGATCAGGCGGAACAGTTACGGAATATTATAAAGGCATCTTCACAGAATAACAGACCGCTCGCACGGGTCATTACTGTAACAAGTGGCAAGGGTGGTGTGGGAAAGTCAAACACCTGTATTAATCTGGCGCTTCAGTTTAAGAGTTTTGGACAGAGGGTCATTATTTTGGATGCTGATTTTGGGCTTGCAAATATTGAGATTATGTTCGGAGCGATCCCCAAAAATAATCTGAGTGATCTGATCTATGAGGGAAAGAATATCAGAGAGATCATCACCTGGGGTCCGGGGGATGTGGGATTTATTTCCGGCGGGAGTGGGATCGCAGGACTTTCCAATCTGAGCCGGGAGTATCTGATCTATATTATCCAGAATCTGGCAGAGTTAGATGCCATTGCTGATGTTATTATTATTGATACGGGGGCAGGCATTTCTGACGCAGTGCTGGAGTTTCTTGTTGCCAGCGGGGAGATTCTGGTCGTGACGACGCCTGAGCCTACTTCAATCACAGACTCATATTCCCTTTTAAAGGCGTTGAATCGGCATTCAAGATTTAAGCAGGAAGATTCAAAAATCAAGGTGATTGCCAACAGGGTGGGGAGTACTGAGGAAGGAAAAACACTGTTTCACAAATTGAACGCAGTCGTCTCCAGATATTTAAAGCTGCCGATCCAGTATTTGGGCTATGTGCCTCACGATAGTCAGCTTTCCAAGGCAGTCATGCAACAGATGCCAGTGTCTCTGTATAATCCCTCTGCAAAATCTGCGGTCGCCTATAAGGAGATCGCAGCGAAATTAATGAACAAGGAACTGAATGAAGATCTGAGAAAACGTGGGATGGCAGCATTTTTTTCTCATATCGTAAACGGAAAGAAGATGGGGTGACGGGAATATGGATATGAAAAAGATTTTAAGACCAGGAATGAAAATAGAACTGCGTCCGGACGATATGCCCAATTCTGAAGAGGAAGAGGATAGTTTTCAGCTTTATTCCAGTCAGATCAGCGATGTCAGAGAGGACGGGGAGATAGAGGCTTATATGCCGATCGAGCAGGGCAGGCTGATTCTTATATCGGTGGGTAGTCAGATGGATATGTACTGTTACACGGACAGAGGAATTTATGAATGCCGTGTCGGGGTAAAAGAGCGCTATACGAACGAGGGGCTCTATCTTCTTCTTCTGCATGTCACGAGTGATCTGAGAAAACATCAGAGGAGGGAATTTTACCGTTATGAGTGCTCTCTGCCGATGCAGGACAGGTGGATGGATGATTCGGAACAGAAGCTGATGACTGACAATGGCTGGCTTTGTGTGGATGAGGATCTGCCTATGAGTAAAAGTACGGTAATTGACATCAGTGGCGGCGGAATCCAGTTCACAGGGAAACACAGTTATGGCGTCAATGAGTTGGTCTATTGTAAGTTTGACTTTGGAAAGGAATACAGGCTGTGTGTGGAGATTATGGGGTGTGATCCGATCGCAGGCCAGCCGGGAAATTATTGTCACAGAGCAAGGTTTGTTGGGATGAGCAAACAGGAGAGAGAAGGAATTATACGTTATATTTTTACTTTGGAACGGTTGGAAATAAAGAAGAACAGAGCTGAGAAAGAGGGAGAATATGAAAAAAATTCTGGTAGTTGATGACTCTGCACTTATGAGAAGAGTCCTTTGTGATATAATTGATGGAGATAAACGATTTCAGGTAGTAGACAAAGCGACCAATGGAGTGGAAGCACTGGCGCTCCTGACAAAAAATACATATGATGCGGTTGTACTGGATGTGAATATGCCGAAGATGACCGGTCTGCAGCTTTTAAAAGAATTGCAGAAGCGTAAGATTCCGGCCAAGGTCATGATGGCAAGTACGGATACAAGAGAAGGCGCAAAGACGACGATGGACGCATTGGAGCTGGGCGCGCTTGATTTCGTACATAAGCCCAATAATGCCCTGGACTGCAAAGCGGATATTTTTCAGAGAGACTTTTTGCGGACGCTCAGTGCGATTACGGAGAGTAAGGCACCGGCTTTCGGAAAGGCGTTTAGTCTGGACAGTATCAAAAAGACGAAACAAGTCGTAGAACTGGCAAAAAAACATGCCTCTTCGATCAGGGGAAAGAAAATCGTGGCGATTGCAAGTTCCACGGGAGGACCCAAAGCACTTCAGTCTGTGATTACGAAACTGCCCAAAGGACTTAAGACACCGGTTGTCGTTGTCCAGCATATGCCGGCAGGGTTTACACAGTCGCTGGCAGAGCGGCTTGATTCGCTCAGTGAGATCGAGGTGACGGAGGCTGCCGATGGCGAGACCTTGCAGAGTGGTCATGTGTATATCGCCCGCGGAGGAAAGCATTTAAATATTGACACGAAGCCGGGCGGCAGGTATGTGATCCGTTATTCGGATGAACCGTCGCGGGAAGGTGTGAAACCCTGTGCGAATTATATGTATGAATCGTTAATGAAGAGTGACTTTGACGAAGTTGTCTGCGTTGTGATGACTGGCATGGGTGCAGATGGCACAAAGGGAATCGTGAATCTGAAAGAAGCGAAAAAAGTGCATGTACTTGCACAGGAGCAGAGTACCTGTGCGGTATATGGGATGCCAAGAAGCATTGTCCAGTCAGGCCTGGCGGATCAGATTGTTCCGCTGGAGCAGATTGCACAAGAGATTATTTTGAATGTGGGGGTAATGTAAGATGGATGTAAGCCAGTATCTTGAGATTTTCATTGATGAGACGAAAGAACATTTACAAAGCTTAAACACGCAGATATTGAATTTGGAGCAGGATTCTGAAAACGAAGATACGATCAACGAAATATTCCGTGCAGCGCATTCCTTAAAAGGAATGGCGGGTACAATGGGTTATAAGAGGATGCAGCTTCTTACCCACGACATGGAAAACGTATTTTCCGAAGTGAGAAACGGAAATATAAAAGTAAAAGCAAATATGATTGATATTCTTTTCCAGTGTCTGGATGCTCTGGAAGAATATCTGGATAATATTCAGTCTTCCGCGGACGAGGGGACCAATGACAATGAACCGTTGATTAAGGCGCTCAATCAGATTCTGGCAGGCGATGCTGCACCGGAGAAGGAAGAGGAACCGCCGACGGCCGAGAGCGAGTCCGATGAGAATGAAGAGATCGAAGAGCCGGGGGAAGACGCAAAATGGACAGGCGTGCCTTTGGATGAGACTGACAGGAACGTAATCAATAAGGCGATTGATCAGGGAAAGAAAGTATACGGAGTTACCGTTTATATTCAGGAGAACTGTATTTTAAAAGCAGCCCGTGCGTTCCTCGCGTTCAAGGCGGTGGAAGAGCTGGGGGAGATCATTGTGTCCGAACCTTCTGCGCAGGATATAGAAGATGAAAAATTTGACAGTAATTTCAGTCTGATCGTGATCTCTGACGCTTCTCTTCATGAGATTTTAGAGTCTGCTCGGAGCGTATCCGAGATTGAAAAAGTGGTGGGCGGCGTTCTGAAACTCGGTGAGGAAGCCGGTGAGCAAAAGAAAGAGAAAGAGGAAGAGCACGAGGAGAAACAGGAAGAAGAGAAAGCGGCGGAAGTGCCTGCCGTACAACATACGGAGCAGCCTGTGTCTGCACCCGTTCCTTCTGCAAAACCGGAAAAGAAACCGGCAGTAAATAAACCGGTTGTCAATCGTACCGTTCGTGTGGATATTGAGAAGCTGGATACGCTGATGAATCTGGTGAGTGAGCTGATTATCGCCAAAAACTCTCTGGTGTCGATCGGAGCCAATGGCGGAAACGATTCGGCAGACAGCACAATGTTTAATGAGCAGATCGAATACCTGGAGAGTGTCACCACAAACCTTCATGAGTCAGTGATGAAGGTGAGAATGGTTCCTATCGAGAGTGTAGTTCAGAAATTCCCGCGTATGATCCGTGACCTGCAAAAGAAGCTGGGAAAAAAGATGGAATTATACATGTCCGGCGAAGAGACAGAGCTGGATCGTACCGTAGTGGATGAGATTGGTGATCCGCTGATGCACTTGCTGAGAAATGCAGCCGATCATGGTCTTGAGAGTGCCGAAGTGCGCAGGGAAAGAGGAAAGTCGGAAGTTGGTTCCATCCATCTGGACGCATATCAGGACGGCAATAATGTCATTATCGAAGTCAGCGATGATGGCGGCGGAATTAATGTAGAAGCAGTCAAACAGAAAGCAATCGGTCGTGGCGTTATTTCGGAGGAACAGGCGGAGAGCATGAGCGACAAGGACATTGTCAATCTGTTATTCCTCCCGAGTTTTTCCACTGCGGAAAAGGTTACGGATGTATCGGGCAGGGGCGTCGGTCTGGATGTCGTGAAGTCCAAGATTGAGGCGCTCAGCGGCGAAGTGGACGTTAAGACAAAATACGGAGAGGGAAGTACATGGACGATTCGTCTCCCGCTCACACTTGCAATCATTCAGGCGCTCATGGTAGTAGTCGGAGACGAAAAATATGCTATTTCCTTAGGTTCTATCGATACGATAGAGAATATCTCCAAGGAAGACATCAAATATGTACAGGCGAAAGAAGTCATTAATCTGCGTGGTATAGTCATTCCTTTGATCCGTCTGGACGAAATGCTTGATATTCAGAAAGAAAAAACGGAAAATGAAGATATTATCGTTGTTATTGTCAGAAAGGGTGATAAGCAGGTCGGACTCGTTGTAGATGAACTGATCGGTCAGTTGGAGATCGTTATTAAGTCTCTTGGAAAATACGTCAACAAATGTAAATTTATCAGCGGTGCTACTATCCTTGGCGACGGTGAGGTGGCGTTGATCCTTGATACGAATGTAATGATTTAATGAGAACAGGTGAGGAGGACGATAGCATGGACAAATTCAATAACAATATGAACCTTGCAAATGTCGGTGACGACAGTGAAGAATATGTGACTGCTCAGGTCACACAATATATTGTCGTGAAGTTTGGGGAAGAGCAGTATGGCATCGACATTAAATATGTGGACAATATCGTACGTATGCAGCACATTACAAGAGTGCCCAAGGTAGCCAATTATCTGAAAGGTGTGATCAATCTGCGCGGCGAAGTCATTCCGGTCATGAGTGTGAGACTCAAGATGTATCTGGGAGAGGACGTGGAGACGAAGGCGACGAGAATTATCATTTTGAAGATGGAACGTGGCAATATTGGTATTCTTGTGGATGAGGTAAAGGAAGTAGTCAATCTGGAAGAAAAACAGATCGAAAAAGTTGCCTATGATGGAAAGGAGGATAAATCCAACTACTTTATCAATGGAATTGGCAAATATGAGGGCGGACTGATTTCGCTGTTGGATCTGAACGCAGTCGTGCTCGACAGAGAAATGATGTAATAAGAGTAAGGCGGGAAAGTGGAAAATGGACAAAGAGATCAATTTGGAGACGATGTCAGCGGAGTATGTTGATGTGTTGAAAGAGCTGGGGAATATAGGAGCCGGCAATGCAATGACGGCGCTGTCTCAGCTTCTGAACTGTAAGGTAGATATGAAAGTACCGCAGGTCATGCTGCTGGAGTTTAAGGACGTTGGAACTCTGATCGGTGGCGAGGAACAGATTATGGCGGGAATTTACCTTGCTGTGGAAGGGGATATAACCGGAAGCATCATGTTTCTTGTAGAAGTAGATTCTGCAAAACATCTGATCGGTAAGTTAATGGGGATGGAAATATCGGGGGATGAATTTGGCGAGATGGAGATGTCTGCTTTGATGGAGGTAGGAAATATCATTACCGGAGCGTATCTGAATTCTCTTGCTACAGTCACAAATCTTAAAATCTTTCCATCAGTGCCGGCAATCAGCATTGATATGGCAGGAGCGATATTGAGTGTGCCGGCAATTCAGTTTGGAACGATGGGCGATAATATATTGCTAATACAGTCTCAGTTTATGGATGAGATAGAATTGAACGGTTATTTCATTATGGTTCCGGATATTGATTCTTATGCAAAAATATTGTCATCGTTAGGATTAGCATAAAATAAAATCATTGGGAAGAAGTTTGAAAAATGAGTGAAATTATCAAAGTAGGTATGGCCGATTTAAAAGTGTGCAAAAGCCCCAATGCGGTGACGACATTAGGACTCGGGTCCTGTGTGGGAATTGCCGTGCGTGATCCGGTTACGAAAGTCGGAGGGCTGGCGCATATCATGCTGCCGGACAGTACATCGATACGAAATAATTCTAACATTCCCAAGTTTGCAGATACCGGCATTGAGGAGCTGGTAAGGCAGATCGTGTCGGCAGGCGCCAACCGTAACCGGTTGGTCGCCAAGATTGCCGGCGGGGCGCAGATGTTCAGCTTTCAGCAAAAGGCAGATATGGTACGTGTCGGAGACCGAAATGTGGAAGCAGTAAAAAAGAAACTGCAACAAATGAAAATTCCGATTCTTGCATCAGATACCGGAAAAAATTACGGAAGAACTGTTATTTTTTACCCGGAAACAGGTGATTTTGTGATCAGGCGTGTAGGAAAAGGTGACAGTGTCATCTAGTTGAGGAAAGAAATGAACACGAAACAAATACCACTTATCGTGATGCTGTTGGCGGGAGCCGTAACAAGCATCAGTACGAAACTTATGCACTATGAGCTGGAAACATCATTATGGATATTACTTGCAGTTTTGCTTGTGTCATATATCGCGGGATGTGTGATCAAGAGGACGATAGATTCCTTTGAGGCGGCGGTAGCGGAGAGCGAAACGCAGCAGGAGGACGATGGAAGTGTCTCCGAAGAAGGAGAAGTGATTGAAAAGGATCTGTCGGAAGAGGCTGTGGAAACTGAGGATGCACAGGAGTGACAGGCGCGGAGACGGCGGTCAGATGTGCAGGGGTATAAAAAAGCGAAGGGGAATTAAAATCGGAGGGATTTATGGACGAAACGGCCAGAAAAAAAATGTGGGCCGAATATGCGCGGACCAAGCGGCCAGACATCAGGGAGAAGATCATTTTGGAGTATGCGCCCCTGGTCAAAGTGGTGGCTGGCAGGCTCAGCATGTATCTTGGATATAATGTGGAATATGAAGATCTGGTCAGTTATGGAATTTTCGGACTGATTGATGCTATCGATAAATTTGATTCTCTGAAAGAAGTGAAGTTTGAGACGTATGCAAGTTTGCGTATCCGTGGAGCAATTTTGGACCAGATACGCAAGATGGACTGGATTCCCAGAACAATACGGCAGAAGCAGAAAAAGATAGATGCCGTAATGCGGGAGATCGAGACACAGACAGGCCGACCGGCAACGGATGAGGAGATTGCCAAATCGCTGGGGATCAGTGATCTGGAGTATGTTGAGTGGCAATCGCAGATGAAGATAACAGGCATTGTCTCTCTGAACGAATATTTGGAACAGGGGAGTGATATTCCCAATGATAAAAATGTGTCCAGATATTTTGACAGTCCGGAGAAAGCGATGGAGCAGAGTGAATTGGCGCAGGTGCTCAAAGATTCTCTGACTCTCCTGACGGAGAAAGAGAGGCGGGTCATTGAACTTTATTATTATGAGGAGCTGACGTTGAAAGAGATCAGTCATATACTGGAAGTGACAGAGTCGAGAATATCTCAGTTACATACGAAAGCGTTACAGAAGATGAAAACAAAAATGGGACATTATATGGGAATTTTAACTGATTAAGCAGACAATCAAAGAGCAGGCGGGGTGGCATTATGAATGGATATTTTCAGATAGTGAATGAAGAAACCGAAACTAGTATTATGCTGTATCCCGCCGTAGACGGCGGTGAAGAACTGGATATGAAAGAAGTGGCAAGTTATTTGAATCAATGCGAGATTTCCTATGATTTGCAGTCTTTGTCCGCTGCAGCAAAAAATATGGGTAAGAGTCCTGTGAAAGTTGCGCTCTGCAGTCAAAAAGGCAGGCCGAGACAGGAGAGAATGAAAGTACGGATCTCGCGTGATACAATGTCAGTAACTGCGAGGTTTTATGCGCCTTCTAATGACGGTACAGTCTTAGGAAAGGAAGACATCATTATAGATCTGAAACTTCAGGGTGTTGTTTACGGCGTTTGCGAAGATGTCTTGGATGACTTTGTGAAGAACCGAGAATATTGTAAAGACCTGACAATCGCGCTTGGCAAGGAAAAAGTGCGGGGACAGGACGCCAGAGTGGAATATCAGTTTAATACCGATACAAAGGCCAGACCAACGCTTCAGGAAGATGGCAGTGTAGACTTTTTTCATCTGAATACGGTCAATAATTGTCATAAAGGGGATGTGCTTGCAAGACTGATTCCGGCAGTGCCTGCGGAATCAGGTGTGAATGTGTTCGGCGAGGTGCTCCCGGGCGGAGATGCAAAGAGTGCTTTTTTGCGCTATGGAAAGAATGTAGAGCTTTCTGAGGATGGCGATGAGATTATTGCTCTCGTGGACGGTCATGTGATGCTGGACGAGGGAAGGGTCTCTGTCTCCGATGTACTACAGTTGAAGAATGTGGATCACTCCACAGGCAATGTCGATTATTATGGCGGAGTTCATATTACCGGCAGAGTATGTGAAAATTTTACGGTTAAGTCAGGCGGTACTGTGATTGTGGAAGGGGTCGTGGAAGGCGCTGTCATAGAGGCCGGTGGCGATGTAATCATTGCCAGAGGCATGAACGGAATGGGAAAAGGGAAGATTAAAGCAGGCGGCAACGTCATCGCCAAATTTTTTGAAAACGCAGAAGTGACAGCAGACGGCTATGTCGACAGTGATTCTATTCTGCACAGTACGGTTAAGGCAAAAGATGCGGTACATGTGGGAGGAAAACGGGGATTTATTACCGGCGGACGCATTTGTGCGGCCAATGGTGTCGATGTAAAGAATCTTGGTTCCAATATGGGAGCGGATACAACGGTGGAGATCGGGGCGGACCCTTCTCTGAAAAACCGAGTGCAGGATTTGCAGAATTTATTGATGGAAGGTGATAAACTGATCAGACAGACACGCCCTATTTTAGATTCTGCAACAAAAAAGATTAAAAGCGGTGCTGCTGTCTCCGATGAACAGCTGAGTTATGTCAGGGAGCTGTATCTTCTCTATAAAATGAAAAAAAGGGAAATAAAGAGTCTGGAGAAGGAGCTGGATAAACTCCAGAAAATACTGGAAAACAGTAAACATGCCGCTGTTATCGTCAGAGGTGATGTGTATGCAGGCACAAGGATTGTAGTCGGTGATGTGTCTATGATGATCAAAGGAAAGCAAAGTTACTGTAGGTTTGTCAGAGAACATGGTGATGTCAAAATGAAAGCGTTGTGACGGGCAGAAACGGGGTGCGGATATGGCAATAGGGCCGGTTGAAATGAATGGCGTAATATCAAGAACGCAGGATTACTCTACGATCAAACAGAATGAGGATAATAGGGGGATTATCAACCAGCAGAATTTTCAAAATAAGTTCGAGAAAGAGCTTGATATAAAACACAATCAAGTCGTGCAGAAAGATGATCTGAGAAAACAGGACAGAAAATTTGACGCCAGAGAAAAAGGGGATAATGAATACCAGGGAGATGGCGGCAGACGGAAGAAAAAAGAAGAAAATCCAAACGGAAAGGTAGTTGTGAAAGGGCGGGCGTCCTTTGACATGAAGATATAGACTATGGAAACGATTGAAATGATACTGCTTGGCTTGGGAGTTATCGTGTTTATATTGAGCTTTATACTTCCCGAGAGAAAACAAAAACTACATGAGGCGGACAGAAAACTGGGTGAGGAGCTGCTCAGGGAACTTTTGGAAGAGCAGATGAAGGATGTGAAGGTAAAGGTTTCCGAAGTAGTAGAGGAAGTGATCACACAGGCGACGGAAAAAGTGGAACGCTCCATGGAACGAATCGCGAATGAGAAGATCATGGCGATCAATGAATATTCAGATACCGTGTTGGAATCGATCCATAAAAATAATGAAGAGGTTGTTTTCCTGTATGATATGTTGAACGATAAGCATAAAAATCTGAAAGAGATCGCCGCCGAAGTGGACAAGAGGATAAAGGCAGTCAGAGAGTCGGTACAGGAATCTGCAAGAGAAATTGAGGAATCGGCAGCCCGTACGGTACAGGAATCTGCGAAGACGCTGGAGGAATCGGCAGCCCGTGCAGCGCAGGAGTCTGTGAGAGCAGTAGAGGCGTCGGCGGCCAGGGCAACACAGGAGTCTGTGAGAGCGGTGGAGGCTTCAGCGGCGAGAGCAGCGCAGGAGTCGTCCAAGGCAGTGGAGGAATCTGCCCGTGCGGCCTGGGAGTCTGCGAAAGCAGCCTTGCAGCAGGTAAAGGATGCGGAAGAGACGCGGATCAGACAGAAGAAAGATGCCGAGAGACAGGCAGAAAAACAAGTAGAAAAGCAGACAGAAAAAACAGCACATCCGGCGATCATGGTCGAAGAGAAACGGGAGGAGAAACTAAAGAAGGAAGAGAAAAAACCGGAGCTTTCTTCTTTTGCTCCTTTTTCATCGCTACCTGTCGTGGAATCTGTGCCATATGATGTGATGCAGAAAGAAACGGAGCCCGTCAAAGAAGAAAAGCCAAAAAAGAAGACGGCAGCCAGAAAGCCTGCCAAGCCAGTGCCGGTGAACAGGGAAACGATTCCGGTACCGGGCGAACTGCCTGAAGTAAAACTTTCTTTTGCCAATGCCGGAGATGACGGAAAAAACAATAATGAAAAGATTTTAGAATTGCACAAGGCGGGCAAGTCAAATATGGCGATCGCCAGAGAGCTTGGACTTGGCATCGGGGAAGTGAAGTTGGTGATCGGTTTATTTAAAGGGGTTTAGTCTGATATGAGATTAAAATGTTATTTACGGGGACTTGGCATTGGCGTTGTGGTGACTGCGATCATCATGAACCTTTTTGTCAGTAGAAAACCGGCTTCCATGACAGATGCAGAGGTCATAGCCAGGGCAAAAGAACTGGGGATGGTGGACGGCGTATTGACAGAGCTTTCCGAGACCGGGGAAGAAGTATCACCGGAGTCAGAAGACGGAAGTGAGGAAGCTGCCGGGGAGCATGTGTCGGAAGAAGAGGACGACGAAGATGAGGAGGATGGTCCGCAAGAGACGGACAGTAAGATACAGACTCCCGATGAAGAGCAGCCGGATGCAGAAAATGTCTTACCGGAGACAGACGGAGAGGCGGAAGAAGGGCAGCCGGAAGAGCCGCTGGAAGATGAAAACAAACCTGTGCCGTCCGAAACGGTAGCGACAACGATCGTGTCGGTATATCCCGGGGAAGGTTCTCATACAGTCAGCAGAAAGCTGGCCAATCTTGGTTTGGTAGAGTCAGCGGATATTTTTGATGATTTCCTCTGCCAGAATGGGTATGACAAGAAATTGTGTGCGGGAAATTATGAGATTCCCGAAGGGGCTACCGCACATGAAATCGCCAAAGCTCTGACGGGGGAATGACAGCCATTATAATGTGATTTACAGGGAATCCTCTTGCAGGATTCCTTTTTATGTGGTATAATCTGCATGTTGCAAAAAAACACGTGTGTGGATCTGTCACCGGTGCTTCATTGACGCGGAAGTGGCTGACAGAGTAGAAATGCACGGAAGAAAGATAACCAATGGAGGTAGAAAAATGAGCGTTATTTCAATGAAACAGTTGTTAGAGGCAGGTGTTCACTTCGGACATCAGACGAGAAGATGGAATCCTAAAATGGCTCCCTATATTTTTACGGAGAGAAATGGAATTCATATCATTGATTTGCAGAAATCCGTAGGGAAGGTAGACGAGGCCTACAGAGCAGTGGCAGATATTGCGTCTCAGGGTGGTACGATTCTTTTTGTAGGAACAAAGAAGCAGGCACAGGATGCAGTAAAAGCGGAAGCGGAACGCTGCGGAATGTTTTATGTAAATGAGAGATGGCTGGGTGGAATGCTCACCAACTTTAAGACAATCAGAAGCAGAATCGAGCGTCTGAAAGCGATCGAGACAATGTCTGAGGATGGTACCTTTGATGTACTTCCGAAGAAAGAAGTTATTAAACTGAAAAAAGAATGGGAAAAACTGGAAAAGAACCTTGGCGGTATTAAAAATATGGCAAGAATCCCGGATGCGATTTTTGTTGTTGATCCGAAAAAGGAGAGAATCTGTGTGCAGGAAGCACATACATTGGGTATTACTCTAATCGGCATCGGTGATACGAACTGTGATCCGGAAGAACTGGATTACATCATCCCTGGAAATGACGATGCGATCAGAGCAGTCAAATTGATCGTGTCTAAAATGGCGGATGCTGTTGTCGAGGTAAATCAGGGCGAAGCGGCAGAAGCGGAAGAAAACGTTGGCGAGACAGAGGAGACTGTAGCTGAATAAGCGGGTTTCAACTGATTAAAATAGAAGAAATGGAGGAACAGACTCATGGCTATTACAGCAACAATGGTAAAAGAATTGCGTGAGATGACCGGTGCAGGCATGATGGACTGCAAAAAGGCATTGACGGAGACAAATGGCGACATGGATGCCGCTGTAGAATTTTTGAGAAAGAACGGACAGGCTAAAGCGGAGAAGAAAGCAAGCAGAATTGCGGCAGAGGGCCTGTGCAAAGTAATAGTAAAAGATGATACGACAGCAGCGGTTGTGGAAGTAAATTCCGAGACAGATTTTGTGGCAAAGAATGCTGATTTCCAGAACTTTGTAGCGGCAGTTGCCGAGCAGGCAGTGAATTCTGATGCTGCAGACATGGATGCTTTTCTGGCAGAAGCATGGAACCAGGACAGCCAGAAGACAGTAAAAGAGGCACTCGTAGACAAAGTAGCCGTTATCGGTGAGAATTTAAATATCAGAAGATATGAGAAAGTTGTGGCAGAGCATGGCTGTGTTGTCTCCTATACACATGGCGGCGGAAGAATTGGCGTTATCGTGGAAGCTGATACTGATGTGGTGAATGATGCTGTGAAAGAGGCATTGACGAACCTTGCAATGCAGATCGCTGCGCTGAATCCCAAGTATGTGTCCAGGGATGAAGTGAGCGCAGAGTATATTGCTCATGAAAAAGAGATTCTTCTGGCACAGATTCAGAATGATCCGAAGGAGTCTCAGAAGCCGGAAAAAGTAATCAACGGCATGATCGAAGGCCGTATCAGCAAGGAATTAAAAGAGATCTGTCTCGTAGATCAGATCTATGTAAAGGCAGAAGATGGAAAGCAGACAGTTGCCAAATATATCGATCAGGTAGCGAAAGAGACAGGCGCAAAGCTGTCCGTCAAGAGATTTGTCCGTTTTGAGACAGGTGAAGGACTTGAGAAGAAAGAAGAGAACTTTGCGGAAGAAGTTGCAAAACAGATGAAATAATTGTCGTATTTTGTCGACGCATTGATAATTAAAATAGAAGTTCTTGTAAACGGTGTAGTAGCACTGTTTACAGGAGCTTTTTACATTTCAAGGAAATATAAGTGGTAGAATACGGAGAAAAGATATGTTAGAATAGAAAAAATGAAAACCTACTTATGCTTTGGAGAAGTGAGTATGGACAAGGGAGAAGTTATTAAAAAAACTAATATTGAGAAAACGCATGTGCCAGATAAAGTTTATGCGTTTATGATTCAATCGCATCATATGTTATATGAATTGTTGAATTGTAAAGATGGAGACAGTGTGAGTGTTGAAGTATTTGATGATGTAGGGGTAGAACATGAAGACGGAAGCAAGGATGCTATTCAATTAAAAAGTGCCCTTTCTAATAGAAATCCGGTATCTAATAAGGCGGCTGATTTATGGAAAACAATGTATAATTGGTTGATTTCTGTAGAAGCTGGTGTATTTGGTCCAGGAAAAGTAAAATTTATTTTATTCCTTAATGTCAATAAGCAAGGAACTATCGTTAATGGATTTCATTTAGCAGAAAGATATGATGAGGCGGTTTTGGCATGGAAGAATGCAAGAAGGGAGTTTTATGATGAAAAAGGGATACTTAAAGAAATTGGAGAAGAGTATAAGAAATATATTGAATATTTTTTCGCTCAAGACAGGATGGAAATGGCTTGCAAAATAATTCAAAATTTTGAATTAAAAAAGTGTATTGATAATTATACGATAACTGTAAGGAAAGAATTTGATAAATCTGGTATTCCGGCAGATATTATTGAACCTATTTATATGGGAATTATCGGTTGGATAGATTTAAATGTAACAAATATGGTTGAAAATAATGAAGCAATAATTATTCCATTTGAGAATTATCAGGTACAATTAAGAGCGCTTTATAGAGATTATAATCAAAAACATAGTCTTATGCCTCATTCAGTGAAACCGAGTAAGCTTGAAATTCAAAATGAATTACAACAGCAGAGAACATATATAACACAGTTGGAGATTATTGATTGTGATTACACAGAAAAGATTGAGGCGATAAATGATTTTATACGAGCATCGATAGATAGAACGATTTGGGCAGATAATGGAGATATAAGTTTTTTGAGTATGCAATCGTATGAAGAAAAACTAAAACGTTCATGGAATTTGGAACGGAAAATTATTATGATTGAAAAGAAGAATGAATTACCAGAAGAACAGGGAAAATTGATTTATTATAAATGTCAAAGGAATCAAATTGAAATGCCATCAGTCAGTGTACCAGATTTTTTTCAAAATGGTTGTTACCATTTGCTGGCGGATGGGCTGGAAGTCGGTTGGCATCCACAATATTTGGAGAAGATTAAAGAGGTGAAAAGTTAGCATGAGTAAACTGACGAAAGAGTTTTATAATGTTCAAAATCCGGCATTAGGGGCGTACTTGTTAGCTCGTTTTTCACTAGGTTATTTGGAGGAAAATCAAAATATGCCACCAATGCCATTGTTATTTGTTGTATTGCCTATGATTTATAAAAAGGACGTCGTTGCTTTTATATCATCAACACAGAAATCATCAAGTTTGCATTTTTTTGCGGATAAATTTACTGAGAAACAAAACAGTAATAATGATTTGATTATTCAAATACAAGGTTTGAGCCAGCAATATAAAATGATGACATTAGAAGCGCTTCGTATATCTATAATCGGAGAGTTAATATCTATTCAAGATAAGGTATACATATTACCGTTAAGAGATAATATTAATGACTTTAAGCCAAAGACAAAGGATATAAAAAAAATGGGAAATGCTGCTGAAAAATTTGGTATATGGTGTTCAAGACTTTCACTAGTGGAAATTTCTCAAATTTTAAAAGTGAGGTTTTAAAAGTGTATTTTCAAATTGAAAAAATAATACTGTGGTCTAAAAAGATACAATATGCATTTAAAACAGTTGATTTTGAGATTGAAAAGGTAAATATAATAACAGGAGCTTCCAGAACAGGAAAATCTGCGATCATTCCTATTATTGATTATTGTTTAGGAGATGGGAATTGTCAAATACCGGTTAATACAATACGTGATGCATGTTCATGGTTTGGCGTATTGGTAAAATTGGAGAGTAAACGTATTTTATTAGCAAGAAGAGAACCAGGTCAACAAAAGTCTACAGACGATATGATGTTGCTGGAGGGTCAGAAAATTGTAATTCCAGAAATACCAGCTAAAAATACGACACGTAAGAATGTTCGTAGACATTTAGACGAGATAGCAAGAGTTTCATTCTTAGAGATAGAACAGGAAGAACTAAATGGGTTTACTGATAGACCTTCATTTCGGGATATGATGGCGTTTTGTTATCAATCCCAAAACATAGTTGCTAATGCCAATGCTTTATTTTATAAAGCAGATACAATGGAGCATAGAACAAAACTTATAAATATTTTCCCATATGTTTTGGGAGCGGTAACGCCTGAAATTTTAGCCAAAAGGCAGGAGTTAAGTGATTTAGAGAAAAAATTAAAACGCAAAGAGCGTGAATTAGAAAAAATGCAAGAGGTATCTGATAGATGGCATATTGAAATAGGTGGTTGGATTAATGTTGCAAAAGAATATGGATTAATTGAAGCAGAACTTTCAGTAGATTCTTTAAGTTTCGGAGATAAGCTGGCTTTATTAAAAGAAATTTCTAAAAAAAATAATACGGATGTTTATATATTAGGGAAGAATATTAAAAATTCATCAAAACAAATAGTTGAGTTGCGGAAACGAGAAAATGAAATATCATTAAAATTATCAAAGTATAAGAGCCGATATTTGGAAATGACGCAATTTGTTGAAAGTATAGAAGATTATCGAAAAACACTTACTATACAGATTGATAGATTGAATATATCAAAATGGTTTGAAGAACTGACAAAAAAGAATAAGATTTGTCCGTTTTGTGGAAGTAAACATAATGTTGATGAAAAAATGAAAGAGTTAGTTAGTAGCTTGGAGGCACTTGAATATGAAACTGAAGAAATTGCAGAAATTCCTGTAGCTTTTGAAAGAGAATACTCTCTTGTACAAGAAAAAATTTCAGAATTAACTGAAAATCTTAATTCTATTCAAAAGTCTATAAAAATACAAAATAATAAAAAAGATGAAACATACAACCAAAAATATACGCTGGAAAGTATGTTACGTTTTTTGGGAAAGGTTGAATATGCTGAGGAAGCATATAGAGCCATGGCATTTGATGGTGAACTGCAAGAGGAAATTGTACGATTGAAGGGAAGAATTTCTGATTTGCAGAAAGAAATTAATGAATCTGTAATACAAAAGAAATTTAAAGCAGCTTTGAAAAATATTGAATTAAAGGTAATGAAATTATTACCTATGTTGGATACAGAAAGGCCAGAAGATAATGTTGAGATAGATTATAAAAATCTTACGATTACGGTTACCGGGAAAACTGGGCGTAAAGATTATTTGTGGGAAATAGGGAGTGGTTCCAATTGGTTATCATACCACATTTCTGTATCATTGGCATTTCAAATGTTTTTTGCGGAACAGAATTATTCTACGGTGCCACAATTTATTGTATATGATCAGCCTAGTCAAGTATATTTTCCCCAAAAACTGGCACAAAAGGAAAATGAAAAGGAGAAAGATCCACAACTTGAAGATGAGGATGTATTAGCTGTTAGAAAAATATTTGAAGCAATGTCGAGTGCTTTGGAAAAGACAAATCCACATATACAAATTATAGTGTTAGAACATGCTTCGGAATCTGCATGGAGTGAAATTAAAAATATAAATTTAGTGGAAGAGTGGAGGGGAGATAATAATAAATTAATACCCAAAGAATGGCTAGATGAAAATTAGCTTTTATATAAAAGGCCGTTTTGGATAGATGATATTATGACATAATGTGTAAAAATGATATAGATTTTGGCTATTAGTTTTTGTAAAATTAAGGATAAGAACGTGAGAAATAGGATTATATAAATATGAAGGAAAGGATATGTTAAAGCTAGAAATAAAACTTTATGAAAGTAAAATAAGTAAAGAGCAAAAATATAGCGTTTCTAGTGTATATTATGCATTGGAGGAAACTTTTAACAGTTATCACTAGAGGAAAAATAGTGAGCCTGATGGCACAATTGTATTTTATGGAAGTGGAAACCCTAGAGATTATGGGACATTTGGTTGTATTATCACATCTTTAAAAGAGAAATCGTGGTTTAGGGATTATGTAATTAAATGGATTTGGTACAATAGCGATGATGGTGAAAATAAAAATGACTTTGCTGTTGAGGATGTTCTGTATTATTATACAAAGAGAATGAGTGTGGCGTAATGAAGGGGAGGGAGGCAAAACACTTCAAGGTACTTTATTTCGATTTATGTGTAAAGGATTTGGAAAAATACTATTCTGCAACTAATCCAAGGGAATCTTATCGGAAGATACATGATTATTGGCTTCGACGACAGTTTTCACATGAACAGTATTCGGGTTATCATTCGCAATATAAAACAACAGATTTGGTATATGAAATAAATAAAGAATTTCCGTGGCTAGGACATTGCCTAAGTCATTTTGAAGTAACATTTAGTGCAGTTGTTCGATGAACCGTTTCAAGAACCGAAAAAGGTGTGAACATATTTATTGATATTATAAATGGTTAGAAATTGGGGGGGATGCAGTTGAAAAGGTATAGATATAGGGTAGTTAAAAATTACTGAAAAGCCAGTAAAATACATAGTTCCGGGGATATATGGTTGTAACATGAAAAAGGGAAAGTTCGCAAAACAGATGAATCAATAGAAATTTTTCAATATTAGACGAATATAGATAAAAATGAAGACCCTTGTAGATGGTGTGGAAATGCCATTTACAGGGGTTTTTAATGTTTTATGTTGAATTTTCATTTCTTGACACTGTCACGATATACCGTTATAATCAATAAAAAAAGAATCCCTGAAATGGAGAATAGAGAAATGGAATTGATGAATTTGTTAAAGGAAAAGCAGCTTTCTGTTTATCAGTGTGCGAAAGAAAGCCATGTACCATACACTACATTATCAGATATTGTAAAAGGGAAAACTAAGATTGAAAAATGTACCGCAGAAACAATATATAAATTAGCGAGGACGCTCCATTTGACAATGGAAGAACTTTTAACAGAATGTTTTAAAGAAGATGAAAATGCCCCAATTTAAAAGATTTTGAAATATATAAAAGTAATATCTGCCATTTAGTGAAAGATAAGGGGGATAAGGACTTTATTATTGATATTTTAAAAGAAAATCAAATAAGGACTTATTGGGAACGATAATGGTATCGGGAAAGTTTTTATCTTTTGGCTATGGTAGATTACTTAAGCAGGGAAAATGGACTCCCACTGTGCAATGATTATAAGGATATAAGGAATTGTACGTTGTCAGAGCCATTATATCCAAGGGATGTTGTTCTTGCTGCAAAACTGGATCCTTCGCTTGATGTGAAAGAACAGTGCTTGAAGGAAGCGATTCCTGAGTTTATGAGATTTAATATTATGGAAAGCGAGATCAGGAATGTCTGTTGAAAAAGGTTTTACAAAGGAAAATTTGGATTATTACTTGAAAGAATTGGCAAAAGAATTCCGAAAAAGGAATGGAAGAAATACGCCAGCAGAAATTATATTAGTTGGTGGTGCGGCAATTCTTGCCAATTATGGATTTCGTTAAATGACGTACGATATTGATGCAGTCATAACTGCATCATCAGCTATGAAAGAAGCAATTAATACATTAGGTGACCGTTTGGATTTGCCAAATGGCTGGCTGAATGCAGATTTTAAGAATACGAGTTCTTATAATCCTAAATTATCGCACTACTTTAAGTATTACCGTACCTATTCTAATGTGTTGAATATCAGGACAATCAGTGCAGAATATCTTGTTGCCATGAAATTAATGTCCGGAAGACGCTATAAGAAAGATTTGTCTGATACTAATGGTATATTGATTGAACAAAAAAGGATGGGAGAGCCTTTAAGTTATCAGCAAATTGATTGCGCAGTAAAAAATTTGTATGGTGGATGGGATCATATTTCCGAATATGCAGTACAGGTTTTGGAAGCGGCTTTAGATTCAGAAAATTTAAGGGAATTGTTTATGGAACAGGAACATGAAGAAGCATTATCAATACAGGCAGTGCTTCAAGTTCAAAAATATGAAGAGGGAAAAGTGAAGGAAAGTAATATGGATGAGATTATTCAAAAAGCTTTAAGGAAGAAAAGAAATAATAGAGAAGGAAAATAATATATGTGTATTGAAAAACTAAATATTCTTTAGAACAGAAAAAAGCCAACTTTATTTTTCGGTGCAGGATTTACTCTAGGTGAGAAAAGTAAAAATATGGAAATATGCTTTCAGCAGATGAATTGGTAAAACGTTTGCATGAGTATTGTCTTGCTAAACGTAAACTATCAAATGAATTACAATATGATATTTTATATACAAAAGAATATATGAAGGATCAAAATTAAAAAAATTGTGCAACCTATTAAGAGAGGAAGGTTCTGAAAGGCTAGAATTACAAGATAATGATTTGTAGGATGTGTTTGCAAACTATTCGGTAGAAGATGATGATTTTCATTTCTATTTGACAAAGTATGAGTGGAACAAAATTTATACTTTGAATATTGATGATTTGTTTGAATACGTTTTTGTTAAAAGAAACATTGAGTTAAATGTTTGAATAATGACCATGATGATAGAGGGAATGATAAAAGTAGGACAACGCTAGTAAAGTTATATGGCTGTGTGAACAATCATTCTTTGTGCGGATAAAGATGCACTGGCAACAGAATATGCGTTAGGTGGTTTGTCAAGCGACATTTTTGTTTCAAAATATGCGTATTACATACCGGATAAGGAGTAGTTGCTTGCAGAGGTTGAAAAAGTAATTAATCAGTGAAAGAGGACAAGGATTGCTAGGTACTTAGTTGCTCAATAAGTATGAAAAACAAAATAATATATTTTTGAGGGCATTTGCCAGGAGAAACCGTATTTAGCAGATTGAGAGTCAAAGTAACGGATATACGGTTTACTCAACAGCAAGTTCTGGAACGGTATAAAAGTACATATGATAATAAGCCAAACCAAAGAGATAATAAATATAGATATGGAAATTCGGCTTGGTATAAAATATATAACAAATAAAGAGACAATAAGATGGTATATGTATCTAATAGGGATTATTTAGTTTGCAGAGACATAACCAGCTCAACAATTGTTATTATAGTGTTATATTTTGTTTTTTCGGTAGCGTTGCAATTAGTTCCTTTCAAAATAGAATGTGTTATATATTTGATGATCATGTTTCTTGTGACGAATATTGCCACTAGAACGAAAGGAGAGAGAATGGTTAACAATGTAATTATATGTGATCTTCAAGCTAAGAATGAAAATCAGGAGTAATCTATCAGCTGTAAATTCACGTGTTAATTTACTTGCTATTTATCTGTGGATTGCATATAATAAATGCAAAGGAGATGATGACTATGCCAAATATTAAGCCAATATCAGATTTGCGAAATTATACAGAAGTATTAAAAGAAGTAAAAACAAACCAACCAGTGTATCTGACTCGGAATGGTCGGGGAGCATACGCTATTGTGGATGTTGACGAATTGGATCGATTAAAAGCAACTATTCAGCTTTTGACAAAACTGGAAGAAGGAGAGCAGTCTGCTAGAGAAAAGGGGTGGTTAACAGCGGATGAAGTAGAGGCTGCGTTGGGATTGTGAAATGCCGAAATTGATTTATACACCAAAAGCGTTGGATGATCTACAGGGAATAAAGGCTTATGTTGCCAAGCAGTTTGGCGAGAGCAAGGCAAAATCCTGTGCCAAGGAGATTACATCAACTGTCAAACAGTTAGAATTGTTTCCGGGAGAAGGTCCTTGCTTAGAGGATCTGATAGAATATCCAACAGATTACCATTATTTGGTTATAAAGCCTAATTATATTTTTTACAGGGTTGAGAGTGATACCGTAAGGGTTATCCGTATTCTAAATGAAAAACAGGATTTTTTACAGTTGCTATTCGGAATTAGCAGTATATCTGAAGAAGGAGAAGATTGCTGGGGTGAATAGGGGATTATGTAGATGAAGGAAGATTTAGTAAAGCTTATAGAAGATACAGAGCAGATAAAGACAAAATTTCACAGCACGGGTGGACGAGGACTGCCTGTTCACAACGTAATATATGATAATGCGGACTTTACTTTGTGGAAACGAGAAGTGCAATTAGAGTTGCAGGAAATATATGACAGGACAAGTGATCAGTTTATATGGGATATTTTGGTACTAATTAAACAAGGTTTTAATAGTTGGAAAGATGAAAAATCCTTTAATGAATTACAAGGGGGATTACGGGCGATTTATAAAAATATAGACAAATATTATCCAAATAGTATTCAGAATTCGGTATTATTGGAGGAAAGCCAAATGGCAGTTAAAAAGCCAAAGATATTCATTAGTCATGCAACAAAAGATAAGGACTATGTATCCATATTGGTTAATTTGTTGGAGGACATGGGACTAAGGGAGAGTCAAATATTCTGTTCGTCAGCCTCTGGATATGGTATTCCGCTTGATGAGGACATTTATGAGTATTTGAAAAAGCAGTTTGATGAATTTGACTTACATATTATTCTTGTTTTATCCAATAACTATTATGAAAGCGTTGCCAGCATGAATGAAATGGGAGCAGCATGGGTATTGCAAAAGAAGTATACGACAATCTTACTTCCGGGTTTTGAATTTATGGAGATAAAAGGTGCTATCAATCCGCGAAAAATAGGTCTTAAATTAGACAATGACTTGAATGATGTCAAAGAGAAACTGGGTCAGCTTAAGGATATGGTTATTGAAGAATTTGGCTTAGAAAAGATAAGAGATGTACGCTGGGAGCAAAAAAGAGATCAGTTTATTACCGGAATAATGGAAATATGTAAAGAGCAGTCTTTGAGTGAAGAAGCATTGCAGATGCTTCAGGCTGCATGTGATACATTGGACGGGACAATTATTAAGACGTCGGATTTAAGTGGTGAGTATATTCAAGTGAGAAATAAAGATTTTATAACATCACAGAATAGAAGAGAGATATTAAGATGGACGAATGGATTGGATGAATTGGTAAAAAGAGGCTTCGTTGAAGTAAAAGGTGATAAAGGAGAAATTTTTACTGTTTCCAAAAACGGATATGATTATGTTGAACAATTGAAATAGTGGTGCAGCAGGGACAAAGATGCCCCTGCTGTTTTGAGTTAAATATTCTGCTTAATAATCCGCGAAATCAACCCTACTGCCACATTCCGGTCTGCGTCAACCCGCGTCACCACAAAGCTGACTTCATCCTTCTTTCCGGGGAGGCGGTTATCGTAGCAGCTATGGGCGACTGCATTGACACCGATGTGGAGGCGGACGAAAACAGTGCCTTTATGGATGTCCGTGACGGTCCAGAAGGCTGGCTCTGTCCGTTTATAACTATTCATAAATCTCATGTCAGTTTTTAGGGGTTACACAAAACTTGAAACAGTCTCTTTTGCAATATTCTCTTCTGAATCGTTATTCAGTGTTGGAAATTTGTAATGTATCATTTTCCAGTTCAACGATCACTTCCAGATATTGTTTTTCCTCATTCGAAGGTCTTCCCCAGCTCATGGAGCTGGTATTTTGTGTAAAATTATTATGATATTGCAAATTATACAGAGTGATTGGCCGACCGCATACTTCGTTTTGGTCATTCAAAATATCTTCCGTTTTAGAATCAAAAGAAAGAGATTTTCCGGCTTCGGTTTCTAAGATAATATAGGTATACCTGCCGTCAGATTTTACTGACAGTGAAATATTGTCCTTCTTCACAGAGTAACTAATGCCGGTATAAAGCATGATTGCACTAAATAATACTACGAATACAAGACATACAGCAGCCACTATTTTAAAAATTCTTTTGGCGATTTTCTTTTTGACCGCCGTTATTACATTTATGTCATTGTTTCTCTGAGGAGTTTCTGACTTACCAATTTGCCCGCCCGACTTCAAATGTTCAAATTCTGCGGCACAATCGGTACAATTTTCCAGATGTTCCCCTACAAATACCGCTGTATCTTCGTTTACCATAGTTTCAAGGTATAATGGCAACACATCACGAACAATATTACATTCTCTTTTCATTATTGATCTCCTCCAGTCTGCTTTGTATCATTTTTCTTGCCCGATGGTATGTAACACAGGCCCAATTATCTGTCTTGTCATATAGATTGCCTATTTCTTTAAAGGATAGTTCTCCAAACACGCGCCACATAAAAATTTCCTTGTAAGGGTCAGGAATTGTATGTAAAATTTTTCTTATTCGCTGAGCTTCGTCCTGTATTACAATCTGTTCATCTATAAGAGCATTTGGGGATCGTATACTCTGCAATTCTGTTTCGCTGGCACTTGCAATTTTGTTTCTTTTTTTCGGGTATGAAAAGTATGTATTTTTCGCAATTTGGCAAATCCATACACGCATATCACATTCGCCACGAAAATCCCCAATGGATTTCAGTACCTTTAAAAATGTTTCACTTGTGATTTCCTCCGCAACATGTTCATTACCGGAAAGTTTTCGGATATAGAGGTATACCGATTTAAAATAAGTGTTGTATATCTGTTCAAATTCCATTACACTACCACCTCTTTTCATTTATAAGGTTCCGGAAACATAGAAATCATACAAGGTTTTAGAAAAAATTTAAACCTGTCAGCAGATTTTTATTGATGTAAATAGCTTTAGCCTGCCTTTAGGCAGATGTGGTAAACTGTTTTCAGTAAGGGAGGTGAAAGGATGAAACTTCTGATTGCGGAAGATGATCCCAGATTATTAAAAACACTGGTTCATATTTTTGAGAGCAATCGATTTGTTGTGGATGGTGTGTCCAATGGTACAGATGCGCTCGCCTATGCTGTGGCCGGGGAATATGATGGTCTGATACTGGATATTATGATGCCGGGTTCTGACGGTATACAAGTGTTACAGGAGCTGCGCAGGCAGAAGATCACAACACCGGTACTTTTTCTGACTGCCCGAACCGAAGTGGAGCAGCGTGTGGAGGGACTGGATGCCGGAGCGGACGATTATCTGCCCAAGCCGTTTGTGGTCTCCGAGCTGCTGGCGAGGACTAGGGCAATGCTGAGGCGGAAAGACAATTATTGCCCGGATCTGCTGATGCTTGGCGACGTTATTCTGAACCGGTCCACATATCAGTTAAGCTATAAAGATAATATACAGACATTAAGCGGCAGGGAGTTTCAGATTATGGAAATGCTGATGCAAAAACCGCAGATGATTGTTCCGACTGAGCAGCTTATGTCGCATGTCTGGGGATGGGACAGTGATGTGGACACCAGTGTGGTGTGGGTTCACATATCCAATCTGCGAAAAAAGTTTGGTGCGCTTCATGCACCGCTGGAAATCCGTTTTGTACGCAGTGCTGGATATATTCTGGAGGAAAAAGAATGATCTACAGTTTACGCAGGAAATTCATATTGATCTGTACCGTTTCGATCTGTACCGTACTGCTGGCTATCTTTGCGATTATGTGCGTGATGAATCAAATACAGCTCAATCATACAATGGATACGCTGGCAGATGTGATCGTTTCCAATGAGGGTGTATTCCCGAAAAAGGATGAGTCGGGACATCCGTTTCCACCGGGAGGCAGACCGCACAGGGATATTATCACAAGGGAGACTCCCTTTAGTACCCGTTTTTTTACCGTATGGCTTGGAACGGAGAATCAAATCGAAAAGGTAAATGTGGATTCTATTTTTAATATCTCGGAAGAGCAGTTGCAGGAATATGTGGAAAAGGCATTGGAAAAGGGTCAGAAAAGAGGATGGGTATCTGATTATCGTTTCTGCACATTCCAGTCGGAAAATAAAACGGCAGTCGTTTTTGTGAACGGTGAAATGAATCTGATGATGTCAAAGCGTTTCCTGACGAGTGCGTCTTTGGTTCTGGCGGGAAGCGGTATTGCTATCCTTGGATTAATTATCCTTATTTCAAGAAAAGCAGTCTATCCTGTTGCGGAGAGCTATCAAAAGCAGCGACAGTTTATCACGGATGCAAATCATGAATTAAAAACGCCTCTGACGCTCATATTGTCGAATTTGGACATTGTGGAAGCGGAATTTGGAAAGAATGGTTGGCTTGATGATATGAGAAGCGAAGGCGAGAGAATGAGAACACTGATCAACCAGCTGGTTACGTTATCAAGAATGGATGAAGACCAGGTAAACCTTTGCCTTTGGTCTTTTAATCTGAGCGATGCGGCATTGGACACTGTATCGGAATTTCAGCCTTTGGCAGCCGGGAGCAAAAAAGAACTGACTGCTGATATAAGACCGTCTGTCAGCTACTATGGCGATGAGGGGCTGATCCGTCGGCTTCTAGCGGTTCTCTTAGACAATGCAGTGAAATATTGTGACGAAGGCGGCAGCATAAGTGTTGCAGTGTACAGAAAACGCCATCCGGTTATAGTCGTGGAAAATACCTGTCAGCATGTGGATCGTCTGGAGCTTGACCGCTTGTTTGACCGCTTTTATCGTGCAGACAAATCACGGCCTTATGATGGAAGTTTTGGGGTGGGACTGTCTATCGCCAGAGCGATTGCAAGGAACCATCATGGAGATATTACCGCATATAAAAAGGATCAGCTGATCGGATTTAAGGCAGAGCTGAAATAGAATCTGATCATGCTTTGAAAGGAGCAGTGGAAGATGACGAAAAACGATACTTATCGGCATGAACTGAAATATCGGATTGGCCCTGCGGATTACTTTGCCATTCGTCAGAGGCTGCGTCCGGTTATGAAACCGGATGAACATGCCGGAGCAGACGGACAATATGTGATCCGCAGTATTTATTTTGACAATATGGACGATAAGGTGCTGCGGGAGAAAATAAATGGTATTTCTAAAAGAGAAAAGTTCCGTATTCGTTATTATAATGACGATTTTTCCTTCCTTATGTTGGAGAAAAAGGTGAAATGGAACAGTCTGTGCCTGAAAGTCGGTGTGAGATTGACGGAAGATGAATGCAGGAGAATCCTGTCCGGAAATACCGGGTGGATGAAAGAGCACTCTTTCGGGCTTGTGCGGGAGTTATATTGCAAAATGAACAGTCAGCAGCTCCGTCCCAGAGTTCTGGTCTCCTATGTCCGGGAACCATATGTATATACTGCCGGAAATGTCCGGGTCACCTTCGATTCCTGCATCAGGAGCACTCTTTTTCACAGAGATTTTTTGGAACAGACGGTCAGAGACATCAGTGTGGCGGACAATCCGGGGGAAATGACTCTGGAAGTGAAGTTTGATGCTTTTTTGCCGGAAGTGATCCGGATGCTTTTGCAGACAGGCGGGATACGGCAGCAGGCATATTCGAAATACGGCGCCTGTCGCAGATTCGGCTGACAACATGAATCAGGAGGAACAAGGTATGAGTTTTCAGGATGTATTCAAATCCAGCTTTCTGGAGAATGTATCACAATTTTCTATGATCGACACTTTGATAGGGTTGACAGCGGCCTTGGTCATTGGCTTGTTTATCTTTGTCATTTATAAGAAGACGCTGACAGGCGTCATGTATTCGAATGGCTTTGCGCTGACACTTGTAGGGCTCTCTCTTGTGACAACGCTTATCATTATGGCAGTTACCTCCAATGTGGTTCTCTCTCTTGGAATGGTCGGTGCGCTGTCTATCGTTCGATTTCGGACTGCGATCAAAGAACCGATGGAGATTGTTTTCTTGTTTTGGTCACTGGCTACGGGTATTGTGATCGGTGCCGGTATGATTCCACTGGCTGTGATCGGCTCCGCCATGATCGGGGTGATTTTATGGCTGTTTGCCAATCGGAAGATTCGTAACAATCCTTATATTCTTGTCTTAAACTTACAGGATGAGAAGGCAGAAGGAGAAGCTCTGAATATTATCAGACAGGGTGTTGAACAGTATATTGTAAAATCCAAGACGATCAGTGGCGCAGGGATCGAGCTGACTGCGGAGCTTCGCACAAAAGACGCCACGACAGAATTTGTCAATCGGCTCTATGAGATTGCTGGGGTGGAGAACGCAATGCTTGTCAGCTATAACGGCGAATATATGTCTTAGCGGGGGAAATGTATGATCGCACAGAAATACATATCAAAAATCGTTGTCGTTATGATGGCTGTCGCTGTCGGTCTGTGTCTGGTGGCGATGAGTTATGGGGGAGCGGTCGTGGAGACTCTTGGCGGTGCTGCTGTCACAATGGAGTATGAGTCCATGCTTTTTGATACGGATGAGGTCATCCGCGCCAATATCATCATGGACGAGGAGGATTGGGAAGAGATGCTCGCAAACCCTCTTGCGGAGGCCTATTATCCGTGCGACATCACGATCAACGGAGAAACATTTTATCATGTTGGGATCCGTCCGAAAGGAAATACAAGTCTGACATCCGTTGCCAATGACCCGGACACGGACCGGTACAGTCTGAAGCTGAAATTTGATCATTATGTCGATGGACAGACATGTTACGGTTTGGATAAACTGATTCTGAATAATAACTATGCCGATGCGACCAATATGAAAGAGGCTTTGATTTATGATATGTATCAATATCTGGATGCAGATGCTTCTTTGTATAATTATGCCGAGCTATCTGTCAATGGTGAATATTGGGGAGTGTATCTGGCGCTGGAAGCAGTGGAAGAAAGTTTCTTGATGCGCAATTATGGAACGGAAAATGGTGAACTCTATAAACCGGATAGCATGAAGTTGAACGGCAGAAACGATGGCGCTGGCGGCCCTCCCATGGGTGACAAAAAACGCAGCGATCCTCCCATGGGCAGAAGAAATGACAGCAGCCCTCCGAGGGAAGACACAAATAGTGGCGGCTCTTCCAGCGAAGACAGGAATGGCAGCAGTCCTCGTATGGGAGGAAATGGCGCCAACCTGAATTATGTGGATGATAATCCGGGCAGCTATTCTGCGATCTGGGAGGGCGAGGTAACTGCCACAACAGAGGCCGATCATAAGCGCGTAGTAAAAGCGCTGAAAAATATCTCGGAAGGCATAGAGCTGGAAACGTATATGGACGTGGATAATCTCCTGAAATATATGGCAGTTCATGTTTTTTCCGTGAATGAAGACAGCCTTTCAGGAATGATGGCGCATAACTATTATCTGTATGAGTCAGAAGGACAGCTGAATATCATTCCATGGGATTACAATCTTGCATTTGGAGGTATGGGAAGGATGGACGGTAAAGACGGAAAGGATGGGAAACAGAGAATGAGTGAGAAGAATAGAGTGAGCGGCAGTGACAATGCGACAGCTACGGTCAACGATCCGGTCGACCATGCCTTTTCGGGTACGGAATTTTTTGACACACTGATGGAAAACGAGGAATATCATGAAACGTATTATGGATACCTGCAACAGCTTGTGGATGAGTATGTTTTGGGCGGCGGATTTGATGATTTTTATAATCACACCCGCAGCCGGCTCGATCCATTGATTGAGAACGATCCCACGGTTTTTTACACCTATGAAGAATATGAGGCAGCAGCGGATGTGCTGTATGAGGTTGTACGGCTTCGTGGTCAGTCCGTAGATGGTCAGATTACAGGGGCGATTCCTTCCACAGAAAGAGAACAGGAAATTTCCGATGCCCTGATAGATGCCTCTCATCTTGATCTGAACATAATGGGAAGTATGGAGATGGGAGGCCATGGCGATTGAGCCTATCCACAGCAGACGGTACCGGCATAGCTGTCATGGTACCTGTCTGCGGAAGGGAATGATTTTACATGTTCCTTTATTGCTTTTGGCAGTTTTTTTAATTTCATCCGCAGGATTTCCAGCAATTCTTCTTTTTCGGCGTCAGGAAGTCTGCGGAATCCTCTGATCAGTTCTTTCTCGGATCGGCAGATGGAAATAGCTATTGCATGGAAGGAGTGACCTGTTGCCAGCCAATTCATATCACAATTCAATATGCGGGATAATCTGCATAGTACGGTCATGGATGGAAGGGTCTCTCCGGTTTCTATCTTGGATAATAATTCTGCTGTGATGTTACATTTTTGAGAAAGGTCAGACTGGGAAAGCATCTGCTCCTTTCTTTTTCTTTTGATTCTGACGCCAATGGCAGTGCTTTTGTTTTCTGTCATGATGGCCTCCTGAAAGACAGTACCAGAGGAGAGTCCCGGCTGCGGAACCCTGAAATTAATATTTGCATCGCAGACAGCCGGTCAGAAGCTGTGCGGTATCCTGTCATTTATTATACAGGAACAGAACAGTGAATGAAATGGGGCTTTCGGGCCATACCGGAGACATGTTCATAATATATGCGGGAAATATTTTGTTGCGGTGTGACGGTGAGAATCATATAATAAAATCAGAGTGAGACAGGTCAGGAATCAGTGCAATTAAGTAGAAAAAGGATGAGAAAATATGCGTATTTTGGTGGCAGAGGACGAAAGAAATCTCAATGATATTATCGTCAGGGAATTGAAACAGAATCATTACACGGTGGATGCGTGCTATGATGGGATTTCAGCGCTGGACTACATCCGGCTTGCGGAATATGATGCCGTTGTGATGGACATTATGATGCCAGGAGCAAGCGGGATTGAGGTAGTCAGACAGCTCAGGGATCTGGGAAATCACGTACCGGTACTGCTCCTGACAGCACTGGGCAGTGTGGAGGACCGGGTTGCCGGACTTGATGCGGGCGCGGATGATTATCTCGTGAAACCGTTTGCGCTGGACGAGCTGACAGCCCGCATTCGGGCGATGCTCCGGAGAGCTTCTGGAAATACCAATAATTGTTTTACCGTTGCAGATCTGAAAATGGACTGTGATAAGAGGACCGTGTTCCGTGGGAATGTGGAGATCGTGCTGTCAAGCAAAGAATTTGCCATTTTAGAATATATGATCCGTAATAAGGGAATCGTTCTGACGCGCGAGAGGATCGAGCAGCATATCTGGAATTATGACTACGAAGGCGGTTCCAATGTCGTGAATGTCTATATCCGGTATCTGCGGAAAAAGATCGACGATGATTTTGAACCGAAACTGATCCATACAATCCGGGGCGCTGGGTATGTATTGAGGGAGAATGGATGAGAAGGTTATCGATCAAAGGAAGAGTGACGCTCTGGTATACGCTGTTTCTGATCGCTCTCACAGGGATTATTTTTGTCATTTTGTTTTTTATCGGTGACAGACAGATTCTTGCTTCTGTGCAGAGCCGGTTGGAGGAGGCTGTTTCCGGCAGTCTTGATGAGATAGAATATAATGATGAAGAATGGAATGGGGTGGAGATAGACGATGATCTGAGAATTTTTCAGGACGGCGTTTATCTCACGGTCTATGATGAGCAGGAAACCTGTATCTACGGTCAGCTTCCTCATGACCTGCAGGAAGCCCGGATACCCGGTTTTGAGAACGGAAAGATACAGGAGGTAAGGCTGCGTTCTGCCAGATGGCTGATCTTTGACGTATACAAACCCCTGTATGCCGAACGTGGGGTGTGGGTGCGGGGCGTGTTGTCTCAGAGCGAGGCAGAGTCCGGGCTGGCAGTTATGCTGCGGCTGCTTATGTTTTTTATCCCAGTCTTTGTCTTATTGGCAGCTATCGGCGGATATTATATTATCCGGCAGGCGTTTGCGCCAATCGAGAAGATTCGTAAAACGGTAGATGAGATTGCGGACGGGAATGATCTGTCACGCCGTATCAGACTTGGAGACGGGAGCGATGAAGTTTACCGCCTGGCAGATACATTTGACCGGATGCTGGAGCGTATCCAGGAGGCTTATGAGCGTGAGAAACAATTCACTGCGGATGCATCTCACGAGCTGCGCACGCCGACTTCGGTCATTGCAGCGCAGGCAGAATATGTACTGCGCCACGATACGGTTTCCGAGGAAGCGAGGGGAAAATTGCAGATCATCTTGGAACAGTCTCATAAAATGTCTGTCCTGATCTCTCAGCTCCTGGCGCTTGCCCGCGCGGACCGGGGACAGGAAAAGCTGCACAGGGAGAACATAAATCTCAGTGAGCTGACAGAGATCATTGTCGAGGAGGAGCGGGAACGGGCTGCCGGGAAACAGATGGAAATTTATCTGGATTGTCAGCCGGGACTGTATCTGGAAGGTGATGAGACAATGATGATGAGATGCCTGATAAACCTGCTGGAAAATGCCATTACTTATGGAAGAGAGGGTGGGCATATCTGGGTGAGTCTTGTGGGACTGGATGATACGATTCAGGGCTACGTCCGCGATGACGGGATCGGGGTGCGGGCGGAAGACTTGCCGAGAATATGGGAACGGTTCTATCAGGCCGACGCCTCACGTGGTTCTCAGGCAAGGGGCAACGCCGGTTTGGGTCTGACGATGGTGAAATGGATTGTGGAAGCCCATGGCGGCAGTATCACGGCAGAGAGCAGATACGGTCAGGGGACGGTGTTTTATTTCCGTTTACCGAAGAAGGACAGTGCGGCGGATGAAATGAAAGTGGGAATGGCAGGAGAAAAGAAGGAATGAGAAGGCCTGGGGCCGGAGGGGGGGGCAGAATATTGACAAATTACAGGATAATATGACAGGTCTTATCATACGGAAGGTTGGAGGAATAAGATGGCGACAGTGCTGCTGCCGGCATGACAGATATGAAGACAATGACGGCAGGATATTTTGCCGGTTTTCGGGCGGATTATATTGTATTTGTCATCGTGCTTGTCTTTGCGGTCATTTTTGAAAGGGCGGTAATTCCTGTCCCTCTGGAAGAAAATGGGATGTGATCGACAGCAGGACGACGCATGGGGCAGAAAGTAACAGGAACAATATAGTTGAAGACGGGCAGTAAATGTGGTAAAATTGGGAAAACGCTGACGGAAAAATAAGCGGCAGTGTGTCTGAAAAGGAATAGTGTTAATTATCATATTATGAAACCTTAACAAGATGCAAAAGCCGGCAGATACGGAGGTTTAACGATAAGTGGACAGCTATAAAAAGGAATTTATTGAGTTCATGGTGGACAGCAATGTGTTAAAGTTTGGCGAGTTTACGTTAAAGAGCGGCAGGAAGTCTCCGTTTTTCATGAATGCCGGTTCGTATGTGACGGGGAGCCAGCTCTGCCGTCTGGGACAGTATTATGCCAGAGCCATACACGATACGTATGGTGTGGATTTTGATATTTTATTCGGTCCTGCCTACAAGGGGATTCCTCTTGGCGTGGCAACGGTTATGGCGATCAGCCAGTTATACGGAAAAGATGTGAAATATTGTTCTAACCGAAAAGAGATCAAGGATCATGGAGATGTCGGTATATTGCTTGGGAGTCCGATTCACGATGGAGACCGGATCGTTATCATTGAGGATGTGACCACTTCGGGAAAGTCGATTGAAGAGACGTTTCCGGTGCTGAAAGCGCAAGGAAATGTGGAGATCGTGGGGCTTATGGTGTCTCTGAACCGTATGGAAAAGGGGCAGGACGGAGACAAGAGCGCACTGCAGGAGATCCAGGACCGATATGGTTTTCCGGCTTCAGCCATCGTAACAATGGAGGATGTCGTCTCCTGTCTGTATAACAGAGAATATAAAGGGAAGGTTTATATTGACGATACGATTAAGAAGTCGATCGAAGCGTACTATGCAGCGTACGGAGCAAAGCCAATATAATCCCGCCGTAGGCAGCGGAGAATGGAGTTTGAAGAGCCTGAAGGGTGACGGGATTGCCCTTCGCGGCATTTGTCAAATGTCCGGACAAACACGGTACCAGACCGATTGCCGGCGGGAATAAAAAGGAGAGAGGGACAGAATATGGAAGAAAAAGCATATAAGGTCATGAGCCTGACAGGAGGTTTGAACATTACGCTGGGCGTGATTTCGATCGTGATGGGAATTGCCGGCGGCGTTCTGCTGATCGTCGGTGGAGCCAGACTGCTTGCCGCAAAATCAAAATTATTGTTCTGACCGGGAACACGGGAGGCAGTGATGGCGAAGAAAAACGGTTATATATTTACCAATAAGGAGCATCCCCAGAAGGCGATCATGTCAACGATACTGGGGATTGTTTCTGCGGCTTCTGTTATCATGGCTGTTTACTTTACCTTTTTAAATGGCGGGGCCGCGCAGGTGCGCTATGGGGTGGCGGCATTTTTGTCGATGCTGTTTTCACTCGCAGGGTTTGTACTCGGCGTTATGTCGAGGATGGAACCGGACAAATATTATTTTTTTTCATATCTGGGGCTTGTGTTAAATAGTTTGGTTTTGGCGGGCACCGGATTTATTTTATTTGCGGGAGTGCATGGAATATGAGAGAAAATGAGACAGGCGGGACAATACCGATTGCCGAAAATACGTTGGACGAGCGGTTTGCGCTGGCCGGAGAGCGAATTGCAGAGATCGTTTCTCTGGCAGAGGGAGAGTTGGGAATTTCTCCGGAATATGTGCCTTATTTCCGCCGGACAGCAGGTTATATCATAAAACTGGTAAGTGAATGGGAAGAACAGGAGCGGAAGCCTTTGCACAGTCTGACGCTCGCACAGCTTCGGGCGCGCAATTATGCGCTGTATGAAGACATTTTGCCGGAGGCTTATGATAACTGTTATGGCAATCCGGCGTATGCGGTGAGTCAATATGGCGAGGAGACAGGCAGAGCGCTGGCATTTTTGTATGCGGAGCTGCACAGCCAGATCGAGTCGGTGTATGAACGGGACAGGGAAGAGTTTGTCATACGGATAGAGCTTTTTCTGGAGGTCTATCAGTCTTTTGTCTGTGCATTTGAGGAGAAAAAGAACGCGCCGGATTATGAACAGCTTCGTCAGATTATCTATTGGTTTATCAGCGATTATTCTGAGACAGAGCTGGAAAAGAGAGTGCGCAGCCAGTTAGATCCGGACTGTGATTTTTTTCTGCGTATTGTAATGGATGCGGACCTTACCGATAACAGGTATTTATATTATTACGGAGAATATATGACCGGGGCCGAGGAGGCGCTTGCCTCTTATCTGCGCAGTCTGCCGCAGGAAAAGATAGAGAGGATAGCTGAAACCTTTACAGAGGGGTATCGCAAAGGTTTCCTTGCGGGCGGCAAGGATATGACAAAGAAAAAGACGGTCAATATCCGGTTTCCGGCAGGCTTTGAGCGGATCATCCGGCAGGCAGTTCTGAATTTTCGGGAGATGGGGCTGGAATCGGTGATCCACAGGGCGTCTACGAGTATTTTCCATAGAAAAGGGGCTATGCGCATCGGTTTTTGCGGGGCGGATGCCAACAAGCAATATCTGTATGATCATAAAGAGGACGATGCACTCTTCCTCGATAAAAAATATGTGGGCAGGAAACTGGAAGAGCTGAAAGCAGCTTACGAGGCCGTAAAGGATTTGGCGGGCGTTCACGGTGGTCCGGCTTGTCTGGAGTCTTTTGGTGAAACACCGTTTGCACCGCAGACGAAACCGGAGGCGGCTCGGCTGAATGACGTGCAGAGAAAGCTGGCTGTGGAATATGCCTCCGCTGCCGGCGAACTCGTCAATCAATATATCAAAGGAGAAGAGCGCAGTTTTACGATCATTGCCTTTCCGACACCGGAGATCGGCCAGCAGTTCCCGGAAATCTTTGATGCCGTGACAGAGATCAACACCCTGGACTATGTACTGTATCAGAGCATACAGCAGACAATTATTGATGTACTCGATCAGGCCCGGTATGTGAGAGTCAAAGGGCAGGGCGTAAATCGAACGGAGCTGGCGATAGCCCTTCACCCGCTCTCCAACCCGCAAAAGGAGACGATCTTTGAAAACTGTGTGGCCGATGTGAATATTCCGGTCGGCGAGGTCTTTACCTCCCCGCAGTTGGAAGGAACAAACGGTACACTGCATGTCACCCGCGTATTTTTAAACGGGCTGGAATACAAAGATCTGGAGCTGACTTTTACGGAAGGGATGATAACGAATTATCACTGCGGTAATTTTGAATCGGAGGAAGCAAACCGAAATTACATCCGGGAAAATGTGCTTTATCATCACGATAGCCTTCCGCTGGGAGAATTTGCGATCGGGACGAACACGACGGCGTATGTGGCCGCTGAAAAATATCAGATCGCGGATAAACTGCCGATTTTAATCGCGGAAAAGACAGGGCCGCATTTTGCAGTCGGCGATACGTGTTATTCTCACAGTGAAGACCTTCCGGTGTATAATCCGGATGGGAAGGAAGTGATCGCCAGAGACAATACCTGTTCCAAAAACAGAACCACCGATCAGACGAAAGCCTACTTTAACTGCCATACGGATATTACAATTCCCTATGACGAACTGGGAGAGCTGACCGCTGTGTCTGCGGACGGAAGGCAGCAGACGATCATCCGGAACGGACGCTTTGTGCTGCCGGGATGCGAGGAACTGAACCGGGCGTTTGCAGATTGACTGCTGTCATTGTCATATAGGAAATACCTCCTATGTGGCAAAAAGGCTCCGGTAATGTATTGACGGTAAAGAAGTCTCATAATAAAATAGATAAGGATAAATGAAAAAGGAGATGTGATTATGGCACAGGTATCAATCGTTATGGGCAGTGATTCCGACCTGCCGGTTATGGCAAAAGCGGCGGATATTTTAGACCAGCTCGGCGTTTCTTATGAGATGCGGATCATTTCCGCACACAGGGAGCCGGATGTGTTTTTCGAATATGCAAAAGCGGCGGAAGAGCGAGGAATCAAAGTAGTCATCGCAGGGGCAGGTATGGCAGCTCATCTGCCGGGGATGTGTGCAGCTATCTTTCCGATGCCTGTGATCGGCATTCCGATGCACACCACGTCTCTTGGCGGCAGAGATTCCCTGTATTCTATCGTGCAGATGCCTTCCGGTATTCCGGTAGCTACCGTAGCCATAGGCGGCGGGGTCAATGCGGGTCTGCTGGCGGCGAAGATTCTTGCCGTGTCAGACAGTGAGCTGTTACAGAGGCTGAAAGACTATCAGGCAGATCTGAAGACGAGCGTAGAGAAAAAGGATGCACATTTACAGGAAGCAGGATATAAAAACTATTAAGCTGCGATATAAGGAGATAGAAGATGGATTATAAAAGTGCAGGCGTGGATATTGAAGCGGGTTATGCCTCCGTGGAATTGATGAAAAAGCATGTACAGGAGACGATGCGTCCGGAAGTGCTTGGAGGTATCGGCGGGTTTTCTGGAGCCTTTTCCATGGCGGCCTTTCGTGATATGGAGAAGCCTACGCTTGTCTCCGGTACGGACGGAGTCGGAACGAAATTGAAACTGGCGTTTTTGATGGACCGGCATGATACGGTCGGCATTGACTGCGTGGCCATGTGTGTCAATGACATCGCATGTGCGGGTGGTGAACCACTGTTTTTCCTGGACTATATTGCGTGTGGCAAAAATCATCCGGATCAGATCGCTGATATTGTCAAGGGCGTGGCTGAGGGATGTAAACAGGCGGGAGCGGCGCTGATCGGCGGGGAGACTGCGGAGATGCCGGGATTTTATCCGATCAATGAATATGATCTGGCAGGATTCGCGGTCGGCATCGTGGATGAGAAAGACCTGATTACGGGCAGAGATCTGCAACCGGGCGATGTGCTGATCGGGATTGCTTCGAGCGGCGTACATAGCAATGGGTTTTCACTTGTGCGTAAAGTGTTTACAATGACGAGGGAAAGCCTGGATACTTACTATGATGTGCTCGGAGAGACGCTTGGAGAGGCGCTTTTGACGCCGACGAAAATTTATGTGAAAGCGCTGAGACAGGTCAGGGAGGCAGGCGTTACGGTCAAAGCGTGCAGCCATATTACCGGCGGCGGCTTTTATGAAAATATTCCACGTATGCTGACCGACGGTGTGCGGGCGGTAGTGAGAAAAGACAGTTACCAGATTCCGCCCATTTTCGGACTGCTGCAAAAGGAAGGCAATCTCGAGGAAGAGATGATGTATCATACATATAATATGGGAATTGGTATGGTGGTAGCCGTGTCACCGGACGATGTGGACAAGACGATGGCAGCATTACAGACGGCAGGGGAAACTGTTTACAGGATCGGACAGATAGAGACGGGCGAAAAGGGAGTTGACTTATGCTGAGGGTGCTCGTATGTGTCTCCGGCGGCGGCACAAATCTGCAGGCGCTGATCGACAGTGTGGAGAAGCGACAGATTGCGGATGTGCAGATCGTTTCAGTCATCAGCAACAACAAGGGAGCCTATGCACTGGAGCGTGCGAGAATACATGGTATTCCGGGGCGTTGTATTTCACCGAAAGACTATGCTGACAGGGAAAACTTTAATACCGCATTTTTGCAGGCAGTGGAGGAAGCTGCGCCGGATCTGATCGTACTGGCCGGCTTTCTTGTCGTACTTCCGGAAAGCATGATAAAAAAATACAGAAACAGAATTTTGAATATTCATCCATCGCTGATCCCTTCCTTTTGCGGGACGGGTTATTACGGACTGAAAGTGCATGAAAAAGCGTTAGAACGGGGCGTCAAAGTGGTCGGGGCGACCGTACACTTTGTGGATGAGGGGACGGATACCGGCCCGATCGTGCTGCAGAAGGCAGTTGAGGTACATCCCGGTGATACGCCGCAGACATTACAGCGGCGTGTGATGGAGGAAGCCGAGTGGATTCTTCTTCCGAGGGCAGTGGAACTGTTTGCGCAGGGAAAGATCGTTGTCGAGGGCGGCAAGGCAGTCATACGGGATTGACAGTTCAGGAGGAAAAGATGAAAGTTTTAATCGTAGGAAGCGGCGGAAGGGAACATGCGATCGCCATGAGTGTGGCCAGGAGTGCCAGAGTGAGTCAGATCTTTTGTGCGCCGGGGAATGCCGGCATCGGACAGGTTGCGCAGTGTGTGCCGATTGGTCCGATGGAATTTGATAAGCTGGCTGGGTTTGCCAGAGAGCAGGCGGTCGACCTGGTGATTGTCGGTATGGATGACCCGCTTGTGGGAGGGCTTACCGATGTATTGGAGGAGGCAGGCATCCGGGTGTTCGGCCCGCGGAAGAATGCGGCTATTTTGGAGGGAAGCAAGGCTTTTTCCAAAGACCTGATGAAGAAATATCATATTCCTACCGCGTCCTATGAAAATTTTTGTTCTTCCGAAGAGGCGCTCGCTTATGTGGAAAGGGCCAAATTGCCTGTGGTACTGAAGGCGGATGGGCTTGCACTGGGAAAGGGTGTGCTGATCTGTAATACTCTGGAAGAGGCCAGAGCAGGGATTCACACGATTATGGAAGAAAAACAGTTTGGAGATGCCGGTAACAGGATCGTCATTGAAGAATTTATGACAGGACGGGAAGTGTCGGTTCTTGCCTTTGTAGATGGCAGGACGATCAGGACAATGACATCCGCACAGGATCACAAACGTGCCGGGGATGGAGATACAGGATTGAATACCGGCGGTATGGGTACCTTTTCGCCGAGTCCCTTTTATACGGAGGAAGTGGATGCATACTGTAAGAAATATATTTATCAGCCGACGGTGGACGCTATGGCGGCGGAGGGAAGAACTTTTCAGGGAATTATCTTTTTCGGGCTGATGCTGACGGAAGAAGGACCGAAAGTGCTGGAATACAATGCCCGCTTTGGAGATCCGGAGGCACAGGTCGTTTTGCCGCGTATGAAAAATGATGTGATAGAAGTGATGGAAGCGTGCATTGACGGCAGGCTGGATGAGATTGATCTGCAGTTTGAGAATAACGCGGCAGTCTGTGTCGTACTGGCGTCCGGTGGTTATCCGGTTTCCTATGAAAAGGGGTTTCCAATATCCGGGCTGGAATGTTTCGATGGCAAGGATGATTATTTTTGCTTTCATGCGGGAACGGGCAGAAAAGGCGATCAGATCGTTACGTGCGGAGGACGTGTTCTGGGAGTTACCGCTCTTGGTAAAGATTTAAAAGAAGCCAGGGAAAAAGCCTATGAGGCTGCCGGCTGGGTTTCTTTTGAAAAGAAATATATGCGTCACGATATTGGAAAGGCAATCGATGAGGCGTAAAAAATAAGATTATATGGGGGTGTTTTGTGTGGAAAAACGATTTGGGGATTCGGAAAATTATAACAGGCCGGTTACATGTGAAAAATGCGGCGGTATTATGATTTTCAAAGGAGTCGGAGAATATCAGTGTGAGGACTGCAGAGCGGTTGACTATGACGATTATGGAAAAGTGCGTCGTTTTCTGGAGGAACATCCGGGGCAACGGCTTCCGAGGCAGAGATGAGCACCGGGGTAAGTCAGAAATCGATACGCCGTATGCTGAAGGAAAATAAGCTGGAGATTTCCCAGGATTCC
Source organism: Lachnospiraceae bacterium JLR.KK008 (assembly GCA_037015955.1). Classification (NCBI taxonomy): domain Bacteria; kingdom Bacillati; phylum Bacillota; class Clostridia; order Lachnospirales; family Lachnospiraceae; species Lachnospiraceae bacterium JLR.KK008. The sequence goes on from CP143548.1 coordinate 1,283,101, forward strand.
GCAGCCTTTCTTCGCTGTGAGGTCTGTGGAACCAATATTCGCAGCGGCCGTTTCTGCGCAAAATGTGAACGGGATTATCATGCCAGACTGGAAGATGAGCAGCGGCGTCAGAAGAAGATTCAGGGATTTGGCAAAGCCGGGGAGGAAGAAGAAGGAGCAAAGCGGTTTAAGCGTAAAAATTAAGGAAGGATACATTAGAGAAATGAAGATAGCAGCAGAGAAAACGGGGAGAAAGATCTTATATGGAGCGGCCGGAGTGGTGGCGGCTATGTATATGTTTTTTTCCGGTGCAAATAGCTTTGTCAGTCATGCGGAAGACATTACCATGAAAAACAATGCAAATGTAAGGAGCAGCGCCAGTACTGACAGCGCCGTAGTGATCGGCGTATCACAGGGGGATACATTTACTGTTCTCGACGAAGTGACAGGAAGCGATGGCAACATATGGTATCAAATATCCGTGAACGGTACGACGGGCTATATCCGTTCTGACCTGGCAGACAAGGGTGGAGCGAGCCTGACACAGGAACAGGTAGAGAGGGAAAATTCAACCTCCGAAGTTTCGGCCACTGTGTCAGAGACGAACGTGAAATCTGCTACTGCGATCACAAACGCCACAGTACGAAAGGGACCTTCCACTTCTGCGGCAGCAGTCGGGTCTAGTGTGAAATCCGGCGCGCAGGTGACGGTGACAGGAGAGACGGTTGGTTCTGACGGGAATACCTGGTATCAGGTTGAGGTGAATGGCAATATTGGTTTCATCCGCTCTGACCTTCTGGACCCGGTTGAAGATTCGGCAGCGGAGGGAAGCCCGGAGGAAGGCGGGGAAGAGGTGCCCGCAGAAGGAGAAGCCAGTCCGGAAGAGCCGGCAGGGGAGGAAGCCGCGCCGGAAGACTCCGAAGGTTCCGGAGATGCGATGAAGATTGTCAATATCATATCTTCGCAGAATATTCCCGCAGGTACGGATCTCGATGATATTACGATCGACGCTTCATTTCTTCAGCAGAATGCGAATGAAGATCTCTATTTATTGCGCATCAAAGACGAAAATGATGAGGAGGATGAGGGAAGCTGGTACCTCTATTCCATCAGCAATCATAAATTGGAAAAACAGAATATTGGCAGCAGTGGTTCCGGCGGGGGAAATTTTCTGTCCTCATTGGAGGGAAACGGAAAAATTATCCTGATTGCAGCTATCGTTTTGTTTGTGATCCTGATCCTGGTCTGTGTTGTTCTTGCCGTAAAGCTTCATGAATATCGTGAGGATGATGGATATGACGATGATGACGACGAAGAAGATGAGGAAGACGACGAGGATTATGAGGACGACGAGGATGAGGAAGACGACGAGGATTATGAGGACGAGGAAGACGACGAGGATTATGAGGACGAAGACGATGAAGATGAGCGTCCGGTGAGACGGCGCCGGTGGCGTCCGAAAAATTTCCTGTCCCGTCGTGACGAGGATGAAGATGAGGACGAAGACGACGAGGATTATGAGGACGAGGACGACGAAGGCGATGAATATCTGGATGATGACGATTTTGAGTTCGAATTTTTAAATATGGATGACAAGGATGATTTTTAACGGTATTTATATGAGCTAAGATGACAGAGTCGGTGTCAGCACAGGAGCTGGCACTGACTTGACTTTTTTTACACTCTGTTATAATATTCATATAACAGAGGAAGTGATGAAATGATAATTGAACTGGATTTTAACAGTGACGAAGCATTGTATATTCAACTGAGGAATCAGATCATTCTTGGAATTGCCACGACACGGCTGAAAGAAGGCGATACACTTCCTTCTGTGCGCCAGCTCGCAGACATGGTCGGAATCAATATGCACACGGTAAACAAAGCATATACTGTATTGAAGCAGGAAGGGTATGTGAAAGTAGACAGAAGAAAGGGAGCTATTATTGCCGTGGATATTGATAAAATGCAGGCAGTCAAAGATATGAAAAAGGAGCTGCGGGTGTTGCTGGCCAAAGGAAGTTGTAAGAATATTTCTCGTCAGGAAGTGCATGCTCTTATAGATGAAATCTATGAAGATTATGGAGGGCTGGGATGATGTCGCAGTATACAAAGAAAGCAGTCGCTGCGCTCTCATTGGCAAAACAGACAGCAAGAGAGCTGAGACAGAACTATATTGGTACGGAGCATATTCTGTTAGGACTGCTCAGGGAGAATACTGGTGTAGCCGCCAGGGTGCTTCAGGACAATGGGGTAGAGGAAAAGCAGTTGATCTCCATGATCTATGATCTGATTGCGCCGGGGAATTTTTTGCCTGTGAAAGAGAGGGACGGTTATACGCCCCGGGCGGAAAAAATCTTGCAGGAGTCGGCAAGACAGGCGATCCGGTTTCGCTCGGAGTCAGTCGGGACGGAGCACATTTTATTGTCTCTGTTAAAAGAGGGAGACAATGTGGCGGTGAGACTGCTCAATACGCTTGGTATGCAGATACAGAAATTGTATATGGATACTCTTCTCGCGATGGGGCAGGACGGTAATCTTTACAAAGAGGATTTAGGTTATAAAGGGAAAAAGAAAAAAGATAAGAACAGTACGACAGAGACTTTAAATCAATATAGCAGAGATCTGACAGAACTGGCGGGAGAGGGGAAGCTGGATCCGGTTATCGGCAGAGAGACGGAGATTCAGAGAGTGATACAGATTCTGAGTCGCCGTACGAAAAATAATCCCTGTCTCGTAGGCGAGCCCGGCGTGGGAAAGACTGCGATAGCGGAAGGACTTGCGCTGCATATTGCTGCGGGCGATGTACCGGAGACGATTAAAAATAAAAGAGTCGTCACACTTGATCTGTCAGGTATGGTGGCGGGCAGCAAGTATCGGGGAGAGTTTGAAGAGCGGATCAAAAAAGTAGTGCGTGAAGTGACTGAGGACGGGAATATCATTCTGTTTTTGGATGAACTGCACACAATTATTGGCGCAGGAGGCGCCGAAGGGGCCATCGATGCCTCTAATATATTGAAGCCTTCTCTGGCGCGGGGGGAGCTTCAATTGATTGGAGCCACGACGATCGCGGAATACCGCAAGTATATTGAGAAGGACGCGGCTTTGGAACGGAGATTCCAGCCGGTGACCGTTGAGGAACCTTCCGTAGAGGAGGCCGTGCGGATTCTAAGCGGTATCTGTGGCAAATATGAGGAACACCACGGCGTTAAAATCACGAAAGAAGCGATCGAGGCCGCCGTACAGCTCTCCGACAGATATATCAATGACAGGAATCTGCCGGACAAAGCGATCGATCTGATTGATGAGGCGGCAGCGGCGATCCGCCTGCGGGATATGCACATGCCGGAAAACCTGAAGACAATGCAGGAAGAAATAGGGAAAATGGATCTGCAGATCGAGCGTTCCATTCGCATAGAAGCGTACTTGCAGGCAGGGGAAATCCGCAGGAATCAGGAAAAACTGATCAGAAAATATGAAAAGGCAAAGGCGGCTCATGAGCAGAAAATGGCTGACCGGGAATTGGCGGTAGGAGAAAATGAAATCGCCGACGTCGTGTCCGTATGGACAAAGATCCCGGTATCCAAGCTGGCAGAGAAAGAAAGCGAGCGTCTGTTGAAACTCGAGTCTATTCTCCATAAGCGGGTGATCGGACAGGAGGAAGCGGTAAAAGCTGTGGCGAAAGCCATGCGCAGAGGGCGGGTCGGGTTACAGGATCCCCATCGTCCAATCGGCTCCTTTTTGTTTCTCGGTCCTACCGGTGTGGGCAAGACAGAACTGAGCAAAGCGCTGGCGGAAGCGATGTTCGGTTCCGAAGAGGCGCTGATCCGGGTAGACATGTCGGAGTATATGGAGTCGCATTCCGTCTCTAAGATGATCGGCTCGCCCCCGGGATATGTAGGATTTGACGAAGGGGGACAGCTCAGCGAAAAGGTGCGGCGCAATCCTTATTCCGTAGTACTTTTTGATGAGATAGAAAAGGCGCATCCGGATGTGTTTAATATATTGCTTCAGGTACTTGATGACGGGCATATTACCGATTCCAAGGGCAGGAAAGTCAGCTTTAAAAATACGATATTAATTATGACATCCAATGCAGGCGCGCAGCGGATTATCGAACCGAAAAGTCTGGGATTTATAGCGGAGACATCGGAAAAGAAAGACTACGAGACAATGAAGGCCAGTGTCATGGAAGAGGTCAAGCGGATGTTTAAGCCGGAGTTCATCAATCGTATTGACGAGATCATGGTGTTCCATCCCCTGAACAAGGAGAATATGAAAGACGTAGTTTCACTCCTCGTAAAAAATCTGTCGCGGCGATGTAAAGAGCAGATGGACATCGGGCTGACGGTAACGCCGGCGCTGAAAGAGCATATTGTTGACAAATATTCTGAGATGAAGATGGGGGCGCGTCCGATGAAGCGGGCCATTCAGACCGTGATCGAAGATATGCTGGCGGAAGAGATTTTACAGAAGAGAATTGTACCCGGCGACGTGGTAGTAGCCGGATTGAAGAAAAAGCAGGTCGTTTTTACAGTGAAATAATCATAAAATACAAAAGCACAGGAGGAAATAAAAATGGCAGCAGTGGAAGGATTGATTCGTACAGAGAGTGACGGAAGTCTCAGTTTTGGCAATCACAGTCTGAAGGAAAAAGCCAAAAAAGAAGATTTTGAGCATGGTGGTGACCTGTTTAAAGTAAAGACATATGTCACGATGACAAAGCTGGAAAAAAACGGTATGTTTGTTTATGAATCTGTTCCTGGCACGAGTGTGACTCATTTTATGGAAAATGAGAACGGCGTCGCTTTTAATGTGGAAGGAAAAGAAGATGCACAGTTGACCGTAGGTCTGGAAGATGAAACAGAGTACGAAGTATTTGTCGGAGGCGGAAGCATCGGTAAGATGCGTACCAACTTGGGAGGCAAGCTCAATATCAGTGTGGAGCTCGCGGGCGCAGGTGAGGTAGCCGTGAAAATCTGCAAATAAACGATCGTAAGTTTTGAAGGAACAGGGATATGGCGAAAGGAAAAACAGCGACAGTATTTTTCTGTCAGGAGTGCGGGTATGAGTCGTCGAAATGGATGGGACAGTGCCCGGGCTGCAGACAGTGGAATACATTCGTGGAAGAGACAGTCTCGACAACTTCAAAGGCAGCGTCAGGCAGTGGAAAGAAGGCTTCTAAGGAAGGACAGGAGCCTTCTTCTTTGTCTGCGATTGTGATGGAAGAGGAAGAGCGGATGGGCACACATATACAGGAATTGGACCGGGTGCTGGGTGGTGGTATCGTGCCCGGTTCTCTGATTCTGGTAGGTGGTGATCCGGGGATTGGAAAGTCCACCTTGCTTCTCCAGGTGTGCAGATATTTGTCAGACGACGGCCGGAAGGTACTTTATATTTCCGGGGAGGAATCTTTGAAGCAGATCAAGCTCCGTGCCATGCGCATCGGTGAGTTTACGGATGATCTGCTGCTACTTTGCGAGACGAATCTGGCAGTCATTGAGGAGATCATCGCCAGACAAAAGCCGGCGGCGGTTGTGATCGATTCCATTCAGACGATGTACCGGGATGAAGTGTCAGCGGCGCCAGGCAGTGTGTCACAGGTCAGGGAGGCTACGGGAATTTTGCTGCGTCTGGCAAAGGATATGGGGATTTCCGTCTTTATCGTAGGTCACGTGACAAAGGAAGGAACAGTGGCCGGTCCCAGAGTGCTGGAACATATGGTAGATACGGTACTCTATTTTGAGGGAGACCGGCATGCCTCTTATCGAATCCTGCGGGGCGTAAAGAATCGGTTCGGTTCCACCAATGAAATCGGTGTGTTTGAGATGCGGCAAAGCGGTCTGACTGAGGTGGCGAATGCCTCGGAATTTATGTTAAATGGCAGGCCGCAGGGAGCCAGCGGCAGTGTGGTTGTCTGCTCAATGGAGGGAACAAGACCAATCCTCCTGGAGATTCAGGCGCTCGTATGCAGGAGCAATTTCGGTATCCCGAAAAGACAGGCGACGGGCACCGATTTTAACCGGGTAGGCCTCTTGATGGCAGTTCTGGAAAAAAGGGTTGGTCTGCCGATGTCGAACTGCGATGCCTATGTGAACATTGCCGGGGGGATTCGGATGATGGAGCCAGCGATTGATCTGGGTATTGCCATGGCAGTCGTGTCCAGTTTTCAAAACAAGCCGGTCAACGAGAAAACCGTCGTATTTGGAGAGATCGGATTAAGCGGCGAGGTGCGCTCCGTGAGCATGGCGGAACAGCGCATCACAGAGTCAGCCAAGCTCGGGTTCACGGAATGTATCCTGCCCAGATCGGCGGAAGAAACATTGCGCGCTTCCGGGAGTATACCAAAAGAGATCACGCTCAAAGGCGTCTCCAGTGTCCAGGAGGCAATTCGGCTGATGTAACTTGCTGGCGGAACACTTATGTGGTATACTTATGCACGACAGCAATGAGCACTGCGGGTGCAGAACAGCGGCGTGCTGCACTGTCATTTGCTGTAGCGCATAGTAAAGAAGAGGGGGAACAGGTATGTTAGAAATACTGAAGAAAAAAGCCAGACAAACGCTGATTTTGTATGCGGTAATTGCGCTGGCAGTTGGCATCGGGCTTCTGGTCTGGACAAAATTTGCGATTATCAATGTGATTACCGGACCGATCGAGATGGATTTTACAAGAGATCCCGATTCCTATAAAGGAAAATATGTGACGGTCGACGCAGACTTTTTCCTGACAGATTATGTGGAACATACGACGACAACGACACGGAAGTATGGCGGAAGTACGACCAGTGTAGATGGAAACAGCTATATTGCTTTTCAGTGGATTGATGATTATGAGAATCAGTCGTCTACCTGGTATTATTACAGTGTGTACATGAAAAAGAGCGATCAGGCTATGATGTACGGTCTGATCGATGATACATGGAATTACATGGCGGATGAGACGGGAACGGTAGCGCCTCCTTCGACGTTACAGGTAAAAGGAACCTGGACGAGAATGGACGATGAGATCGAGAGTTATTACCGGCAGACACTGGCAGAGATTGGAGTAGAAGAAACAGAATACGATGTCTTCTATTTCTATACATTAGAGACGAACAAGATCGGCGGTGTTACAACCATGTTTTTCTGGCTGATGAATATTGGGGCTCTGGTGTCGATTGTTTTCGGTATCTACAGTATCGTCGGCTGCTTTACTGACCGTTATGCGAAGAACATCAACAAATATCTGCAGGGAAATCCGTCAGTTTCTCTTTCTGCTGTGGATGCAGATTTTGCACAGGCACATCCGGTTGGCAAAGATACATGGGTTGGCAGAAATTGGACAGTATATATAAGGAACGCCAGGACAGATATATTGGCAAACAAAGATCTGATCTGGGGTTATTATTACAGAAGAACAGGGAGAAATTCCGTGAGTGAGATGCGTCTGTACCATGCGGATGGAAAGGTATCTCATATTAGTATGTCCGAGGACAGAACAAAAGAGGCATTGCGGTATTATGATGCGGAGCAGCCGCATATGATCATTGGTTATAGCAATGACCTTGATAACGCTTACAGAAGCAGTATTCTTTCTTTTAAAGATCTGAAATACAATCCGGTGATGAATGCAGCTTCTCAGAATCAGGAGGATGTCAACCAGTTTTAGAGCCTGAGACAGAATAGAAAAGCAGTGCTTCGATCCGTGGACAATGCGTCAGGTGCCGTGCCTGCACGTGCACTTGACGAGTGCCGCGAGATGGGACTATCTGTCAAGGCTGTATGGCAGTTAAGAAGTTTCACATTCCTGTAACAGCGTGGTCTCAATGAGTTTGAGAGTCGTAAAAGATTTGCTAAAATATGCTTGCTAATTCAATGTGAGTATGATATAATCATTTCTAGCAGTAAAATTGACAAAATAGGGGAATAGTACAGCGGTAGTGCGGCGGTCTCCAAAACCGTAAACGGGGGTTCGATCCCCTCTTCCCCTGCTGAAGAAGTCCTGAAAGCCTTGCAGAATTGGGTGGTTTTGAGGGCTTTTTATTTTAATATAGGAAATTCCCCCGGATTTGCTGTTTCTTCATAATAAAATGCACATACGCGATTCTTTTTTATGAGATGGCAAAGGAAACAAAAGTATTTGGATAAACGGGATAAAATGACACAAACATAGGAGAATATGATGCAGATACACGGAAAAGAGATAACAACAATCATCAGCGATCTGGACGGAACACTGTTGGGACAGGAAGAGGGTCCGCAAGAGCAGAGACGGGAATTGAACCCGGCAGTCTTTGGATTAATCCGGAGACTGGAGGAAAAGGGTGTCTCTTTTGTGGCGGCGAGCGGCCGACAGTATAAAAATATGCGCCTGTTATTTGAACCGATCGTGAAGGGGCATCCCTTTGTCTGTGAAAACGGCAGTGTGATTGTGAAAGATGAAGAGATTATTTATGCGGGCTATATACCGAGAGAGCTTTGTTTTGCATTACTTGATGATATGCTGTCCATGCCGGGAGCGGAGACAATCGTTTCCAGTGAGATGTCGATCTATACGCTCGCTGACCGGGAAAGTTTTATTGAACGCATGAATAAATTTTTGCGTCCGCGCGTGGAAGTGATCGAAGATTACAGTCAGATTGAGGGGCGGATCAATAAAATTTCTATCTGGTGGCCGGATGGGATACCGGAAAAAGAAGAGAAGTGGTTCCATGAGAAATATGATGACAAGCTGCAGGCAACGGACAGTGGCAACGGCTGGCTTGATTTTACGATGAAACATGTAAACAAAGGAACTGCGTTACAGAGACTGGCAGAACTGGAAGGGTTTTCTCTCGAGGAAGCACTTTGTTTTGGGGACAGCGAAAATGATGTTACGATGTTTCGGGAGTGCGGGATCTCTTATGCAATGTCGATGAGCAGAGAGCATGTCAAGGCGGAGGCTGATTATGTATGTACGGATGTGATAGAGACGCTGCGCAGTTTCCTGGCGGAAGATGGAACTGAGTAAATCATGATGCCATGGATAACTTATGGAATTGATCAGAACAAGAGAGCATCGTGTCTGCACGGTTCCCTGCGTGCGAACGGGCTGTGAAGCAATTTTCTTATATAATAATTACAGACAAAAAGGTAGACAAAGCAAGGAGCTGTCTACCTTTTCGTATTATATATAACATATGTTTTAATAAGACTGCGGCTCAGTATCCCAGATCTTCATTTACAAGATATACCTGGATTCTGCCCGGGTGCTGGGAGCGGCGTGTGATTACCAGATGGCTGCAGATGCAGTCCGGCGAGAAGCAATCACCGCAGCGTCCGCTTTGCTGGCAGGGGGTCTGCTTGTGCAGTCGCTTTACATTGGCGGGAGCGGCAATGTTACGGGCACGGGCGATGGCGTCCGCTATGTTTGTGGAGACTTTATTACGTCCCACGATCAGACACACATGAGAGGGGCCCTGGACAAGGCAGGCGATCCGGTTGCCGTTGCCATCGATGTTGATCAGTTCTCCATCCATCGTAATGGCGTTTGTACTCATAAAGTAATAGTCAGCCATGACGGTGCGGCTGAAGATCTCTCTCTTTTCTTCCGGGGTTTTGGCCTCTGCCCGGTCGATCAATTTATAACGACCGTTCTCTAATAAGTCCATCACGCCGCTCTCCCGGAGGGATTCGCTGCCGCCCCAGGAGATCACGGCATTCTCCGGCAGCATTTGTTTCAGATGATCGCAGAGGGCAGTACTGTTTTCAAAATAAAAGCCCTCCATTTCCCGTTTTCTCAGATTTTCTACGATTCCTTTTGCCAGTGTGGCAAAGGCTTCTTCTTTTGGCGTCATAAAAATACCTCCTTACCAGATTTGTGAAACATATTTCATTCAGCCATATTATATCACAAAACAGTTCAAATGGCGAAACTTAGTCCGGTTCGGAGATGCGGGTAACGCCTACATAAATATCGGAGATTTCGTACCAGGTGGCATAATCAATAACGCCTGTTTGTGGAAGGTCAAAAATTCCCTGGAAGATGCGCACGGAATCAGCGGTTCGCTGACCATAGATGCCGTCGGCGACGATCTTTGGAATGGCGGGATAGTTCTGGGCGATCCGATTGAGCTGTTCCTGCGCCTGCCGCACTTTGGGGCCGCTTGAGCCGATCGTCAGATTATACCCAGGCCAGGAAGAGGGAATGCCCGCTATTTCATCGGCAGTGTTGATATACATGTCGTTGCCGTAATAATAACGGATGATTTCAATCGGAGAGTAACCTTCATCTGCCAGGTATTTGGAACCCCATTGGCTCAAACCCGAACAGTCTACCCGTTTTCCATCGCAGTAGGAAGTAAAGATCGGCTGTCTGACGCCGGGCCGGGAGAGATAATTGGCAAAGATGTTGTCTACCAGCATGTCAATATTTTCAAAGATATTTCGCCCATGTATCCATTTCTGGTCATAGGCGGTGGAAGAAGTGATCGTAAAATCATAGCCCTGGTTTCGATACCATTCCGTATAGACACGGTTCATCGTGAAAGACATGATGACAAGGATATTGGCGTAGAGGGCAGCCTCGGGCCAGGTGGCATAGATTTCGCTGGATGCCACATTTTTGATATAGTCTTTGTACCGCACATAATAGTTCTGGGCGGTGGGATCTGACGGCACACCATCGTGGACGATAACATATTCCGGTATGACGACCCGGCTGAGAACGATTTCGCCGGATTCGTCCATCGGTTTGATCTCATCCTCCGGTATTTTGGGCGGATATTCGCCAAATAGAGTGTGGTCCGGAATGATGATGTCTTCTTCCGTCTCGCCTTCCTCGATCGGTGTCATGCGGATCGACTGTATGGCGGTGACATCCGGCAGTATTTCCGTGCCGGAGACAAGTACCGGCTCATAACCTTCTGCAGTCACGGTAATATTATATTCGGAATAGGGTTGTACGAGTTGTTCCGGCTCCAAACTGTATTCCAGATCGGGAGCTGAGAGCATGATTGGCGGTGTCTGACCGCTCTCGTCAGTTGTGAGTGTCATGAGCGGTGTCTGGGGATCGCCGGTGTATGATATGATAACAGTTGCATTTTCAATGGGGATCAGGCCAATGGTGGAGAGCACGGAAATGCGCAGACCACCTTCGAATGTTTCTCCCTCAGAAGGTTGTTGCGCTTTTGTCAGATAGTTGAAAGGCATAGAGATACCTCTGCATTTTTTGTTATACTATGCAGAGGTATGGAAAATGACATATAAAATAACAGATGAAATTATATTTATATATGATCCGGGTATCTGCTGCACTTTTTAGTCAAGGTTTAGTCGTTTTTCCATCATATGGAGCGTGATGATATAGAAAGCGATACCGGTAAACAGGCTGATAATCGACACAGTCAGCAGTGTACCATTGAGATAGGCCGCCAGGTCGAACTGCGTTGTGTTACGAATTGACAGCACTAGCTGCGGTGTCATCGCAAACGTAGTTATTGTCTGCAAGAGAAAATAGATGCCGACATAACATAAAATAGATCCCATCACTTTATGCTTTTGGAAAGTCTGGCCCAGTGATACCGCACAATAGACGGACAGGATGCCGCTGAGCTGGCCGATAATACTGGCGAGTACGTATAAAATAAAAACAGCAGGCAGTAAGAGACCGTAAGCCTCAGTACCGCTTTTGGTCAGCTCTTTTATTAAATAGAAGACAGACACAGAGGGATCTTCCGTAATCCTTGCCATCAACGGAAGGAGCAGCAGACAGACGCTGGCGCATACGAGAATGCCTGTGATACACATGCAGACGAAGTGCACAAGCAGCTTGGAGATGACGAGCTGCCGTTTTGTCACTGGCAGAGTGTGCATGAGATAACCTTCCTCTGTGTACAGATTCCGGTAAAAGCGGACTGCGATATAGATCGTCATGGCAAAGGAAACACCCATGATCGTTGCATAATAAAACAGGAACAGAAGAATAGTCATCACTATATGGTCATCGGTGTGGAAACCGCCGTTATAGGAGAGACTGTGCATGGCGATCATACCAAGGAATGTGACGGCGACGGTGAAAGCATTGATGATGAGCAGTGCTTTCCAGACAGCTTTCCATTCATATTTAATCAGATTTTTTAACATGTGAACACCTCCCTGAAATATGCGTCCAACGACTTCCCTTTTTCTTCCCGAATTCTTTCTGCCGGAGCATATAAAAATATACTGCCGTCGCGGATGAAAATCACATCGTCGAGTATGTTTTCGATGTCTGCGATCAGATGGGTGGAGATCAGAAGCGTTGCGTTTTCATGATAATTGGAAATTATCGTCCTTAAAATATAATCTCTGGCGGCAGGGTCAACGCCTGCGATTGGTTCATCAAGAATATAGAGCTGGGCGTTCCTGCTCATCACGAGAATGAGCTGCACTTTTTCTTTCGTCCCTTTCGACAGTGTTTTTAATCTGGCGGAAGGATCGATCTGCAGTGAATTCAGCATGTCATATGCTCTTTCCCTGGAAAAATCCGCATAAAAATCAGCAAAAAATTCGATGAGCTCTTTGACTCTCATGGAACTTTGCAGATAAGTGCGCTCCGGAAGATAAGAAATCACCGCCTTACTGCCTGTTCCAGGTGCTTGTCCATTTATGGTAAGACTGCCGCAGGTAGGGACTAACAGGCCATTGATCAGTTTGATCAGTGTTGACTTGCCACTGCCGTTTGGGCCCAGCAGACCAATGATACGTCCTCCGGGGATAGACAGGTTGATGTCACTGAGTGCAGGGGGTTTCTTTTTATCATATTGTTTTGTAAGGTGACTGATTTCTAATAAGTAACTCATGTTAAACTCCCTCCTTATGTTCCGATTCAAAAAAAGACAGAATCTCTTTTTTCTCATATCCAAGCTGCTGCATGTTGTGCAGGAAATGAGCCAGTAATTCTCTTGCCAGCTCCTGCCTGGTATGGCATATCCGGTCAGTGTCTTCGGTCACGAAACGTCCCGAGGTCCTCTGCGTCTGTATCAGCCCTTGCCGTTCCAGCTCCTGCAGAGCTTTCTGCATTGTGTTGGGATTGACGCCAGCCTCGGATGCCAGTTCTCGTACGCTGGGCAGTTTGCCGCCGCAAGGGTATCTGCCGGAAACGATCTGCATTTGGATCTGTTCCAATAGTTGTGCGTAGATCGGTCTGTCTGAATCCAGCTTCCACGCCATACATATATTCCTCCTCTTTGCCTTATGTATTATTGTATTAAGTGATTAATATAATAATACATAAGAAAAAAAGAGATGTCAACAAAAAGTTGAAATCTCTCATAATCTGAATAAGGGGATATGGGATGAAGATAATTGCTTTGCAGCCGGCTTACGCGAGGTATCGCACTGCGGCGGAGGGGGGGAGTATGTCGCTGTCGCGACCCGCCGCAGGCGGAGAATCCTGCTTTGCAGGATTCTTTTTTATTGTAATTTCTTTTCAGGAAACAAATTCCCGGATACAGGAGAGCAATCTCTCATTGTCATCCGGCTTCATGAAACAGAAGCGGAAATAGGTGTCATCCAAAAAAGGAAATGTGGAGCAGTTGCGGATCATCATGCCCCGGCGGATAGCCATGTCAAACAGCTCTGCGGCGGAGAGAGACTCCTTCAACAGACGCACGAGAACAAAGTTGGCGCAGGGAGGATAAACTTTCAGACCGTCTGTCACCGATAACTTTTGGAAGACATGCTGCCGCTGGCTGTCAATCAGTTCCCTCGTCCGGCGGATATAGTCCGTATCTGTAAACAGAAGCCGGCCGGCCGTCTCGGCGATACTGCTGACTGACCAGGGATTCTGCTTTCGCGCCGCGGATCTGATCAGAGTTTCATCTGCAGTGACGGCGTACCCAAGGCGCAGACCCGGAGAGGCGAAAAATTTGGAGACCCCTCTGAGAACGACGAGATTGTCATATTGTTCCGTCAGTGGGATGGCACTGGCAGCGTCCACGTCGCGGACAAATTCCATATAGGTTTCATCGACCATGACAAAAATATGACGCTGCCGGCACAGGTCGAGAATGGTGCGCAGACGGTCTGCGCCGATGAGAGTCGAGGTAGGATTATTCGGATTACAGAGAATGAACAAGTCGATCTCCGGCTGCAGAGCCTGCTTCAGTTTGTCTTCATTGAGAGCAAAGTCTGCGGACTCTTCCAGAGGAAAGTACGAACAGGTACCGCCGGAAAGACAGACTTCACGTTCATATTCCGAATAAGTTGGTCCGAGGATCAACGCCTTTTTCGGATCTTGTATCTGGATGACAAGAGAAATCAGTTCCGTGGAGCCGTTGCCGACGATGACACGGTCGCTCTCTGTTTTGCAGTAGGAGGCGATCGTTTCCCGCAGCTTTTGATAGGTTCTGTCCGGATAGGTGGTGATTACATCGAGCTGTGCGGACAGCCTTTCCTTAAACTGACGGGAGAGCCCGAGCGGATTTACATTGGCGCTGAAACTGACGATTTCTTCTTTGCGGATACCATAAAGGCTTTCGATCTTTTCCAGATCACTGCCATGGAATTGGTCTGATGGTTTTAACATTTCCTGCTCCATTCTTGAACTTATACTATAAATCATGCTATACTTATTATAATTCTATACGTAGAAAAGTCAAATGAGGAAGAGTGAGGGCGGCGTAATTGATGGACAGAAGAGAGAAGATCGCGGAAATGCTTGCAGCAAGATCTGTTTGCAGGGAAGGTTCCCTTTCTTTTTCATGCCCAAAAGTAGAATGCTGCGTGAAAGCAGGCCAGTCTGTGGAGGGGAGCTTTTGCATGACCGGGCGGGAAGACACCGTTCTGACAGGAACCGTTGTCACGGGTGATCTCCGTATGCACTGTCTGAAATCTGAGTTTACAGGCAATCCGTCTGAAGTTTTTTACCGGTTTGACAGTACGGGGCTGGAGGAACGGGAAGTCTGCACGGGTGAGTTTAAGATCGTCTCCAATCAGGGAGAATATACCCTTCCTTATGCGATAACCGTTCAGCCCGAACTGTTTGAGACTTCTCTCGGCCCGATGAAAAATCTCTTTCACTTTGCCAATCTGGCAAAGACTAACTGGAGAGAAGCTGTCGAGGTCTTTTACTCCCCTGGGTTTGAAACAGTACTTTCCGGTAATGACAGACAATATCTGAACGGATACCGGGCGCTCAGCGCACTGCCGAGGCAGGAACAGAAGGTGGAGGAATTTCTCATCTGGGTACGGAAGAAACAGCCGGTTGCCTATACTTGTGACCGGGACAGTGTCGTGATCTCCGCCTCGGAGGACATGATCCGTGAGGTCATTACCCTGACGAGAGACGGCTGGGGGCACACAAGACTTTTGGTGGAGACAAAAGGGCGGTTCCTGCAGGCGGAAAAAGATGTGCTGACAGACGACGATTTTCTTGGCGATCAGTGCCACTGCGGGCTGATTATATTCCGGGATGCACTTCACGGAGGCCGCAATTACGGAAAGGTACGGTTTTTTAATGAATATGTCTCTTTGGAAATCGCCGTGTGTGCAGAGCATAAGAAGAGAACGCCTGTCAGACGCAGGAAGGGCAAAAGACGGAAACTGCTGGAGTTTTACCAGCAATATCTTCAATACAGTGTAGGCAGGCTGTCCAAACAGGAGTGGCTGGCTTCCACAGAGGCTATTGTGTCAGGGATGAATTACTATGGCAAAGAAAATCCAGTCAAAGAATTGTTTCAGGCGCAGCTTCAACTGACAAAGGAACGGTATAAAGAAGCGAAATGGCTTCTCGACTATGCGGGAAATGTGATTGTACCGGAGGAAACAAGACCGGAGACAGTCTGTTATTATCTGTATCTGACGACACTGACGAGCAAAGACGGACATTATATCCGGGCGGTGACAGAGGAAATCCGGCGGATCTATCAGACTGATCCGACAAACTGGCAGGTCGCCTGGCTGCTTTTGTATCTGGATGAAGAGTGTGGAAAAAGTGTTTCCAGGAAATGGCTTTTTCTCGAACAACAGTTTGAAAGAGGGTGTCGCAGTCCGATCTGGTATATGGAGGCTGCGATGCTTGTCAGGAAGAATCCGGCACTTTTGATGAAGACAACGCCCTTTGTCATGCAGACGCTTAACTTCATGGCGAAATATGATTTTCTGACGGATGCCTGTATCGGGCAGGTGCATTATCTGGCTGACAGGCTGAAGCAGTATTCAGAGAGGATGTATGCCGTCCTGCAAGTCTGCTATGAAAAGAAGAAAGACGTGGAGACGCTGCGGGCTATCTGTACGCTTCTGATTAAGGGAAATAAGATCGGTCCGGCATATGCCGTCTGGTATCGAAAAGGGATCGAATGTGAACTGTGGATCACCAGATTGTATGAACACTATATTCTTTCTGTTGATCTGCAAAAGAAAGAGAGCATACCGGCGGCCGCGCTCCGCTATTTTTCATACCGCAGTGAGCTGCCGTATGAGCGGATGGCCTATCTGTATGCGTATGTGATGCGCAGACGGGATAAATATCCTGATCTGTACCGGGCGTATTTCCCGGACATGGAGAGGTTTTTGACGGAACAGCTGGAAAAGAGACGGATGAACCAGGACATCGCATTTGTATTCCATGAGATGATACAGGAGGGAATGGTCTCCGAAGAACTGCTTGGCAGATATGCGGACCGGCTGTTCTACCATGAGATCCGGGTGGAGGCATCCGACATCTGCCGGGTCATCGTTGTCTATGGAAAGCTGAGAAATGAGACGATATGGCCGGTGAGCGACGGTGTGGCCTATGTGCCTCTCTATGACAGAGATTTCTGCCTGATCTTTGAGAAAGAGTCCGGAAGCCGTTTTATTTATGAGATCCCATATGAGGATCAGACACTTTTTTATCCGGAAGAAATGCTGTCCGACATCATTCCCGACAATGCGGGTCTGTTTGTGGAGGAGGTCGGCGTTGCGCTCTATCAGTGCGAGCATGGAAAGTGCTATACGGTCGTGGACAAAGGAAATGTGCGCTATGCCCAGCGGCTTTGGAGCAGTGGGCAGATCCGGGAAGCATACAGGGATGAGCTGGGGATGAAGCTGCTCCAGTATTTTTACCAGCAGGATCAGCCTGAGGAGATGGATCAATATCTGACAGGGCTACATCCCAATCGTATGAACGCGAGAGAACGGTCGGAGACCGTACGCTATCTGCTCTCGCGGGGCCTGTATGATACCGCTTATGAATGGATTGTCAGGTATGGGGCGGAGAAGGTGAAGCCAAAAGTGATCGCCCGTCTGTGCAGCAGGCTGCTGCCGCGGTACGATTACATGGAAGCGGAAAACCTGACGATACTGGCGCATATGGCATTCCAGAGAGGGAAATATGACGAAGATATTCTGTGTTATCTCAGCAGATACTTCCGGGGAACCGTGCGGGAGCTTTGGGAACTCTGGTACGCCTGTGACCAGTTTGACACAGGAAGTTATGAGCTCTGTGAGAGACTGCTTCTGCAGATGCTTTTTGCCGGCGAATATATCGCGGAGGAGGCAGAGGTCTACAGGAAATATCTGGAAGGCAGCGCGGATGAGAAATTGGCCGATGCCTGCCTTGCACACTTTGCCTGGCAGTATTTTATGTATGATCAGGAACTGGCGCCTTTTATCTGGAGAGAATTAACGCGTAAGAGTCGCAACGGAGAGCAGCAGGATGAGATCTGCGAGCTTGCACTCTTAAAATATTTTGCCGGGAAGAGCGGTCTGGAAGATGAGGAACGGCAGATGGTGCAGGAGTTCATGGACGATCTGATCCTGAAGAGAGGAATCGTCTTCCCGTTTTTCCGAAAATTTGCGGACATGATTCCGGCGATGGACTGTTACATGGATAAAACGTTTCTCGAATACCGCTCAGAGACAGAAAACCCGGTCATCCTTCACTATATGCGCAAGTCCCGGGATAAGAGCGGGGAATACCGGATGGAAGAACTGAAAAACTGTTATGCCGGTATTTATGTCAGGAGTTTCCAGCTCTTTGCGGGCGAGGTCGTACAGTATTATATTACCGAGAAAAAGGGAGAAAAGGAAAAGCTGGTGGAAAGCGGCACTTTGGGCGGAGACGGAGAAGCGGACAGGTCAGAGGTGGGACGTTTTGGGATGATCAATCATTTGATCGACGATGCTTTGCATGGCAGGGAAGAAAAGGCCAGGAAGATACTGGGGCAATATTATGAGACGGAGTTTTCTGCCGGAAAATTGTTTACACTTTTGTAATGCGGATAAAAGGCGATCAGAATGTTTTTGGATAAAGAGACTTTTACAGGAAAGAAAAATAAGATCATTGTCGGATATGATCTGGGAGACCAATGGTCTCAGATCAGCTTCTGCCATTTTGACGGGGAGGAACCGAGGACATTATCGGTGGTGGCCGGGGAAGAGCAGTATGATTTTCCGACCGTTTTATGCCGCCGCAGGGAAGTTGATCAGTGGGTCTGCGGAAAGGAAGCGGTGAAGCTGGCGGCGGAAGGCCGGGGGATGGCGGTGGAACACCTGCTGACACTGGCGAGAGATGGCAGTGAAGTGGAGGTAGGGGAAGAAAAGCTCGATCCGGTTGCTTTGCTGGCACTGTTTATAAAGCGGAGTCTGTCGCTTCTGGGCATGAATGCGCTCACTCAGCAGATCGATCTGATGATGATCACGGTGGAGGAACTGGACAGACGTACGATAGAAGTGCTGAGTCAGGCAGTATCACTCATGCAGCTTTCCGCAGAGCAGATCAGTTTTCAGAGCTATGCGGAGAGCTTTTATCATTACATGCTTCATCAGCCGAGGGAACTCTGGCTGGGAGAGGCGTTTGTCTGTGACTATGAGAATGCAGGGATGAAGACGTATCGCCTGGAGTGCAATAAACGGACGACGCCTGTCGTCGCCTATGTGGAAGACCGGGAGTATCCACAGATGCAGGACGACGACGGGATGCTGCTGAATATTCTTGAAGAAAACTGCGGCGAGAGAACGGTCTCTTCCGCCTATCTGATTGGCAGAGGATTTGAGGGAGACTGGTATCAACAGTCTCTCCGCTATCTGTGCCGGGGCAGGCGGGTTTTCAAAGGCAATAATCTGTACAGCAAAGGGGCCTGTTTTGGCGCAAGAGCAAAGGTGATTCCGGATGAGACGGAAAAGCAGTATGTATTTCTCGGCAAAGATAAGCTGCAGGCTAATGTGGGTATGGGGGCGCTGCGCAGGGGCGAGGACTCTTACTATGCGCTTTTACATGCGGGGACCAACTGGTTTGAGGCGCAGAAGCAGTGCGAGTTTTATCTTGAGAGCGGCAATTCCTTTTCTATCCGTGTTATTTCTCTGACAGGGAAGGAAAGTAAGGAGATCGAGATCATATTGAACGATCTGCCGGTTCGCAGTGAACGCGCGACACGGATCAGGATGCTGATCACTATGGAGTCGGGAGAGGATGTGTCGGTGACGATGGAGGATCTGGGCTTTGGAGAGATCTATCCTGCGACTCATAAGATCTGGCAGGAGCATTTCAAGATCTGAGCAGTGAAAGTATGGGTGAGGAGAGGCGATGGGCAGAGTAATTCTTTGCATGGGTAATGTGGCAAAAACACCATATCTGATCAGGAAAGCCGACATTTCGGTGTATACAGTGGAGGAACTCTGTTATTGCATCCGGGAAAATACTTTTCTGATGGACGAAGATATGGTGTGCAGGGAACTGGTAGACTGGCTGCGTCAGGAATGCGGGTTGTCCGAACTGGCGGATTCCCTGCGCGGGTATCTGCGGGGCAGGCCGTCTGTCAGCAGTTTTCTGACAGAAATTATGGAGTATGCTGGCTTCTATCCAAGGGAAGAGATCAGACGAATCCGGCAGTTTCTGGAAGCAGAGGCCTGGCAGAGCGAGTATGAGCGTCAGAAAAACGCGGCAGACTATCTGGCAGGCAACGGGAAATACGAGCTTGCGATGATGCGGTACCATGAACTGCTGCAGGATATTCCGCAGGAAGAAATTCTCCTGCGTGCCAGAATCGTCCACAACATGGGATATGTGAGCAGTCAGTTATTTCTGTTTGACAGAGCGGCGAAGTTTTTTTACAATGCTTATGAGCTGTCAGGAGAGGGTGAGAGCTTTCTGCAGTTTCTGGCAGCCAGACGGATGCAGCTCGATGAAAAGTCATATGTGGACTTTATTGCAGGGCTTTCGGAAGACTGCTACGGGATAACAATGGAACTGGAAAAGCGGGTGGAACAGGTCGCACAGGAGTGGCAGCAGAGCGGTCAGGCAAAGGAGCTTGGGTGGCTGGAAGAGCAAAGCGGCGACGGACACTGCCTGGAGCTGTTAGAGGACGCTGCCGGCCAGATGAAAGAAAAATATCGCAGTATGATAAGAGAGAAATAGGATGGGATGGATTAATAAAATATTTCAGAAAAAAGTATTTCAAAAACCATTATTTCAGAAATGGTTTGGCAAAACCAGAAAAGATAACTACGGGGAAGAGACGGAAGATAATTCAGAATCCCCTGTTCTTTGCCGCGACAATATAGATTTGCATGATCGGAGTCAGAGACAGCGTTATGTGCACAGTTGTCTGGAACAGATGAAAGACGCACAGACGCAGATCGGGCATCTGACGAAAGAGTACAGCATGGTTACTTCCTATCTGACAGACATGGAAGAGATCGAGGCGCTGCCTCCTTCTGAAAAAAAAGCGCTCGCTGCCGTGGCGGATAAGATCAGTGGATACGAGAGCGAAAAGAACGTCTACGAGAGAGGGGAAAACCGAATGCCGGAAGCGGACTTTTCCCGGATCGAACAGATGGAACAGGAAGTGGAGGAAGGCATCGGGAAGCTGCGTTCAGCGGAAGAGTATCAGGAAAAGATCCGTCAGGACATGCGCAGGCTCGGCGGAGAACGCCATGCCTACCAGTACCGGAAACATGATCTGAAAAATACAATGGAAAATATGCGGGGCATGATGATCATTATCAGTTTCGCCTTTATCACCTGCATGGTGATCTTGTTTCTCCTGCAGGCGCTGCTGGAGATGGACATCGGAATCGGGTATATTCTGACGGCTGCGGTCACGGCGTTTGCAGTCTTTCTCATCTATATGAAATATACGGAGGCGGCAAAAGAAAAAAAGCAGGTGGAGAGGGCCATTAACCGGCTGATCCTTTTACAGAACCGGGTGAAGATCCGTTATGTGAATAATACAAATCTTCTGGAATATCTGTACGTTAAATATACGGTGGCATCCTCGGAAGAGCTGGCCCGGCTCTGGGAACAGTATGAGAAAGAAAAAGAAGAGCGGCGGAAATTCCGCGAACTGTATGTGGAGCTTGACTATCAGCGCAAGGAACTGCTGCAGATTCTTCGCCGTTTCCAGGTAAAAGACCCTGAAGTGTGGCTGTACCAGACACAGGCAATCACGGACCACAGTGAGATGGTGGAGATTCGCCATAAGCTGATCCAGCGCCGTCAGAAACTGCGGAAACAGATGGAATATAACGAAGGTCTTGCGGAGAGTGCGCAGGCAGAAGTCAGGGCGCTGGCAGAGGAATTTCCTGCCTTTGCGCCGGAGATCATGGAGCTTGTCTCTCAGTATGAGGAAACCGAGGCGTCGTGAACCGGCGTTCGTTACAGCCTTGAGGCAGACTGTTCCTTCCGGCATCTGCTTTCTTTCTGTTGACAGCGGCACTTTATCGTGGTAGTATACAGAAGTACGTTGTTTCCCGCACAGGGAGACAGGGAGAAGGAGGAAAAGTTATGAAAAAATTAGTTTCGATCGTATGTATGCTTTCGATAACGGCAACGATGCTGGTGGCCTGTGGGAACAGTGACAATGCGGGAGCTGAGCAGCCGGCAGAGACTGAGGCTCCGGCGCAGGACAGCAGCTTACAGGAAGATGCTGCGGAGACGGAAGGCGCGTCTGTGGCAGGAGGGCGGACGACCTTTACGGTAGGATTTGACGCAGAATTTCCGCCGTATGGCTATAAGGATGACTCCGGAGAGTATGTGGGCTTTGACCTTGATCTTGCCCGTGCCGTATGTGAGAAGAATGGCTGGGAATTTGTGGCACAGCCGATCGACTGGGATGCGAAAGACATGGAGTTATCTTCCGGTTCTATCGACTGCATCTGGAATGGCTTTACAATGAACGGACGTGAGGAGGACTACACATGGAGCGTGCCTTATATTGATAACAGCCAGGTATTTGTCGTTCCGGCGGAAGGCGGCATTGCCTCCAAAGCGGATCTGGCAGGCAAGATTGTCGGTGTGCAGAAAGATTCTTCCGCGCTGGCAGCGCTCACCGATGAAGAGAATCAGGAAAATCTGGATCTGGCCGCTTCTTTTGCCAATCTGGTAGAATATGCGGATTACAATACGGCCTTTATGGATCTGGAGCAGGGCGCAATCGAAGCCCTGGCGATTGATATTGGTGTTGCCAACTATCAGATCGAGTCGCGAGGCGATGGTTTCGTCATGCTGGATGAAGCTCTTGCCACGGAACAGTATGGGATCGGCTTCCTCAAAGGCAACAGCGAATTAAAAGATACGGTGGAACAGTCTTTGCTGGAGCTGTATGAAGAAGGCGTTGTCGCAGAGACAGCAGAGAAATACGGTATCGACAGTTCCATGATCTGCCTGGGGAAATAAAAGTCAACATATGGTAAGGGATGAAAGGGGAATCCTTCATCCCTTATTGGCTATACAGACATAAATATTAAGAGAAACAGAAGAGATAGAAGTGACTTTATTCTGGAGGAAATACAATGAATTTCACATTGATGGTTGCACAATTAGGGGAAGGAATGGTAATTACGGCAGAGATCTTTTTTCTGACATTGTTGTTTTCCCTGCCGCTGGGACTGGTCATTGCTTTTGGCAGAATGTCCAGACATTTCTCTCTGCGGACGCTTACAAAACTATACATATCCGTCATGCGGGGGACGCCGCTGATGCTTCAGCTGATCGTCGTGTATTTCTCTCCGTACTATGTGTTTGGCATGAAAATTTCTGCTTCGTACCGTTTTACGGCGGTGATTCTGGCATTTGCCCTGAATTATGCCGCATACTTTGCTGAAATCTACAGAGGCGGTATTGAATCCATGCCCATCGGGCAGTATGAGGCCGCACAGGTGCTCGGCTACAGCAAAGTGCAGACGTTCTGTAAGATCATTCTTCCTCAGGTCATCAAGAGGATTCTGCCTTCGATCACAAATGAGACGATCACACTTGTCAAAGACACCTCGCTGGCATTTGTGCTGGCAGTTGTGGAGATGTTTACGGCGGCCAAGCAGATTGCTGCCAAGGAGACAACGATAATCCCGCTGATGGCAGCAGGCGTATTTTATTACATATTTAATCTTGTGGTAGCTGCCTTTATGGAGCATCTGGAAAAGAAACTTGGCTATTACAGATAGACAGATAGGAGGAAGAAGATGAAATATCTGGAGATCAAACATTTAAAAAAGACCTTTGGCGCTCTGCAGGTGCTGAAGGATATTTCCCTGTCTGTAGAGGAAGGGGAGGTGGTGTCAGTCATCGGACCTTCCGGTTCCGGAAAGTCGACACTGCTGCGCTGTGCCACGATGCTGGAACGCATGGACGGCGGCAGTCTTTCTTACATGGGGGAGGCAGCGGCCTGGGAGGAAAACGGCAAATGTGTCTATGCGCCGAAGAATGAACTGAAACGGATTCGCAAAAACTACGGGCTGGTATTTCAGAGCTTCCATCTCTTTCCCCATTACAATGTGCTGAAAAATATTACAGATGCGCCAATCAGTGTAGATCATGTATCAAAGGCGGAGGCGGAGACGCGTGCTGAGAAGCTATTGCTTCAGCTTGGATTGGAAGATAAGAAGGAGGCCTATCCTTTTCAGCTTTCCGGCGGACAGCAGCAGAGAGTATCCATTGCCCGTGCGCTCGCTCTGCAGCCGAAAATACTGTTTTTTGATGAACCGACGTCCGCACTCGATCCGGAACTGACCGGGGAAGTGCTGAAGGTCATCAAGGAGCTGGCGAAAGAGCAGATGACGATGATTATTGTCACGCACGAGATGCAGTTTGCCAGAGAATTGTCTGACCGGATCATTTTTATGGAGGAAGGCGTGATCCGCCAGCAGGGCACACCGGAAGAGCTGTTTGGCAATCCGGATGAACGTGTAAAAGAGTTTATCGGGAAATTTCAGGCGTGAGAGGAGGATTCAGACTTTGCTCCCCTGCCCGGTCAGGGGGCGTTAATCAGTTAAATCAGCAGCTCCAAATCAGAATCAATTTTGAGAATATTTTAGGGGTACGTAGCAAATTATTTCAGGAGGTATGAATTACATGTATTCATTTTTAAAGGAACTGTTGTCAGGCAAGACGTTATATATTTTTGGCGCCGGGCAGCGAGGGGAACGTATTTATTCAATGTTAGAAAGCTGTGGTATGTCTGTCAGGGCATTTATTGATAACAGTATTGAGAAACAGGGACATAAAGTGTGCAATAAAGAATGTCTCAGTCTCGACGAGTTTATCGGTGAGGGGGGGGGCGGCGGACAGAGCCGTTATAGTTTCACCCCGTGATCATGATTCCATATTGGAACAGCTAAAAAAATGTAATGTTGAAAACGTTTATGACGGCGAAGAAATAATCAAAAATTATTTTTTCATTCCGATCGTCAAAGAGAAGGAAGACTATAATAATGTGCGCCCGTTTAATTATTATGAGTCTCCATATCCAGATATTCGTGAGATTCATGAAAAAGAAGACGAAATATTTGATGACTCAAGGGAAGTACTGGGAATTGATTTTAATATAGACCGTCAGTTTGAATTGCTTGAAAAGATGAAACAGATTGATGCAATAGAATGGGGGATACAGAAACAACCTGAATACAGGTATTATTATGGAAATTCCTGTTTTGGCAGGGGTAGTGCAGATGTTTTGCATTATATGATGCGTATTTTAAAACCGAATAAGATTATCGAAGTAGGTTCTGGTTTTTCGACATCAGTTATGCTGGATACGAATAATAATTGTCTGAAAGACAGCATAGAAATTAAATCGATCGAGCCGGATACAAAGCGGTTGAGATCTTTATTGAGAGAGCATGACAATCTGGAAATTCATGAATGCTGCCTGCAGGATATTTCGCTTGATTTTTTCGGGCAGTTGAAAGAAAATGATATATTATTTATTGATTCTTCACATGTGTCCAGAATTAACAGTGATGTCAACTATTATTTATTCGAGATATTTCCGCGTCTTAACAAAGGTGTGTACATACATTTTCATGATATGTTTTATCCGTTTATCTATCCTAAACAGTGGATTTATGAAGGGCGCGCATATAACGAACTATATCTGCTAAGAGCGTTTCTGATGAACAATAACGCATTTTCAGTACAGTTTTTCGGAGAACTGTTAATGAAGAAGTATCCGGAAAAGCTGAATGAAAAGTTACAGGATATTTCAGGAAGTTTGTGGATTAGAAAGGATTGCTGATTAAGCTGGAAAATCAAACTTAATACTTAAGGGAATGTTTCTTTACCTGAGAAAAGTGTTGTCAACTATGGAATAATATGTTATATTTATACTATATATTAGAAATTAAAAAAAGGAGGGATGATTATGGATATTCCGGCATTATCGATGGCGCTTTCACAGACGAAAACAATGGGCGATATCGGGACAGCGGTACTTGGAAAGGCACTGGACACTGCCCGTGAGTCAGGCGCTGCAATGGCAGAGCTGATTGATACCGCGGCTATGGAGCTCTCTGTAAACCCTCATATCGGCGCGAACTTTGATGTGAGCGTATAAAGATTATTGGCTGGAAACCGTAGAGACGGTACGAGCAGTCAGGGAAAATTGGATACTATTTTAATATCTTCAGGGTCGGGTTCATTTCCCAGCCGGTGGTACAGCCCACGAGCCGCAAGGCATGATTCGGTGCAATTCCGAAGCCGACAGTAAAGTCTGGATGGAAGAAGATAAAAATGCAGCGCAGTGTTATCTGTGCTGTATGTGTTGTAATGGATGGACTCTGGAATGGAAACATTTCAGAGTCTTTATGTTTACGCACATACAGGGCAGGTGTGATACCGCTGTATTCAAGTCAGACAGTCCTGGAGATTCCGGGGCTGTTTTTTACCATATAGGAAAGTTCTCCGAATTTCCCATATGGTAAAAAAATGATTATCGCACTGCGGCGGAGGGGGAATATGTCGCTGTCGCGACCCGCCGCAGGCGGAAAATCCTGCCTTGCAGGATTCTTTTTTATTACTGGAAATTTTACTGGATTTGCGCAGATGTGATTTTTTAATTACGAGGTGATGGTATGACTATGACAGAAGACATGTATTTTATGAAGCGGGCCCTTGCGCTGGCTGAGCGGGGCGCCGGAAAAGTGAATCCCAATCCGCTGGTTGGGGCGGTAATCGTTAAAGACGGCACGATCATTGGCGAAGGGTGGCATGGGCAGTTTGGCGGGCCGCACGCGGAGCGACAGGCTTTTGCGGCATGTTCGGAGTCGGCGGAGGGGGCCGTTCTCTATGTGACGCTGGAGCCGTGCTGTCATTATGGGAAAACACCGCCTTGTACCGATGCGATCATCGAGCATAAGATCCGCAGGGTGGTCGTAGGTTCTCCGGACCCCAATCCTCTTGTGGCGGGAAAAGGGATTTGTATCCTGCGCGATGCAGGCATCGAGGTGACGGAAGGAGTGCTGCGGGAGGAATGCGATGCCGTCAATGCCGTGTTCTTTCATTATATCGCGCACAAGATGCCCTATGTGACGATGAAATATGCGATGACAATGGACGGGAAGACTGCGACATATGCGGGGCATTCCAAATGGATCACTGCCCCTCCGGCCAGAGTGCGGGTACATGAGGACAGGAACAGAAATATGGCGATCATGGCCGGAATGGGAACCGTTCTGGCGGATGATCCACTGTTAAACTGCCGGCTCCCAGGTTCCAGACAGCCTGTCCGTCTGATCTGTGATACGCATCTGCGCACTCCGCTGAAGTCAAAAGTAGTACAGACGGCAGACAGACAGCAGACATGGATCTTTACGTGCTGCCGGAGGCCGGAGAAATGGGCGGCATATGTGGAAAGCGGCTGCCGGATCTGGAATGTTCCGGAGAAAGACGGACATGTGGACCTGCGGAGAATGATGCGGCAGCTTGCAGACGCGGGGGTGGACAGTGTGTATCTGGAGGGCGGCGCTTTGCTGAATGCCTCTGCGCTACAGGAAGGGATCGTGCAGGCAGTGCACTGCTATGTGGCGCCAAAGCTATTCGGAGGGACGGAAGCCGGCGTGCCAGTCGCCGGCGGGGGCGTGGAGTTTCCGCAGGAGGCGTATGGTCTGGAGATCCGGGAGATCCGTCGTTATGGGGAAGACATTCTCATCGAGAGCGTTGTGCGGAAAGGGGAGTGACAGCGTGTTTACGGGAATCATTGAGGAGATTGGTTCCATACGGAAGATAACGAGAGGCAGATCGTCGGGCAGTCTGACGATCGGGG
Source organism: Lachnospiraceae bacterium JLR.KK008 (assembly GCA_037015955.1). Lineage (NCBI taxonomy): Bacteria > Bacillati > Bacillota > Clostridia > Lachnospirales > Lachnospiraceae > Lachnospiraceae bacterium JLR.KK008. The sequence goes on from CP143548.1 coordinate 1,310,540, forward strand.
CCAGAGAAATCATGTCCGATGTGAAGATCGGGGACAGCATTGCGGTGAACGGCATCTGTCTGACTGTGACAGGGTGTGGGGAGGACAGTTTCACGGCAGATGCGATGCATGAGACATTTGACAGGAGCTGCATCGGAAGTTTTCGGGCAGGGACCAGAGTCAATCTGGAGCGGGCGATGCCGGCGCAGGGGCGTTTTGGCGGTCATATTGTAGCCGGTCATATTGATGGCACCGGGAAGATACGAAAGATTCACAGAGATGAAAATGCAGTCTGGTATGAGATCACGGCTCCGGAACAGATCAGGCGCTATATCGTGGAAAAAGGTTCCGTGGCGATTGACGGAATCAGTCTTACCGTTGCCAGAACCGGCCGTGACAGCTTTTCGGTGTCGGTGATTCCCCATACGGAGATAGTGACGACGATGGGCGACCGGCGGGAAGGCGACATGGTAAATGTGGAAACGGACTGTATTGGTAAATATGTGGAGAAACTGCTGGCAGGGCGGAGCGCTGACAGTCATGTGACAAAGGAACTGCTGTTGCAAAACGGGTTTTTGTAAAAATAACCGGAAAAGGAGAGGGAACGATGAGTGGATTTGGGACGATTCCGCAGGCATTGGAGGAATTGAGAAGCGGTCACATCATTATGGTGACAGACGATGAGGATCGCGAGAACGAAGGAGATTTTATCTGTGCGGCGCAATTTGCCGACTGTGCCAATGTGAACTTTATGGCGGTGTATGGAAAAGGTCTAATCTGTATGCCGATGAGTGAAAGTTACTGTAATAAGCTGATGTTTCCGCAGATGGTGGCAGAGAATGGGGACAATCATGAGACTGCGTTTACGGTGTCTGTCGACTATGTGGGGACGACGACGGGTATATCAGCGAAGGAGCGGAGCATGACGGCGATGCGATGCGTGGCGGAAGACGCGAGACCGGAAGACTTCCGCAGGCCGGGCCATATGTTTCCCCTGCGGGCTAAAAAACACGGGGTATTGGAGCGGCCGGGCCATACGGAAGCGACGGTGGATTTTATGCGTCTCGCCGGATTGAAGGAATGCGGCCTTTGCTGTGAGATCATGCGGGAAGACGGGACAATGATGCGGACGCCGGAGCTGCTGGAACTGGCAGAGCGTCACGGGATTGTCTGCGTGACGATCAAGGCGCTGCAGGAATACAGGAAGCGCACGGAAAAGCTGGTGAGCAGGGAGGCGGTGACGAAACTGCCAACCAAATATGGTGATTTTACGGCCTACGCCTACGTGAACAGGCTAAATGGAGAGCATCATGTCGCGCTCGTAAAAGGAGAGATTGGCGATGGAGAAGATATGCTTTGCCGTGTTCATTCCGAATGTCTGACAGGTGATGCCTTCGGCTCAGCCAGGTGTGACTGTGGGCAGCAGCTTGAGGCGGCAATGAAAGAGATCGAAGCGCAGGGCAGAGGAATTCTGCTGTATATGCGTCAGGAGGGCAGAGGGATCGGACTTGTCAATAAGCTCAAAGCCTATGCGCTGCAGGATCAGGGAATGGATACGCTGGAGGCCAATCTGGCGCTCGGATTTGCGGGCGACGAGAGAGAATACTATATTGGCGCGCAGATTTTGCGTGATCTGGGTGCGAGGTCGCTGCGTCTGCTGACGAACAATCCGGACAAGATTTATGAGCTTTCGGACTATGGCATGGAGATCAAAGAGCGGATTCCCATTCAGATCGAGGCAGGCAGTTACAATCAGTTTTATCTGCGGACCAAACAACTGAAAATGGGACACATGGTGAACTATGAGGCGATTTGAGCCAGGAGGTCAGAGATGACAGCAGCCGGGAATTGGCAGGTACAATCTACAGTAAGGATGCTGTCTGTGACAGATTGAACATAGACAGAGAACTGCCGGGAAGCGGCAGAAAACAGAGAAAATCGGAGGTTTGAGAGATGAGAAGAGTAGAAGGTAACATGACGGCAAAAGGGATGCGGATGGGCATTGTCGCGGCACGGTTTAACGAGTTTATCACTTCAAAACTGGTGGAGGGTGCGTTAGATATACTGCGCAGACATGAGGTGGCGGAGGAGGATATTGTGACAGCGCTCGTGCCGGGAGCTTTTGAGATACCGGTCGTCGCCAAAAAGATGGCGGAGAGCGGAAAGTATGACGCTATCATCTGTCTGGGCGCTGTGATCAGAGGTTCGACTTCCCATTATGACTATGTGTGCAACGAAGTGTCCAAAGGGATTGCACAGGTGTCAATGGCCAGCGGTATCCCTGTGATGTTCGGGGTACTGACAACGGAAAATATCGAACAGGCCATCGAGCGTGCCGGGACAAAGGCGGGCAACAAGGGCGCCGAGTGTGCAAGCGGCGCGATCGAGATGGTCAATCTGCTGCGAGCGCTGGAGAAGTAAGTAAAATATTTAACCCGATAGTTGTAGGAAACCGTGGATATCGTGTATACTAACCTATAGAAATCAGAGGTAAGGAAGGGAGAAATGATGCGGATAGGAATGGGATATGATGTCCACAGACTGGTAGAAGGAAGAAAGCTGATTCTTGGTGGGGTGGAGATTCCTTATGAAAAGGGGCTGCTTGGACATTCGGATGCGGATGTGCTGCTCCATGCGATTATGGATGCACTGCTCGGTGCGGCGGCGCTGGGAGATATTGGCAAACATTTTCCGGACACGGATGACGCTTATCGAGGAATTTCCAGTATCAAGCTGCTTGAAAAAGTGGGGGAACTGCTGGAGGACAACTGCTTTTTTATAGAGAATATTGATGCAACGATCATTGCACAGGCGCCGAAGATGCGTCCGCATATCGATGTGATGCGGGAAAACATCGCAAAGGCGCTAGGCATTGAGGCCGGACAGGTCAATGTGAAGGCGACGACAGAAGAAGGGCTCGGTTTTACGGGGAGCGGAGAGGGCATTTCCTCTCAGGCAGTCTGCCTGTTGACCAGTCCGGCTCATTTTTATGACATTGATGTCACAAAAGAGAAAGAGAAAGCCTGCGGCGGCTGTAAAGGTTGCCCGAGAGCGCAGGAAGCGTGACAGAGGAAGGTGAGAGATGGAACAGGTGGTAAAACTGACGACAGCGGAAGCGCTTGCGGTGAAGCAGATGTGGTCGGAAATATTTTTTGAGGATTCGCAGACGTTTACGGACTACTATTTTGCGGAGAAGATGAAAGACAATATCGGATATGGGGTGACGTCTGACAATGCGCTGCGTGCGATGCTGTTCCTGACGCCTTATACGGGGAGAATTTACGCACCGGACAGGGAAGGCCGTCTGTTTCAGGATGTGCCGCTGTATTATATTGTGGGCGTGGGCACACAGAAGGAATACCGTCATCGGGGCTATATGGACAGGCTTCTGCGCCACTGTCTGCATGATATGTATGAGTCCGGGCGGCCATTTACGTTTCTGATGCCTGCGGACCCGGCGATCTATACGCCCTATCAGTTTCGTTATATCTATGACAGGCCGGTATTTCATGTTGTCTGGAGAGGGGAGAACAGGGGCTCTGTCATGGAGGCGGGGGAGGAAGAAGCGCTGGCCCGGTTTGCGGGGGAGCAGCTGGAAGCGCGGTATCATTTTTATTTAAAGAGAGATGCTTCCTATTATAGAAGGCAGAAAAAAGAGAGTCTGGCGCAAGGCGGCGACATCTATCTGTGGAAGAGACAGGGAGAGATTGCCGGTTTTTATCTGTATGCAAAAGAAAACGGGAAGGAAGAGATTCAGGAGGCTATTGTGTCCAAGGAGCTTGCCGCGCAGGATGCGCTGCAGATTTCCGATCAGACCCGTCCTGTCATCATGGCGCGGATCACCAATGCGGCGGCTATGCTCTCTCTTATGCGGCTGAAAGGGCAGCAGGGGCAAACGGTCACGGTCACGCTGAAGTTGTCAGACCCGCTGATCCGTGAGAACAATGGTACTTTTCTCTGGACAGTGGGGGAAAAAGAAAGTACAATAGCTTTATTGGAAAAAAACAGTAAGGCGGAAGTGTCTGTGCGGATCGATGCGCTCACTGAGTTTATCTTCGGAAGAAAAAGCAGTGAAGAATGCTTTGACGATATGGAGCTGGACTGTCAGAGGAATGGGCCGCAGGGCGGTGTGTATGAGCGGCTGTCGAAGATACGGACGTTGTCGCGGTCTTTTATCAATGAGATTGTATAGAGAGGATCTGGCATTGACCCGGACAGGCCGGCGTGCATATTGTGATAGAGAGCATATTCGGCCGCAGGAATGCCGCAGACGGTCTGGGCCGCAGGGGTTTAGGAGATGGCATTATGGGATTTATCAGGCGGGTTCGTGAGGAAATACGGATTATCAGGGAGAGAGATCCGGCGATCCATTCTGCGATGGAAGTATTTTTGTATCCCAGTTTTAAAGTGATGATCCATTATCGGATCGCACATAAGCTATATGAAAATGGTCATTATTTTCTGGCGAGGTGGATCTCGCAGAGAGGCGTGCGCAAGACAGGGATCGAGATTCATCCGGGGGCCGAGATCGGCGAAGGATTCTTTATCGATCATGGAAATGGGGTTATTATCGGGGAGACGACGATCATCGGCCGGAATGTCACACTGTATCAGGGCGTGACACTGGGTGGAACGGGAAAGGAACACGGCAAGCGTCATCCGACGATCGAAGACAATGTGATGATCAGTGCCGGTGCGAAAATATTGGGTTCCTTTACGATCGGCGCCAACTCCAAGATCGGCGCCGGGAGCGTGGTGCTGCATGAAGTGCCGCCGAATTCCACGGTCGTGGGTGTGCCGGGAAGAGTTGTAAAGCGGAACAATACGGCGCTTCCGCGGGAAGAGCTGAACCAGACGGATCTGCCTGATCCTGTCCGGGAAGATATTCAAAATCTGCAGAAATCCAACAGCGTTCTCACAAACCGTCTGCTGGAGCTGGAGGAGAGATTAAAAGAACTGCAGAAAAAGCAGTAAAGAAAAGCGGTAAGGGAGAAAAAGATGAAAATTTATAATACGCTGTCAGGGAAAAAAGAGGAGTTCATTCCCATTGAACCGGGGAAGGTGCGCATGTATGTGTGCGGTCCCACGGTATACAATCTGATCCATATCGGCAATGCCAGGCCAATGATCGTGTTTGACACGGCGCGCCGCTATATGGAATACAGAGGCTACGAAGTGAATTTTGTGAGCAATTTTACCGATGTGGACGATAAGATCATTAAAAAGGCGATCGAAGAGGGTGTGGAGGCATCGGTGATCTCCCAGCGATATATTGCGGAGTGCAAGAAGGACATGGCGGCCATGAATGTCCGTCCGGCGACGACGCATCCGCTGGCGACGGAAGAAATCTGCGGGATGCTGGAGATGATCCGTACACTGATTGACAAGGGCCATGCCTATCTGGCAGCGGACGGAACCGTTTATTTCCGCACGAGAAGTTTTAAGGAATACGGAAAACTTTCCCATAAGAATCTGGATGATCTGCGGGGCGGCAATCGCTCGCTCCTTGTGTCAGGGGAAGACCAGAAAGAAGATCCTCTCGATTTCGTTCTCTGGAAACCGAAAAAAGAGGGAGAACCGTATTGGGAGTCCGACTGGTGCCAGGGACGGCCGGGCTGGCATATCGAGTGTTCCGTTATGAGCAGGCGGTATCTGGGGGAGGAGATCGATATTCATGCGGGCGGCGAAGATCTGATATTCCCGCATCATGAGAATGAGATCGCACAGTCCGAGGCGGCAAATGGCAGGACATTTGCCAGATATTGGATGCACAACGGCTTTTTGAATATTGATAATAAAAAAATGTCCAAGTCTCTCGGCAATTTCTTTACGGTGAGAGACATAGCGGAAAAATATGATCTGCAGGTACTGCGGTTCTTTATGCTGTCGGCACATTACAGAAGTCCGCTTAATTTCAGCGCGGAACTGATGGAAGCGGCGGCAAATGGTCTGGAGCGGATCATCACCAGCGTGGAGAACTTGAAATTCCTGCTCGGAAACGCAAAGAAGGAAGAGGCGGATGCGCAGGAAGAGGCATTTCTGCGGGAGGCAGACGGCTTCCGGATGAAATTCGAGGAGGCGATGGATGACGACATCAATACGGCGGACGCGCTTTCGGCAGTGTTTGAACTTGTGAAGTTTGTCAATACGAAAGTGAACGAAACCAGTTCCGGCGCCTTTCTTTCAGGACTTTTGTCAGAGATCCGCACATTGACGGGCGTGCTGGGGCTGATCGTTGACAAAAAAGAGGAGATGCTTGACGCCGACATCGAGGCGATGATTGAAGCGCGGCAGGCGGCGAGAAAAGCGAAAGATTTTGCCAGGGCTGACGCGATCCGCGGCGAACTGCTGGAAAAGGGCATTATATTGGAGGACACAAGAGAAGGCGTAAAATGGAAGAGGGCGTAAGCGGGCTGATTAAAATCAGGCGTGCGTTGGTCCGGGAAGAGAGAGAAATTGATATTCGCACTTTTTCCCCGCTGACGCTCGCTTATATCGGCGATGCCGTCTATGATCTGATCATCCGTACGGTCGTTGTGGAGCGGGGGAACAAGGCGGCCAACCTGCTTCACCGTGAGACGGTGAAGTATGTCAAAGCCGGAGCGCAGGCACAGATGGTAGAAGCGATGCAGGAGGATCTGACAGAAGAGGAACTGGCCGTGTACAGGCGGGGACGAAATGCCAAATCCCATACGACGGCAAAGAATGCGTCGATCGAAGATTACCGGAAGGCGACAGGACTGGAAGCGCTGATCGGGTACCTCTACCTGGAGGACCGGTTCGACCGGGTATTGGAGCTTGTGAGACTGGGGCTGGAAAAGGCAGGGAAAGAACTATGAGTAATGAGACATTTGAGAATGAGACGTCTGTGATAGAAGGGCGCAATGCAGTCATCGAGGCGTTTCGCAGCGGCAGGACGATAGACAAGCTGTACATACTGGACGGCTGTCAGGACGGTCCGGTGATGACGATCAGACGGGAGGCGAAAAAGCAGGACACACTGATCCGCTATGTCGACCGGGAACGGCTGGATCAGCTCTCGCAGACGGGAAAGCATCAGGGGGTCATTGCCTGCGCAGCGGCGTATACCTATGCGGAGGTGGAAGATATGCTGCAGGCGGCGCGGGAAAAAGGAGAGCCGCCTTTTTTGTTTTTGCTGGACAATATTGAAGACCCGCATAATCTGGGCGCGATCATTCGTACCGCCAATCTGGCGGGAGCCCATGGGGTGATCATTCCCAGAAACAGAGCGGTCGGACTGACTCCCACCGTGGCGAGGACTTCCGCCGGGGCTCTGAACTATACGCCGGTGGCGAAGGTGACGAACCTTGCCAAGACGATTGAAAGCCTGAAAAAAGAAGGCCTTTGGTTCGTCTGCGCGGATATGAATGGCACTGTCATGTATGATCTGGATCTGAAGGGCCCGATCGGGCTTGTAATTGGCAGCGAGGGACAGGGCGTGGGACGGCTCGTAAAGGAAAGCTGTGATCTCACTGCGGCCATTCCCATGAAGGGCAATATTGATTCCCTGAATGCGTCTGTGGCGGCCGGTGTGCTTGCCTATGAAATTGTGCGCCAGAGGATGCAGTAAATGGAAAAAGATTATGCGGGGATCAGTGATGAGGAATTGATTGTGCGGCTGCGTGACGGCGAGGTGGAGATCACGGATTTTCTGATGGACAAATATAAAAACCTTGTCAAAAGCAAGGCAAAGTCGATGTATATCCTTGGCGCGGACGGTGAAGACCTGATTCAGGAAGGGATGATCGGGCTTTTTAAGGCGCTGCGGGATTATGACATTGGCAGAGACGCCAGTTTTCTCACTTTTGCCGACCTGTGTATATCCAGACAGATGTATACGGCCGTGCAGGCTTCCAGGCGGAAGAAACATAAGCCTCTGAACACATATATTTCCCTCTACAGCGATGTGCGGGAGCGGGGCGAGAATGGCGGCGAGGAGACGGAGCTTGTCAATGTGCTCAGTTCGCTATCGGACAAGAGCCCGGAAGAGGCGTGGATCGACAAGGAGAGTGTGGAGCTCCTGGAAAAGACGATAGAAAAAGAGCTGAGCAATTTTGAAAAACAGGTGTTCGATCTCTATCTCACAGGTATGGGCTATGTGCAGATCGCAAAAGTGCTTGGCAGAGACGACAAGTCCACGGACAACGCCCTCCAGCGTATTAAGAGCAAACTGAGACGGGCGATCGGGAGATAAAAGGGGCGACATGATACCGCAGATGCGATCGATCAGAATAAAGTGTGGAAAATGATGCCGGATTTGAGAAGCATTATTGACAAACGGACGATTATTGCATATACTGAAATATATTAAAAAATTTTGATGTGAGAGGAGATTGCATGGGCATTTATCAGGAAAACGCAAAAATCTTTAAGGCCTTGTGTGACCCCAAGCGCCTTGCCATTTTGGAACAACTGCGAAGTGGTGAAAAATGTGCCTGTGTACTGCAAGAACCAATGGATTTGACTCAATCCGGCCTGTCCTATCATATGAAAATTCTATGTGATTCCGGGCTTGTTTTAAGCTGTCAGGAGGGGAAATGGACGCATTACCGTTTGAGCGATAGTGGCAGAGAGAGAGCGGTAAAGTTGTTGCTTGCCATAACAACGCCAGATGCAGATTAAAAGGGCGGATGCCTTTTATGTGATAGAGAAACGCCATCAAAATAAGATGGTGTTTCTTTTGAAACAAAACATCAAATTTTTTTGATGTGATATATAAAGAATTGAAAGTGAGGTTTCTCTATGAATGTATGGAAATTTATTCAAGACCAGGTTTTGGGCATGAAATGGCTGAACGAACTGATTGGCGCAGGACTTTCCGTGTTTGGGCTGGATGTAGGGGAACGCATAGGGGGGAAGCATCCAGTTTTTCCTCTATGATGTCTTGAAAATCACTGTGTTGCTCTGCTTTTTGATTTTTGTAATCTCTTACATTCAAAGCTACTTCCCGCCGGAACGAAGCAAGCGCATATTAAGCCGGTTCCACGGTATTGGTGCAAACGTCATCTCTGCCCTGCTGGGGACTGTGACGCCATTTTGCTCCTGTTCGTCCATTCCCCTGTTTATTGGCTTTACCGGTGCAGGTTTGCCGCTGGGCGTTACGTTTTCTTTTCTGATTTCATCTCCCATGGTGGATTTGGGGAGTCTGCTTCTCCTGATGAGTATTTTTGGTGCAAAAGTGGCTTTTGTTTATGTGATTGTCGGATTGGCGATTGCCGTAACAGGCGGTACTTTGATTGAGAAGTTGCGCATGGAGTCATATGTGGAAGAATTTATCCGCAGGGCCGGGGATGTGGACGTAGAAACCCCTGCATTGACAGTACGGGAACGGATTCAATATGCAAAAGAACAGGTTGCTTCCACTTTCAGGAAGATATTCCCGTATATTTTAATTGGCGTGGGTGTTGGCGCAGTCATTCATAACTGGATACCGGAAAGCTGGATCGAGGCTGTATTAGGTGGCAACAATCCTTTTGGCGTTATCCTTGCGACGCTGGTAGGCGTTCCCATGTATGCCGATATTTTTGGTACGATTCCGGTGGCGGAGGCTCTGCTTTACAAGGGTGCACAGCTCGGTACGATTTTGGCGTTTATGATGGCTGTCACCACATTAAGTTTACCATCTGTGATTATGCTCCGCAAAGCGGTAAAACCGAAACTGCTGGCATTGTTTATTGGCATCTGTACTGTTGGCATGATACTTGTCGGCTACCTGTTTAACTTGTTCCAATTTTTACTGATATGAATAACAGCGCTGGACATCAAAACTTCCTATTGACAAAAAAGACAAAATTAGGTACTATATTAAAGGTGTTGTGAGAGTAGCAATAAGCTACCTTGGCGCAGTCGGTAGCGCGCATCCTTGGTAAGGATGAGGTCGGCGGTTCAAGTCCGCTAGGTAGCTGGATCAGAATGAAAAAAGGCTTTTTGAAGTGTGATACTTCAAAAAGTCTTTCTTTGATTATCTCCCGGTTTCGCCGGTTCTGACTGGCAGGCAGTGTCTGGGAAGACTGCGGCTCGGCTCACAGCCGACAGGACATAAGTCTGTGTGCAGGAAATACGGAGAGAAAGGACGAAAGAGGATGCCGGAATTACCAGAAGTAGAGACGATCAGGAGAACGATCGAACCGCAGATACAGGGGCTTACAGTCGAAGAGGTAACAATCAGACGGACGGAAGTCTCCGCCTATCCGGCGGCAGATGAGTTTTGCAGGAGGATGGCAGGACAGACCATATCGGGCATGTCGCGCAGAGGAAAGTTTCTGACCATTGTATTAGAAAGCGGTGATCGTGTGATATTGCACCTGCGGATGACAGGCTGTCTGCTGCTTACTCCGGCGGGGTATCCGGAAGAAAAGCATACCCATATCATTTTTCACCTGTGCGGCGGGAAAGAGCTGCGTTTTGCCGATATGCGCCGCTTCGGACGCTTCTGGCTGCTTCGGAAGGGAGAAGACGATACATACAGCGGGATCGGTAAGCTGGGGCTGGAACCGTTTGATGCGTCTCTGACGGCTGAATATCTGCATACATGTCTGGGAAAACGACGCAAAACGGTCAAGGAATGTCTGCTGGAACAGACGACGGTTGCGGGAATCGGCAATATCTATGCAGATGAAATCTTATTTACGGCAGGTATCCATCCGGCGCGCTCTGCAGACGATCTGCGGACGGAAGAATGGGAGCGCCTTGCGGCCGTCATTCCCGAACGGCTTTCTTATTTTATAGAGAAAAATCATATTACACCGGAAGAATATCTGGAGACGAAAGGGAGAGACTACCGCAACACTCCGTTTTTGCAAGTCTACGGTCATGCGGGCGAACCCTGTCCGGTCTGCGGGAACAGACTCTGCCGGCTTGTGATTGGCGGCAGGGGCAGTGTGCACTGCACCGTCTGCCAGAACAGGGAAAGCAGGCGGCAAATAGTGGCGGAGTAATTTACAAATTTTCCGTGTATGTTAGAATAAATATATAGGGAACCCGTTGACCGGATGGAAACAAATGACGGAGGATAAAAAGATGAGAACATTAAAAAAGATACTACTGATCACTGTATCGTCGCTGGCACTCATAATATTGCCGGTGCAGGCGGGCAGGTTTGACCTGGCACTGACGGCGCAGGCGCACAGCGGGAGAACGGACGCGAGCGGAGGACATCACGATTATAAAAATAAGAGTGGACTGGGGTCTTACCATTATCATCACGGATACCCGGCCCACCTGCATCCCGATGGGTTTTGCCCTTACGACAGTGCGGCGGCCGATCTGGATCAGGGCTTTCTTCAGCCGGATCTCCCGGTTCCAGCCATTGTCCCGTCCATCCCGCAGATTTCGGATGACGGACAGACCGCTGTTGGTACAGATGACCAGACAGTCGATGCCGGAAACGGTCAGACAGGTACCGGTTATGAGAGCGTGATCTTTGATCCTGCCTTTTATGCTGCCACTTATGCGGACCTGGCGCCGATACAGGGCGACGCCGCAGCGCTGTATGCCCATTTTGAGACGACAGGAATGGCGGAAGGCAGACAGGGAGCCGCAACATTTAACGTAACGGTCTATATTCAGAACAATCCTGATCTGGTTTCTCTGTTTGGCAATGATCTGAAACTCTACTATGGGCATTATGTAAACAGCGGTCAGTATGAAGGACGTGTAGCATATTGATGAAGAGGGAGTTGGAAGAGAAGTGAGTATGCGCAGACAACATGTCGCACATCTGGAACAATACGCATATGCTTCCGGCCTGCGGCGACGCAGTGCGGCTCTGAAAATGGTGTTCAGTCTGGCGGTACTGACTCTGTGTCTTGTACTGGACAGCCTGGCGGTATCGGTCTTTGTAATCCTGTCCATGATGGTCATAACGGCAGGGATTGGCAGGGTGAAGCTGCGCGAGTATTTCAGTCTGCTTGGAATCCCTCTGTTTTTTGTGATATTTGGAGGGATTGCGCTGCTTGTGACAATGGGCAGTCCACTTCGGGCGGCGGAGGTGACGCTTCGGGCAGTGGGGGCGGTCAGCGCTTTTTATTTTCTGGCCCTGTCGACGCCGGTGGGGGAACTGCTGGCAGTCCTGAGAAAATGTCATCTGCCGGGACTGATGATTGAGCTGATGTATCTGATCTACCGTTTTATTTTCGTGCTGACAGAGGTATGGAATCACATGGATACTGCGGCGCAGTCCAGACTCGGTTATGTGGATTACCGGACGTCGCTGCATACGTTCGGTAAGGTGGCAGGTAATCTGTTCGTGCTGTCGATGAGAAGGGCGGACGCTTTTTACAATGCCATGGAATCCCGCTGTTATGAGGGAGAACTCTGTTTTCTGGAGAAAACGGCAAAGAGCAGCCTGGGTGAATGGGCGGCCGCCGCCGGGTATGTGTGCGTACTGGTCTTGATCGGGAGGATCAGCGGATGAAAAGAGAGCCTGTCTTAGCTTTGCAGGAGGTGAGCTTTGCCTATGTGGGCGGCGGTAAGGCGCTGCAGAGTGTCAGTCTGAATATTTACGAGGGAGAGAGGATTGCGGTGCTGGGAGCGAACGGCGCCGGAAAGTCGACGCTCTTTCTGAATATGAACGGAGTGCTTTTTCCTCAGCAGGGCCGACTGTGTTACAGAGGGAATACAATTACCAGAAAGAATGTCAATGTACTGCGCCGGGGAGTGGGGATCATCTTTCAGGATGCCGACAGCCAGATGATCGCGCCCAGTGTGCGCGCAGAAATTTCTTTTGGTCCGATGAACTTAAAATTGTCCCGGATGGAAGTCGAAAGCCGGGTGGCCGCCGCGGTTTCCTTTATGAATCTGCAAGGCTATGAGGACAGACCGCCTCATACATTGAGCGGCGGGGAGAAGAAAAGGGTGAGCATTGCGGACATCATTGCGATGGAGCCGGAGGTCTTTCTGTTTGATGAGCCGCAGGCTTCGCTTGATCCGCTGCATGTGCGGCAGCTGGAGCAGGTGCTCGATCTGCTCAGCGGAAAAGGCAAGACGCTCATAGTCGGCACTCACGATGTGGATTTCGTATGGCGGTGGGCAGACCGGGTGCTTGTCATGCAGGAGGGAACAGTGAGAGCGGACGGGCCGCCGCCCGCGGTCTTTTCCGAAAGGGCGCTATGCAAGGACGCGAATCTGGAACAACCAATGTTATATCAACTCACGAAACTGCTGGAAGAAAGAAATCTGCTGAAGGAGAAAGGGAGAGTCCCCAGGACAGTGAAAGAGCTGGATACACTCCTCGGGGATGGGCAATATCTCACAGAAAGAAAGGAGAGGCCATGAAATGAGGACAATCAGGAAACCGGAGAACCGGGAAGCGGGTAAAGGGAAGACTGAGCGAAGACGGGAAAAGCGGCTGGTGCTGGCAGCGGTGGTCCTTGCCGTGGCTTCGGGTATTGCGCCTGCGGCAAATGCCATGCACATTATGGAAGGCTATCTTCCCGCGTCATACTGTGTGGCCTGGGGCGTTCTCTGCCTACCTTTTTTGCTTGCGGGATTTTTCGCAATCCGGAGACGGCTGCAGGCCGACCGCAGTGTGATTACGCTGCTGGCCATGTCAGGGGCGTTCATCTTTGTGATCTCTTCCCTGAAGATTCCGTCTGTGACGGGGAGCTGTTCGCATATGACGGGGACCGGTCTGGGCGCCATTTTATTTGGTCCGTCTGTGGTCAGTATTCTGGGGCTGATTGTATTGATCTTTCAGGCGCTTTTGCTTGCACACGGAGGACTGACTTCCCTTGGCGCCAATACGTTTTCCATGGCCATTGCCGGACCGGCCTTGGCTTATGTTATCTATGTGGTCTGTAAGAGAGCAAAAGTCAACAGACGGTTTTGTATTTTTCTGGCGGCGGCGCTCGGAGACCTGTTTACCTACTGTGTTACAAGCGTGCAGCTTGCGCTGGCATTTCCCTCTCCGGAAGGCGGCGTCTTTCAGTCAGCGGTGAGGTTTCTCGGCGTGTTTGCGCCGACCCAGCTTCCGCTGGCGGTGATTGAAGGAATCGTGACGGTGATTCTGGTCATCGGACTCGATGTCTATGCGCAGCCTGAACTGCAGGCGCTGGACAGGAAAAAGGAGGAAATGCAATGAGCAAGAACACCAAAACAGTACTGGGGCTGCTTTTATTGACGGCGGTACTGATAACAGTGCCTGTCGTTGTCCGCAGGGGGGCGGAGTTTGGTGGTTCCGATGATGCCGGAAGCGAAGTGGCGGCGGAGATTGCCGGTAGTTATGAGCCCTGGTTTACACCGGTGCTGGAAACGATGATTGGCGGTGAGCTTCCGGGCGAACTGGAGAGCCTGCTGTTTTGTATCCAGACCGGTATCGGTGTCGGCGTAATCGCGTTTTTTATGGGCCGGTTTGTGGAGCGTAGGAAATGGATGAATGAGAGAGGTGATAACAGCGATAACATGAAGACATTGCAGAACAGAATTTAAGAAGAAGGACGGAAAGATTTTTGCAATGAGTCTGAAAAAGAGTTCTCATACGGCGCAGAGAGCGCACCGTATGAGAACTTTTTGTTTTATTTATGACTGTTTTTACCTCAGAGCGCCGAATATCCATATCCGTTGGCAATGGCGTCCACGGGTTTTCCCTCTTTACACATCGGGCACGATTCGGGCGGGCTCATCTTATAGTCGGCAATATCTGACATCGTATAGAGCGCATGGACAGGTATGCCGTGGGTTTTGTTGACAGCGCTGAAAATCGCGGAGATTCCGGTCACAGTACCGCCATAATAGACGATGGAATCGATCGCTCTTGACATTGTGTTTCCGGTGGTGGCGGCTGCCAGCAGCAGAAGCACATGCTTATTTTTGATCATGGGCTGCAGGTTTTCACGAAAAAGAATCTGCCCGGCAGAGTTGATCTCCGGCGATGTAATGTAGATCGTCTTATGGGCATTCATGGAGAGGACACCAACGTTTGTGAGCTGTTCGGCAAGATAAGCGCCGATGACCTTGCATTCTTCCAGACAGACGATCGTATCTACGACTGTGCTGGCGACATAGGCGTCCGCCATTGCCTTTGCCACTTTCTGTGCTTCGCTCAGTCTTGCCTTTAACATCGACATATCCAGATAATAGTTGATGTGGGAGCTGGGGGTTACAAAGTGCCCCGGGATGACATTCAACACGATATTTGGGTATTTCTTGGAGACCAGTTTTTTCGCATCCTGCATAAAAATCCCTCGCTTTCGTTTTATGACTGCATTTGGATAAAATGCAACAATATTTTCTTCTATTATACTATTTATTAGACAAAATTACTATCACAAATTCAGAATTTATTCTCGTAAAATTTTTTATGTTTTTTAAATTCAGAATATTTTTACTGAAATTTACTAAAATATAGTGAGAGGGGATGAAAATGGATTATAGAACGATGGTTTTTGGATTTAGTCATTCTGCACAAAATATAGGAGATAAAAATGGATAAAGCGTCAAAAATGGTAAAATGGATTGACACGGGGGGGGGTAAAATGATACATTAGTGTTACTTGATAAGACGTAAAAAATACTAAATATAATAATAATATAAGTATAATATTAATTATGTTTAGTAAAGTTTTATTAAAGTGAGTAAATGGATAAAAGGAGGAAAAGGAATGAAAAAGAAAGTATTGAGTGTGCTGCTTTGCGCTGCCATGACGGCTTCTCTGTTAGCTGGCTGTGGTGTGAGCAAAGTGGAAGAAGCACCGGCTGCAGAGCCGGCGGCGGCAGAGGCGACAGCCGAGGGTGCAGGAGATGCGGCGGCATCCGGCGACAGCGCAGGTTATAAGATCGCTGTTGTTCCGAAACTGACGAGTATCGCGTGGTTCCAGAGAATGGAAGTCGGTGTCAAAGAGTATGCGGAAGAGACAGGAGTGGATGCTTTTTATACCGGACCTTCCGAGGGTGATGGCGCGCTGCAGGCGCAGGCAATCGAGGATCTGATCTCTCAGGGCGTAGATGCGATCTGTGTCGTACCGTTCTCTACGGAAGCGTTGGAGCCCGTATTGAAAAAAGCAAGAGAAGCAGGAATCGTTGTCATTACACATGAGGCTTCCGGCATGACAAATATGGATTATGACATTGAGGCGTTCAACAACGAAGATTATGGTATGCACTTTATGGAATGCCTCGGCGAAGCTACAGGCGGCGAGGGTGAATACATATTTGAAGTTGGTTCTCTGACGAGCGAATCTCACAATCAGTGGGTGGATGCTGCAAAAGAACTTCAGGAAGAGAAATTCCCGAACATGACACAGTACGGGGATAAGATTGAAACCGCGGACGATCAGTCCAAGTCTTATGACAAAGTGAAAGAGGTTCTGACAGCAAACCCGAATATCGCAGCTATCCAGGGTTCCGCTATGCCTGATGTGGCAGGTGCGGCGCTTGCAGTAGAAGAACTTGGCCTTCAGGGTAAGGTAAAGATTGCCGGTACTTCTCTTGTATCCGTATCCGGTGAGTTTGTAAGAAACGGCACCATCGATATGATCTCTTTCTGGGATCCCGCGCTTGCAGGCAAAGCGATGATTCAGCTTGCAATCAAGGTTCTGGACGGTGAGACGATCGAGTCTGGCTGTAATCTGGAAGTACAGGGCTATGACAATCTGACATTGGAAGGAAATGTTCTGTATGGTCAGGCATGGATCGATGTGACGAAGGATAATGTAGATGACCCTGCATATGATTTCTGATAAACAGGTGAAATAGAAAGCGGAGCCGCTTTCCGGAAGTAAGTGCGGACCTTGTAAGACTGTAAAAGGGATTTATGAGGTCCGCCTTTCCACTATGATAAGGGAATGCGTCTGTTGGAATGATGAAAGAAAGATGGGACAGAGTATGGCAGAGACATTTTTGAAATTGGATGGAATAAAAAAATACTTTGGCGGCGTAAAGGCGTTAAAGGGAGTCAGCCTGGAAGTGAGAAGCGGAGAGATCCACTGTCTGGCAGGAGGAAATGGCTGCGGCAAGTCTACACTGATCAAAGTAATATCCGGCGTTCATGACGCTACGGAAGGCAACATTTATATTGAGGGCAAAAAAATACAGAAATTGACGCCGATCGATTCGATCAGCCTCGGAATTCAGGTTATCTATCAGGATTTCGCAGTGTTTCCGAATCTTTCAGTGGCAGAAAATATTGCGATGAACAGAGCGCTCATGACAAGCGCGAAGAAAATGGACTGGAAGAAGGCAAGGGAGCTTGCCTTGGAGGCGATGGAGCAGATCGGTGCTCACATGGACCCGGATATACCGGTTGAACGGCTGTCTGTGGCAAATAAGCAGATGGTTGCCATATGCAGGGCAATCATCAATGATGCCAAGATGCTCATCCTCGATGAGCCGACGACGGCGCTGACGGCAAATGAAGTGGAAAAATTGAATAAGATTGTCCGCAACCTCAAAGAGAAGGGGATGGCGATCGTTATTGTAAATCATAAATTGGATGAGATCTATCAGATCGCAGATCGTCTGACGATCCTGCGAAACGGCGAGAATGTGGCGACGGGACTGATTGATGAGTTTGACAGGAAACGTTTTGTCATGTGCATGACGGGACATGAGTTGTCTGACGAGACGTACCGTCCGAAGCACAGTGATGAAGAGATATTGAAGGTGGAGAATCTGACGAGACATGGCGCTTTTGAGGATGTCAGCTTTACTTTGAATAAGGGAGATATGCTTGGGATCACGGGTTTGCTCGGTTCCGGCCGCGGGGAGATTGGCGATGCTCTGTTCGGGCTGGCCCCGGCGGAGAGTGGCAGGATTATCCTCAACGGAAAAGAGATCCGGGTCCGTTCGATTGCCGACGCCATGAAAAACAAGATTGGCTATGTGCCGGAAGATCGTCTGACACAGGGACTTTTTATGACTCGCTCCATCCAGGACAACACAGTGGCGGCCTCGATCTCCCGCTATTTAAAGCATGGAAAACTGGACCACTCGGAGATGTACCGTGTGACGCAGGAATGGATCAACAAGATCGGCTGTGCGGCGCCCTCACCTTCGCCTGAGATCCGCACACTTTCCGGAGGAAATGCACAGAAAATGGTAATTGCCAAATGGCTGAACACGGAGCCGGCGCTTGTCGTCCTCAATGGACCCACGGTAGGCGTCGATGTGGGGGCCAAGGCAGACATCCATAAAATTTTGCATGAGCTCGTGGAAAAAGGCATTGGCGTGATCATCATCTCGGATGACTTGAGTGAACTTGTGCAGAATTGCAATAAGCTGATAATTATGAAAAACGGCAGAACTTCCGGCATGATCGAGACCGGTGATATGGACGAAAACCAGCTGACGGGAATGCTGAACAGCGGGATGTAAGGAGGACGATGATGAATAAGAAATTAAAACAGACATTGTCTACAAATGAAATGATCGTTGTTTACATCATTGTAGGCTTGTGTATCTTAATCGGTGTGGTCAACCCGGCGTTTGCAGGAGTGTCCACGGTAATCACGCTGTCGAGAGCGATGCTGGTCACTCTGATCTTTGCCATCTGTGAGATGATCGTGATCATCTCCGGCGGTATTGATGTTTCCTTTCCGGCAGTCGCCTGCATGGCGATGTATGCGACCGTTCGTTTTACGATGGTCACAGGGATTGACAATCCGCTCATAGCTTACCTGATGGCAGGCGCCATCGGCGTTTTGTTTGGGGTAATCAATGCCATTTTGATTGCCAAGATCAAACTGCCGCCGCTGATTGCAACGCTGGGTGTGAGCAGCGCTGTCAATGGGGCAACGCTTGCGTTTCTCGGGACAGAGGAATGCAGCATCTCGGGAAATCTGGGTGATCTCTCGAAAGTGTTTATTTTTTCCTATACCAATGCGGACGGTATCACGTTCCAGCTTACGGCCCTGATTCTGATTCCGGTCGTGCTGATCGTTGCCGCTTATTTCCTCTTAAAATATACGATGCTCGGGCGTGGGATCTATGCCATCGGCGGTGACAAGAACGCTGCCAGGATCGCTGGTTTTAATGTGGTGAAAATACAGTTTATTATCTATATGGTTTCAGGATTTTTTGCAGGGATCGGCGGTCTGACTTACGTGATCCTGCTCAGACATGCCAGCCCGCAGGCGCTGATGGGGAGCGAGATGATGGTGATTGCCGCGGTCGTTGTAGGTGGCACGCGGATCACGGGCGGACACGGCACGGTCATCGGTACGGTATTGGGCGTCCTTCTGATCGCCATTGTACAGAACAACCTGATTATGCTCGGCATACCGACACATTTCCAGACTTTTGTGGTAGGTCTGATCATTGTTATCGGTACGTCCATCACTTCTCTCAGGGCAAAGAAGATTGCCAACAGTGCAAAGGTATAAGGAGGCGTACATATGAAAAACAAAAAAATAAATCTTAAAAACGCGGACAGAAATACCCTTGCATTATTTGGCATTGCCGTTGTGATCTTCGTTGTCATGGGTATTTTGGAACCGCAGGCGTTTCTTGGCGTTGCCAATCTTCAGGGTATGTGTATTCAGTTTCCTGAGTTTGGGATTCTTGCGATCGGTATGATGCTGGCGATGATGTCCGGCGGTATCGACCTCTCTCTTGTGGGTATTGCAAACTTCTCCAGTATTGTTGGAGCAGTCGTGATCCTTAATATGGGCGGAAGCGGCGCGGGGATTATGGCAGGTATCGTTGCAGCGCTCATTATCGGCGCGCTCTGTGGTATTTTCAACGGCTTCCTTGTCGGCTATCTGAAGATACCGCCGATGCTCGTGACTCTGTGTGGTCTCCAGCTCTATACCGGTCTCGGTCTGGCGATTACCAAGGGACCTGCACTGACCGGACTGCCGGAATCGTTCAGTCTGATCGCCAACGGGGTGATCGCCAATATTCCGATCGCAGTCATGATCTTTGCGGCGGTGGCGCTTGGCGTTGCGTTTCTGCTTCGGTCCACTGTCTATGGACAGCATGTGTCCTATATGGGAACCAATGATGTGGCTTCCAGATATTCCGGTATCGACAATCTGAAGATTACGATTATCACTTATCTGACATCGGGCGTTCTCGGTTCGATCGGCGGTATTTTGATGGCTTCTCATTATAATTCGGCAAAGGCGGATTACGGCAGCTCGTATACCTTGTTGACACTGCTCATCGCCGTTCTCGGCGGTACCGATCCGGATGGAGGAAAGGGCAAAGTGGCAGGCGTATGTATGGCAGTCGTTGTATTGCAGCTCATCTCCAGTGCATTCAATATTATGCGGATCAATTCTTTCCTGAAGACATTTATCTGGGGACTTTTGCTGCTCGTGATCATGATTGTGACGAAGATGATTGAAAACAAAAAATCTACAAGATAGGAGAGCATGGCATTTATGAAGACAATAAAAGCGAGGGCGCTGACCAAAGAGGCATTTGCAGAATACGGTGATTTTTATAATCTTGTAAAGCCGGAAGGACATAATCTGGGAACATTTTATCATGACCATGTGCTTTATCCGGTGTCCGGGGCAGCGCCGGTTGGCTTTTCCGCACTGGCGGCGGAAAAATGCGAGATGAAAGTGACAAAGGCAGAGTATCACAACACAACGGCGGAAATACTCCTTCCGCTTGATGGAGACATCGTTCTTCATGTGGCGCCGCCGTCGAAGACACCTGTTCCGGAGCTGACAGAGGCGTTCTACGTGCCGAAGGGGACGATCGTACGCATGAATACGGGGGTGTGGCATCTGGCGCCATTCCCGGTGAATGAGGAGACCGTACATCTGATGGTGGCGCTTCCGGAGCGTATCTATTTTAATGACTGTACGGTGGTGGAGTATGAACCGGAGCAGTATGTGACGATCACATTGTAATAACAGAACTGCAGATGATATGAGTGGAGGTAAGGGCAATGAAGAAAATTATCAATCAGCCGGAAAACTATGTAAATGAAATGCTGGAGGGGATCTACATCGCACACCCGGATCTGGTAACATACACAGCGGGAGATGTGAGATGTCTTGTGACAGCCAATAAAAAGGAAGGAAAGGTGGGGATCGCCACCGGAGGCGGCTCCGGACATCTGCCTCTGTTCCTTGGATATGTCGGTAAGGGAATGCTGGACGGCTGCAGTGTGGGCGATGTCTTTCAGTCTCCGAGCGCCGAGCAGATGTTGGCTGTGACAAAGGAGATCGACAGCGGCGCGGGTGTGCTTTATATTTATGGCAACTATAACGGAGATATTTTCAACTTTGATATGGCGGCTGAACAGGCGGATTTTGAGGAGGACATCAGAGTCGTATCGGTTGTGGCCGGGGAAGATGTGGCAAGCGCAGGTCCGAGCGCTCCGGGAGAGAAAAATACGAGGCGTGGTGTGGCTGGTATCGTGTTTGTCTATAAATGCGCAGGCGCAGCGGCAGATGCCATGCTGGATCTCGATGAGGTGGCAAGGATCGCTCAGAAAGCTGCCGATAATGTGCGCACGATGGGTGTGGCGTTGACGCCCTGTGTCGTGCCACGGGTCGGAAAGCCGGGGTTTGAGATCGGTGAGGACGAGATGGAGATCGGTATGGGGATTCATGGAGAGACCGGCATCCGCCGCGGCAAACTGGAGCCGGCAGATCAGATCACAAGCGAGATGCTTGATAAAATCCTCACAGATCTTCCTTATGGGTCGGGAGACGAAGTGGCTGTGCTCGTAAACGGGCTCGGGGCGACGACACTCGACGAGCAGTATATCGTGACGAGAAAAGTGGATGCGCTGCTCAAAGAAAAAGGAATCAAAGTACATAAATATTATGTCGGCGAGTATGTGACTTCGCTGGAAATGGCCGGATTTTCCATCTCCTTGCTGAAGCTGGACGAAGAACTGAAAAAATATCTTGATGCACCGGCACAGACACCATTTTTCGTACAGGTTTAAGAGGTACAGAAAGGACGGGGAAGTATGGATAACAAGGTGTTACTCGGTTTCCTGAGAGAAGCCGATACGATTATGAATGAAAACAAAAACTATCTGATCGATCTTGACAGTATCGTCGGCGACGGCGATCTCGGTCTGACAATGGGCGACGGTTTTAAAGCTGCTTATGAGGCGGTAAAAGACGGTGGCGAGGCCGATGCCGGGAAACTGCTCTATGCGGCGGGCAAAGCCATGTCAACGGCAGTGCCGTCCACGATGGGAACGCTGATGGCTTCCGGGCTTATGCAGGCAGGCAAGGTGTTAAAGGGAAAGACCGAGCTGGAAGATGCGGATATTGTCAGCGTGTTCCAGGGGTATCTGGACGGTGTGATGAACCGGGGCAAGGCAAAGATCGGTGATAAGACGTTTCTGGACGGACTGGCGCCGGCGGTAGACGCCCTGCGCGCGGCAGTGACAGAGAATGGAGAGAATCTTGCCGACGCGGCGAAGAAAGCTGCTGCTGCGGCAGAAAAAGGGTTTGAAAACACAACGACGATGATCGCAGTCCACGGGCGGGCGGCTACGAGAGGTGAAGCCTCGAGAAGTCTCAAAGATCCCGGGGCTGCGGTGGCGATGCTGCTGATGAAAGCGTTTGAGAAATCGCTGGCATAGTCATAACGGTACTTAAGACTGCAGAGAAGGCCGCTCATGAGAATGGGCGGCTTTTTTGCGCGATATGGATAAATTCCGTCAGGAGCTGCTGTGCTGGGGCAGCAAAACAAATTTACACAGAGATTGTTTGGATGTTATAATAAATTTATCAGTTACAGGGGGCGGACAGATATGAAGCACAAAGACTATTATAACGACCATTATATTCTCAGTCTTTCACAAAAAATATGTTCAGTGATGCCGGACTTTGAGGAAACAAACTTTTGCCATTCTCTGCTCGGTAAATTGGACGACAAAGAATTGTTTGCAAGGCTTGACTGCATTGCAGATGCTATGCAGGAATGTATGCCTGGAGACTATTCAAAAAATATCCGGGCATTTTTTGATCTGTTAGGGCCGGAACTGACGCGGCCCGAGGGAATGTTTCGTTTGGGGTGGTGGTTATGGCCTGTTGGCAGATATGTCGAACGATGCGGAAATGAGAACTGGACTTTATCACTCACATTTTTGAAAGAACTGACAAAAAGATTTACCGGAGAGTTTGCGATTCGGCCTTTGCTGCAAGAACATCCCCGGGAAGTCATGGATGAATTAATAAAATGGACCGCCGACAGCAGTGTGCATGTCAGGAGACTTGCAAGTGAAGGTATCAGAACGCGGCTGCCCTGGTCTAAAAAATCATTTGTGGCATTGGATGAGTTTGAAAGATATACTATTATCCTTACAAACTTAAAAGACGACCCGGAAAAGTTTGTTCAGAAAAGTGTGGGGAACAATCTCAATGACTTGTATAAAGATGCACCGGAAAAAGCAGATTTTATTATTTCTCAATGGGAAAAACTGGGGCGGAGCAAGGCCCAGGATTGGATCATCAAACATGGAAGAAGAAATCAAATATGAAAGAAAAGAATTGCCAGTACATATCTTGCGCAATCTGCCTGTTTGGCTGTCTGGCAAGCGGATTATGGAAAGAAAAGCGGAATGGAGACAGAACCGGATTATTCCCGCTGCGTTGTCTCCGATTGCCTTCCCTCCGCAGTTCAAAAGAGTCGGAAGAGCGGCTCTTTTTTGCTTACTGCAAAAGCGTACTGTGACGAATGATGAGCTGTCCACCGACTTGAATTTTGGTATTGCGGTATTCACTGTGAAGTATGGAATTGTTTAATGTCTTGACGGCAAGACAGCCGATCAGATTTTTCGGTACCTGCATCGTGGAAAGAGAGGGGGAGTTGGCGGCGGCAAACTGAATATCGTCAAATCCGATCACACAGACATCCTCCGGGATTTTATAATGAAATTCATTCAGTGCTTTCATGGCGCCGATGGCGATCGTATCATTGTCGGCAAAACAGCAGGGCGGCACGGAATGCCGCGTCAGTAAATGCTGCTTCATAGAGGCATAGGCTCCAAGCATCGTCGGTTCCAGCAGAAATTCATGGGAAGGTGAGCAGTGCAGACCGAGTTCTTTCACAGACTGATAAAATGACTGTGCCCGCTCCTCAAAATTCTGGATTGACATGCGGCTTCTGAAATAACCAATATCGGAAACATTGAGGGAGGCCAGATGTCTGACCGCCTCATATACCATTTCCTGATTGTTCATCGTGATTGTATTGCAGGAAAAATGCGGCATATTGTTGTCGATGACGATATAAGGAACCGGTATTTTTTCCAGTATCGGATAGGAAAAATGATCCAGTTCCGTACCGAGCACAAAAATACCGTCAATAGAAGAATAATCGATTTCGGAGATCGTATGATTAAGACTGTTGTTAGAAACGACGATACGCAGTGTATATTGTTCTTTACGACACTGTGCTTCAATGGCATCGATGATCGTAGAGACAAAACCGATATTTTCCTCCACGAGATGTCCATTGCTGATATATTTGAGAAAGAGCAGATTCTTTTGTATCGTCTTTTTGGGACGTCTCGATGAGGTGTAATTATATTTCCGCAGGAGAGTTTGAATTTCCTGTCGTTTGCTGTCACTGATTCCCGGTTTGTTATTGATGACAAGAGAGACCGCTGCCGGTGAGACACCGGCCATTTCCGCAATTTCCTTGAGAGTCAAGTAGAAGACCCCTTTCCTTATGACTGAATTTACTAAAATGTACTAAATATGAATTTATTGTATCATGACTTTTTATCTTTCACAACAACAAAGTTGATTTCTAAAAGATCGTAATGTATAATATCGACAGATATGATACCGCCGGATGGCATCGGGAGGATGTCCGCAGGACATACGATAATATCGACAGATATGATACCGCCGGATGGCATCGAGAGGATGTCCGCAGGACATACGATAATATCGACAGATATGATACCGCCGGATGGCATCGGGAGGATGTCCGCAGGACATACGATAATATCGACAGATATGATACCGCCGGATGGCAACAATACGAAAGGCACAGGGGATAAAAATGAAAAAACTGGAACAGCTTTACGAAGGAAAGGCAAAAAAGGTATACACGACAGATGATCCGGATGTACTCATCGTAGATTACAAAGATGATGCGACCGCATTCAACGGAGAAAAAAAGGGTACGATCGTCGGTAAGGGTGTGATCAATAACCGCATGACGAACCGTGTGTTTCAGCTCCTGGAGGAAAAAGGGGTTCCCACTCATTTTATTGAAGAATTGAGCGACAGAGAGACCGCGGTCAAAAAGGTGGAGATCGTTCCGCTGGAAGTGATCATCCGCAATGTGGCGGCAGGCAGCTTTTCCAAACGTCTCGGCGTACCGGAAGGCACTCCTTTTACGATGCCGACGATCGAATTCAGCTACAAAAACGATGAACTTGGCGATCCGCTGATTAACACTTATTTTGCAGTTGCCCTTGGACTGGCAACATGGGAAGAGATTGAGACGATCAAAAAATATGCCTTTCAGGTTAATGAAGTGCTGAAAGATTATTTTTTGCGGGCGGGTATCAAACTGGTCGACTTTAAGATCGAATTTGGCCGCTATCACGGTCAGATCATTCTGGCAGACGAGACTTCGCCTGACACATGCCGTCTCTGGGATGTGCACACGAATGAGAAACTGGATAAAGACAGATTCCGCAGAGATCTCGGAAATGTAGAGGAAGCATATAACGAAGTATTCAAACGTCTGGGGTTATAAATAAGAATGACAGAAAAAATAAACATATTGACGGAAGAGACAGACAAGCTGCGGGAAGAATGCGGCGTATTTGGCATGTATGACTTTGACGGCGGGGATGTGGCTTCTACCATATATTATGGTCTGTTTGCACTGCAGCATCGGGGTCAGGAGAGCTGTGGGATCGCAGTCAGCGACACTGAGGCGCCCAGGGCGAAAGTTATCAGTGCCAAGGATATGGGGCTTTTGAATGAGGCTTTTACGCCGGAGATCATGGAGAAACTGAAGGGAGACATCGGCGTCGGGCATGTGCGCTATTCGACTGCCGGCAGTTCCACGAGAGAAAACGCACAGCCGCTTGTTCTCAATTATGTAAAGGGAACGCTGGCGCTTGCCCATAATGGCAACCTGATCAATGCGCCGGAGCTTCGCAGGGAACTCGAGTATACGGGCGCAATCTTCCAGACTACGATTGACTCTGAAGTGATTGCCTATCACATAGCGAGAGAGCGCCTGCATACGAAAACGGTGGAAGAGGCGGTAGGCTGTGCCATGAAGAAGATCAGAGGGGCTTATTCTCTGATCGTGATGTCGCCGAGGAAGCTGATCGGCGCCAGAGACCCGTTTGGATTCCGGCCGCTCTGTATCGGCAGACGGGATAACACCTATATTCTTGCCTCCGAGACATGTGCCCTTGACACGGTGGGGGCAGAGTTTATCCGCGATGTGCTTCCGGGAGAGATTGTCACGATTTCTCCGGAGAAGGGGATTGAATCCGATACGAGCATGTGTATTCCAAGAGAAGAACATGCGAGATGCGTATTTGAATATATCTATTTTGCGCGGCCGGACAGCTATGTGGATGGCTTCAGCGTTTACAATTCGAGAATACTCGCGGGGAAATATCTGGCGATCGATTCGCCGGTCGATGCGGACCTGGTCGTTGGCGTGCCCGAGTCCGGGAACTGTTCGGCGATGGGATACGCCATGCAGTCGGGGATTCCCTATGGACAGGCTTTCGTCAAAAATGCCTACGTGGGCCGGACATTTATCAAGCCAAAACAGAAAAACCGTGAGAGCAGTGTACAGATCAAGCTGAATGCGCTGCGGGAGGTCGTAGAGGGCAAACGGATCATCATGATCGATGACTCGATCGTCAGAGGGACGACATCTGACCGTATCGTGCGTATGCTGCGGGAGGCGGGCGCCAGAGAAGTGCATATGCGCGTCAGCTCGCCGCCGTTCCTCTGGCCCTGCTATTTCGGTACGGATGTGCCGGCCAGAGAGCAACTGATCGCCTACAACAGAACGGTGGAAGAGATCAGTGAGGTGATTGGTACGGATTCTCTCGCGTATCTGAAGACAGAACGTCTTCCGGAGATCGTAAACGGACTGGAAATCTGTACAGGCTGCTTTACGGGTAAGTATCCGCTGGAACCGCCGGGAGACGACATCAGAGGTGAGTACGACCAGTGAGCCGCTGGGGTCAGTGATCTGACACGGTAATGACAGTAATGGATAGAAAAAGGGACTGACTGCGGACAGTCGGTCAGGCCGATATGAGGAGAATTTCATGAATACAGACAGATATAACAGTCCTCTTTCCGAGCGATACGCCAGCAAAGAGATGCAGTATCTATTTTCGCCGGATATGAAATTCCGCACATGGCGCCGTCTCTGGATTGCATTGGCGGAGACGGAAAAGGAACTGGGCCTGGACATTACGCAGGAACAGATCGATGAGCTGAAGGCTCATGCGGAGGACATTAATTATGAGGTGGCGCTGGCAAGGGAAAAGGAAGTCCGCCATGATGTAATGAGTCATGTCTATGCCTATGGGGTGCAGTGTCCGAAGGCGAAAGGCATTATCCATCTCGGAGCCACGTCCTGTTATGTGGGCGATAATACGGACATGATTGTCATGGCACAGGCGCTGAAGCTGGTGAAAAAAAAGCTCGTCAATGTGATTGCGGAGCTTGCGCGTTTTGCGGATCAATATAAAGATCTGCCGACGCTGGCATTTACACATTTCCAGCCCGCCCAGCCGACAACAGTAGGGAAGCGTGCCACACTGTGGATGCAGGAATTTTGTATGGACCTGGAAGACCTCGATTATGTGCTCTCCAGTTTGAAGCTGCTCGGTTCCAAAGGGACGACGGGGACACAGGCTTCGTTTCTGGAGCTGTTTAACGGGGATCAGGAGAAGATCGACAGGATTGATCCGATGATCGCTGAAAAGATGGGGTTCTCTGAGTGTTATCCGGTATCCGGGCAGACATATTCCCGAAAAGTCGATACGAGAGTGGCCAATGTGCTGGCCGGTATTGCGGCGAGCGCTCATAAAATGAGCAATGACATCCGTCTGCTGCAGCATTTGAAAGAGGTGGAAGAGCCGTTTGAGAAAAATCAGATCGGTTCTTCGGCAATGGCGTATAAGAGAAATCCGATGAGAAGCGAACGAATCGCCTCTCTGAGCCGTTATGTGATGATTGATGCGCTCAATCCGGCCGTCACTTCGGCGGTGCAGTGGTTCGAGCGTACGCTGGATGATTCCGCCAACAAGCGTCTCTCCATTCCGGAAGGCTTTCTGGCTGCGGACGGGATTCTCGATCTGTGCCTGAATGTTGTGGACGGGCTTGTCGTCTATCCGAAAGTGATCGAGAAGCGTCTGCGCAGTGAGCTGCCGTTTATGGCCACGGAAAATATTATGATGGATGCGGTCAAGGCAGGCGGAGACAGACAGGAGCTGCATGAGAGGATTCGTGTTCTTTCGATGGAGGCGGGAAAGAACGTCAAAATAAAAGGAAAAGACAACAATCTGCTTGAACTGATCGCGGCGGATCCGGCGTTCCCGCTGACGCTTGACGATTTACAAAGTGCGATGGAGCCTTCCAGATACGTGGGACGTTCCAGAGAGCAGGTGGAGAGTTTTCTGGCCAGAGTAGCGGCACCAATTCTCGAAGAAAACAAGGAACTGCTTGGTGTGAAAGCAGAGATCAATGTGTAAATCGGTCTGTGGATCATCCTGTTATGATTTGATGGGATAAGAAAAACAGTGAATCAGATTATAAAAATGTCGTTTTGTTTGTAAACAGAACGGCATTTTTTTTAATAAAACGGTACACACTAAGTCCAAAACGGTCGATGCCGGCAATATGGGTGTCGAGGCAAAGGAAAGTGGGTATCTATTTATGGAACAGAATGATAAAAAATCGAGCAGAGAAACAACCGGTGTGAAACAGAGAAACAGGAAGACTATGGATGGCAATCAGGCGGCGGCGCTGGCGGCTTATGCTTACAGCGATGTGACGGCGATCTATCCGATTACGCCGTCCTCGACGATGGCCGAGTGGATGGACGAGTGGTCGGCAAGAGGAGAGACAAATATGTTTGGCGATCCGGTCACGGTATCCGTCATGCAGTCGGAGGCGGGGGTAGCCGGAGCCGTACATGGCTCTCTTGCGGCCGGCGCCATGACGACGACATTTACCGCTTCGCAGGGACTTTTGCTGATGATCCCCAATCTCTATAAGATTGCGGGAGAGGGGCTGCCGGGTGTCTTTCATGTGGCGGCGCGGTCGATCGCTGCCCATGCACTTTCTATTTTTGGAGATCACTCGGATATTTATGCGTGCAGGCAGACGGGCGTGGCCATATTAGCCACCAGCAGTGTACAGGAGGTTATGGATCTGGCTCCGGTGGCGCATATCGCCGCACTGCAGGCAAGTACGCCTTTTCTGCACTTCTTTGACGGCTTTCGTACGTCTCATGAGGTACAGAAAATCTCCATATGGGAGAAAGAGGATTATGCACAGTTGATGGACCGTGAGGCGGTGAACCGGTTCCGGCAAAGCGCGCTGAATCCGTCTCATGCCAGACAGATGGGGTCTGCGCAGAATCCTGACGTATTTTTCCAGTACCGGGAGGCGGCTAATCCGAGATATGACAAGATTCCCGGTGTTGTGGAAGCGTTGTTTCGCAGGATCACGGAGAAAACAGGGACGCCGTACGAACTGTTTCAGTATTATGGGGACCCGGAGGCAGAGCATGTGATCATCGCCATGGGAAGTGTCTGCCAGACGATTGAGGAGACGATCGACGAGGAAAACAGAGCCGGCAAAAAGACAGGACTGATCAAAGTACGTCTTTACAGACCGTTTTCCCGGGAACATCTGCTGGCGGCCATTCCCAAGACAGTGGAAAAGATCACGGTACTTGACCGGACCAAAGAGCCGGGCAGTATCGGGGAACCGCTGTATCTGGATGTGCTGGGAGCTCTGCACGGAAGCTATTATCAGGACATCCCGGTATATTCCGGCAGGTACGGACTTGGTTCTAAGGATACGACGCCGGCGCAGATCCATGCTGTTTTTGTCAATGAGAGCAAAAAGCGGTTTACGATCGGGATTGAAGATGACGTCACCGGGACGTCGCTCCCGGTGAGACCCTTTCCGATCAAGAAAGAAGGAGAGATATGCTGCAAATTCTGGGGGCTGGGAGGAGACGGTACCGTGGGCGGAAACAAGTCTTCCGTCAAGATCATCGGCAATCACACGGATTTGTATGCACAGGCATATTTTGACTATGATTCCAAAAAGTCAAGGGGGCTGACAGTGTCCCATCTGCGTTTTTCCAAAGAGCCGATCCGGTCTGCCTATCTGATTGACCGGTCAGATTTTACGGCGTGTCATAATCATGTCTATATGCACAAGTTTCATATTGTGGAGGAGATCAAAGACGGAGGTACTTTTCTGCTCAACTGTCCTTACGAGGGGGAAGCACTGGAGCGATTTCTGCCGGGGCAGGTGAAGCGGTATCTGGCAGAACATCAGATCCGGTTTTTTGTGATCGACGGCATCCGGATCGGCAAGGAGATCGGACTTAACAATAAGATCAATACCATTTTGCAGGCGGCGTTTTTCAAGCTGTCGGGTATCATCCCGGAGGAAGAAGCGCTGACGCTGATGAAAAATGCTGCGAAGGCTGCCTATGAGCGCAAGGGCGAGAAGATTGTCCGCATGAACTATGAGGCCATTGAGAAAGGTATGGCGCAGGTAAAAGAAGTGACGGTACCGGCGGCATGGAAAGAGGAACGGGACGAGCCACTTGATACGGATACACTCCCGGACCGTCCGGAAGTGCTTCGGTTTGTAGAACGGATTCAGAAGCCGGTGAATGTGCAGGAAGGACATAAACTGCCGGTGTCTGTGTTTGCGGACATTGCCGACGGCTCGGTACCATCCGGTACGGCGGCGCACGAAAGACGGAATGTGGCCACAGAAGTACCTGAATGGAAACCGGAGAACTGTATACAGTGTAACCGCTGTGCCTATGTGTGTCCACATGCGGTTATCCGGCCGGCAGTGATGGATGAGAAAGAGGCCAAAGCGGCGCCGGAAGGGATGAAGATGCTGGAGGCGGTGGGCGCACCCGGTTATCAGGTATCGATGATTATCTCGGAAGTCGACTGTACCGGCTGCGGTTCGTGCGCTGCCGTCTGTCCGGGTAAACAGGGAGAGAAGGCGCTTGTCATGTGCCCAGTCCATGAGCACGAAGAACATCAGCAGTACTTTGATTATGGAAAGAGCCTGCCGGAAAAAGAAGAATTGGTCAAAAAGTTTGGGATCTCCACTGTAAAAGGAAGTCAGTACAAAAAGCCTTATCTGGAATTTCACGGGGCCTGTGCGGGCTGCGGTGAGACGACGTATCCACGCCTGATCACACAGCTCTTCGGGGAACGGATGTATATCGCCAATGCCACCGGCTGTTCTTCCATCTGGGGCAATTCGTACCCGTCTACTCCGTATGCGGCCAATGAGAAAGGAGAAGGACCCGCCTGGTCGAATTCACTGTTTGAGGATGCGGCGGAGTTTGGATTTGGAATGCTTCTGGCGGAAGAGACGATCCGGCGGCGACTGAAAGGAAAAGTACAAAAACTGGAACAGGAGACGACGGAGCAGACGTTGCAGGAGCGCTGCAGCAAATGGCTTTCCACATATGAAGATTTTTATGAAAATGGAT
Source organism: Lachnospiraceae bacterium JLR.KK008 (assembly GCA_037015955.1). NCBI lineage: Bacteria > Bacillati > Bacillota > Clostridia > Lachnospirales > Lachnospiraceae > Lachnospiraceae bacterium JLR.KK008. The sequence goes on from CP143548.1 coordinate 1,342,175, forward strand.
GTGCAACGAAAGCGCTCATTGAAGCGCTGACCGGTTCCGGCTGCGCTCTGGCGGGAGAGATCTTGGAAGACAGGCAGTTTCTCTCCAAAAAGTCGAAGTGGATCTTTGGCGGCGACGGCTGGGCCTATGACATCGGCTTTGGCGGTTTGGACCATGTGCTGGCGAGCGGAAAGGACATCAATATTCTCGTGTTTGACACAGAAGTGTATTCCAACACGGGCGGCCAGGCTTCCAAGGCGACGCCTCTCGGTGCAACGGCGCTCTTTGCGGCCGGCGGTAAGCGCACGGTGCGCAAAGATCTGGCAGGAATGGCCATGAGCTACGGCTATGTGTATGTGGCACAGATTGCCATGGGAGCGGATTATAATCAGACGATCAAAGCGCTCACGGAGGCACAGCAGTACGACGGCCCGTCGCTGATCATTGCCTACGCGCCATGTATCAACCATGGTGTGAAAGCGGGTATGGGAAGTGTGCAGCGCGAAGAGGAAAAAGCGGTGCAGTCCGGATATTTCCCGTTGTTTCGGTTTAATCCGGCTTTGAAACCGGAGGGGAAGAATCCGCTGACGATAGACAGCGGGGAGCCGAGTCTTTCCTATGAGGAATTTCTTGACGGTGAGATCCGTTATACGGCGCTGAAAAAGACGAAGCCGGAAGAAGCCCGCAGGCTGTTTGATGCGGCTGCCGAACATGCCAGAAGACATTACGCATACCTGAAAGAGTATGTGGAGATGTATGACAGACTGTAGATGGAAAAGGGGTTTTCATTTTTCCGGGGAAATGGTAAAATATAGTAATATATTTTTTCGGAGGAGTTTGTTGTGGCACTCAGTGATTATACGGCGGCATTAAAGCAAGGCAGACGAAAATACCAGTCTGCCGTGACCAAAGGGGAATATCCGTATCTACCGGTGTTGGATGATATATTGTCTTATACGGAAGTGACGGCGAATGTCAGTCTGGGACGGATGGATGTTCCGTTGTCAAAGATTGTCGGTACGAAGACAGCCGGGCGTACAGATGCGTTTGCGGGCAATTTCATGCCGTTACTGCCGGAGAAAACAGAGTTTGCCAGCAAATGGGCTTCTCTTTATGACCATCAGGTCACGGACGGAATCCGCGACCCGATCGTTGTCTATGAGTTTATGAATCGGTTTTACGTTCAGGAGGGGAATAAGCGGGTCAGTGTGATGAAATATCTGGGCGCCTACAGTATTGGCGCCACTGTGACCCGCATTGTCCCCAAAAAGACAGACGACAGAGAAAACCGCCTCTATTATGAGTATATGGATTTCTTTGAAGTGTCGCACAACTGCGAGATCTGTTTTACGAAAGAGGGCAGTTACAAAAAGCTGTTAAAACTGATGGACAAAAAGGCCGGGGAAATCTGGAGCGAAGAGGAGAGGACGACATTTCGGTCCGTATACAGCAGATTCGCAGATGCGCTGGAGGCAGTCCGGGAAGAAAAAATGGACGTGAGCGTCTCCGATATATTTCTTGTCTATCTGGAGATCTACGGCTATGATCAGGCCGTGAAAGAAAAAGAGAGCGATATGCGTCAGAATCTCCAGCAGATGCGCATGGAGATCAGACTGGCAGACGAAGGAAGTCAGGTGGAACTGGTAGAGAAACCGGAGAAAACCAAGGCTTCTCTGCGCAGTCTCCTGCTGCCTGTCACGCCGGAGATGCTGAAGATCGCCTTTATCTATCCAAAGACGAAAGATACTTCCAGCTGGACTTACGCCCATGAGCTCGGCAGAATGTATTTGGAACAGGCATTTGACGGGAAGCTGAGAACGATGGTGATCGACAGAGCTGACACGGATGCGGAGGTGGAAAATGCCATTGAGCTTGCCATCGCATCGGGCTGCAATCTGATCTTTACGATCGCCATTCAGATGGTAGGTGCCAGTGTGCGCTGCGCCATTCATCATCCGAAAGTGAAGATCTATAACTGTTCTGTGAAGATGCCGTATTCTTCCATCTGTACGTATTACGGAAGGATGTATGAGCCCAAGTTTCTGGTGGGAGCCATTGCGGCAGCCCTGTCACGGACAGACAGGCTTGGCTATGTGGCGGATTATCCGATTTACGGTTCGGTCGCCAATATCAATGCGTTTGCGCTCGGAGCGCGGATGGTCAATCCTTATGCACATGTGTATCTGGAATGGTCGCGGACGAAGGAGCAGGACGCAGGAGGACGGCTTGCGCGGGAGGGCGTCGTCTATATCTCCGGTGATGACATGATCACACCGCAGCAGGCATCGAGAGAGTATGGACTATACGCGAAGAAAGAGGACGGCGGCCTTGTCAATATGGCGACGCCGGTCTGGCATTGGGGGAAGTTCTATGAACGGATCGTAAAGAACATCTGCAAGGGCAGCAGTGAGGCCAGTGTCCAGAAAGGCAAAAAGGCGGTCAATTACTGGTGGGGCATGTCGGCGGATGTCGTCGATGTGATCTGTTCCAAGCATATGCCCGGCGGTACGGGAAGACTGATCGAATTTTTGAAACATTCGATCTGTGAGGACAGGTTTCATCCGTTTGACGGTGTGATCTGCGATCAGGATGGTCATATCCGTTGCGGCGAGGGAGAGAGTCTCGGGGCGGATGATATTATCAGGATGGACTGGCTGGCGGAAAACGTTGTCGGACGTATCCCCGGTCTGGAGGAACTGACAGAGGAAGCCCAGGCGCTTGTACAGCTTCAGGGCATTAAGACAGATGAAACAGAGATGGAAGAATGACGCTGTCATGAACATTATGATACTGACAGATCACGAGTCGAAATTATTATATGATTATTATGATCCCCAGCGGATGAAAGACATTGATCTGATCATCTCCTGCGGAGATCTGCGGCCGGATTATCTGAGTTTTTTTGCCACGCTCTGCAATGTTCCCGTACTCTATGTCAGGGGAAATCATGACGGGATCTACGAGGAAGAGCCACCGGAAGGCTGTATTTGCATCGAGGACAGGATCTATGTCCATCAGGGCGTACGGATATTAGGGCTTGGCGGTTCTATGGAGTATATTGAAGGAGCCAGGAACCAATATACGGAGTGGCGGATGAGAAAGCGAATCCGCAGACTGTTTCTGAAACTGTGGTGGCATAAAGGGTTTGATATTCTGGTGACACATGCGCCGGCGTATCAGGTCAACGATCTGCCGGACCTGCCGCACCGTGGATTTGTTGCTTTTCGCGCATTGATGGAAAAGTATGAGCCCAAATACTTTTTTCACGGTCATGTACATGTGAATTATGGCAGGAATTTCAAGAGAAAAGATACGTTCGGAAAGACGACGGTCATCAATGCCTATGATTTCTATGTGGTGGAGTATCCCCCTGAGAATGTGGGAGGATCGTGAGATATGGCATGGGAGGACGGGGATATACGGGAGTATGTCCCCGTCTGTGTGCGGAGGGAGAACCGCAGGCCGGATATGGCCGGAGACTGGCAAGTACGAAAACAGAGAAAGAACGGGGGAATGATCCGTGGCAGAGAGAGTGAAAAGAGCGATCCTTGCAGTGAGCTTCGGGACGACTTGCGACAGGGCGGAGAAAGAGGCGATCGTAGCGATCGAGGAAGACTGGAGGCGAACGTTTCCGGAGCATACGGTGCGCCGCGCTTATACGAGTGAGATCGTGCGCAGTAATCTGGCACGAAGGGGCGTGGAGGTAGACAATGTGACGAAGGCCCTGGAGGCTCTCTGTGAAGATGGTTATTCTCATGTATGGGTCCAGCCGACGCATCTGATACCGGGCGAGGAATACGATAAACTGGTGCGGCAGACGATGCAGTGGAAAGAGCGGTTTGCACTGCTCAAGGTCGGAGAGCCGCTGCTCGTGCAGGAAGAGGATTATGACATTATTGTCGGTATTATGCGGGAGAAGTTTCCGGTTTGTGCAGGGCAGGTCTGTATCTTTATGGGGCATGGCACTTATCATCAGGCGAACAGAGTCTATGAGAAGATTGAAAAACGGCTGGAGAAAGAAACTGCACGCTCTCACTATATGGCTACTGTGGAGGGCGTACCTTCCATCGAAGATATTTTGCGGATGCTGGATGAGAGAGCGGATATCCGGAAGGTGACGCTTGTCCCGTTCATGCTTGTGGCGGGTGTCCATGCGCTGGAGGATATGGCGGGAGAAGAGGAAGAGAGCTGGCGCAGCCGGTGCCGGGCCCGGGGGTATGAAGTCGAATGTGTGATGCACGGGATGGGATATGATCCGCAGATCCGGGCGCATTATATCCGTAAATGCAGGAAAAATGTCAGTGGTATTTTTTACGGTATCAGCGTCGGGCCGGGCGCCGGCGGTAACCTGACGCTGGACGGGGCGGCATGTATCCGCAGTTGCCAGGTGCTGGCAGTGCCGAGGACAAAATCGGAACATACGATCGCGCTGTCGATTGTCCGCAGAGCGGCAGCGCAGATCCGTGAGATGTTCGGCGCAGCGGACTATATGGAACTGTCAGACAAAGAGATCGTATATCTCGATCTGCTGATGACAAAAGACGAAGAGAAGAGAAGACAGGTGTATGCTGCGCTGTCAAAGCGGCTGGAAGTGTATCTGCGGCAGGGGAAAAATGTCGGTATGATCGTGCTGGGCGACGTTTCTGTCTATGCGACCGTGTCCTATCTGGCCGGCCCGGTGCGCAGGGCTGGGTATGAGGTGATGCTGGTGCCCGGGGTCAACAGTTTCTGCGCTTCGGCGGCCGCGCTCGGCAGGAGTCTGACAGAGATGTCGCAGCCGCTTCATATTATTCCGGCAGGATATGAAGGACTGGAGGAGAGCCTGCGGCTGCCCGGAAGCAAAGTGCTGATGAAGAGTGGCAGGAATCTGCCGGAAGCAAAGCGTCTCCTGAAGGAGATGGGTCTGTATGACTGCGCTTCCATGGTCAAAGACTGCGGTATGGATACAGAGGAACTTTGCTGGAGTCTGGACGAAGATACGGAGAGGAGCTCTTATTTCACGACGGTCCTTATACCGGGGCATGAGTATGACCAGAGTGACGGGAAAGAATAGAGGCAGACTATGTATGTGATCAGCATCAACTATAAGAAAGCGCCGCTGGAAGTGCGCAGCCGTTTTGCTTTTTCTGTGGAAGAGCAGCTTGCCTTTCTCAAAAAACTGGGCGAGGGGAGCGACATGAAGCACAGCGTCATCCTTTCCACCTGTAACAGAATGGAGTTGTATACGGAGTTTCCGGGGGAAGAGGATATGGAGACGGAGATGGCGACTGTCCAGCGCCGATGGGAGCGGATGGAGGAGGCTGTCTGTGAGGCAAAGGGCGTGCCTATCGAACTGTGCCGTCAATACGGCAACTGTTATTACGGGACCGGCGCTCTGCGGCATCTGCACCGGGTAGCGAGCGGTGTCGATTCCATGGTCATGGGAGAGGACGAAATACTCGGTCAGGTGAAAGATGCCTGGTATCGGGCGCTGGAGACGAAGTGCACGGACTTTGCGCTCAATACGGTGTTTCGCAGCGCCGTCACCTGTGCGAAAAAGATCAAGACAGATACGAGTCTTTCGAAGACTTCCGTCTCTGTGGCGACACTGGCCGCCGGACAGATCATGAATTTTGTCAGAGAACAGGGACTGAAAACGGCAAAAGTGATGATCATCGGCATTACTGGAGCGACGGGGAGCACGGTCATGAAAAATATTCGGGGTCAAAAAGGACTGATTCTCATGGGGACGAGCAGAAAACATGGAGCGGACGGACAGGTGGTAGAGATCGAAGGCGTGCAGATGGTTCCTTATGAAGACAGGTACACGGCTATGGGGGACTGCGATGTCGTTGTCAGCGCTACGGGAAGCCCTCATTATACGGTGACTTACGAGGCATGGCGCAGAGCGCGGGAGGAAGCGGCGAAAGACAGACAGGTGCCTGCCGGAGTGCTCTGGCTTGATCTGTCCGTACCTGCGGACATCGACAGAAATGTGTCTGAGTGTGGCAGCCTCTATCAGATGGATTATTTTCACGGACTGGCCAGCAGTAACAATGAAAAAAAACAACAGGCGAAAAAAAGCGCCGAGCATATGATAGAGGAACAGCTTGACGTATTAAAAAAAGAACTGCTTTTCCACCGGATATTGCCGGAGATCCCACAGATGAAGGAAGCGGCGGCGGGGATCACGTTTGAGCAGCTTTTGTACCGCGTGCGGGATGGAGCCGTCTATGAGGAGATGAAGGGTTTTCTGGAAGCTCTTCGCAAAGCATTGAGAGAGGAAGGGCAATGACGTATTTTCCCATGTTTGTCTCACTGGAAGGAAAGCCGTGTCTGATCGTCGGCGGAGGCCGGGTGGCGGCCAGAAAGTGCAGGGGACTGCTTGCTTTCGGAGCGGAGGTGACCGTCGTTGCGAAACGTTTTACGGCCGAATTTGAACTACATAACGTGTTGCTCCCCGATCAGGATATGTCTGACAGGGCAACGGCGTGTGACTGCCTTGCGGATGGCTGTGTGCAGAAGATCACGCGCGCCTTTCATTCAGAGGATGTGACGGAAGGCAAATGGGCGCTTGTCGTGACGGCTACCGACAGCCGGGATGTCAATCATATGGTCGCGGCATTGTGTCATGCGCGACAGATTCCGGTCAATGTGGCGGATTGCCAGGCGGAATGCACCTTTTTCTTTCCCGCCTACTGTATGGAGGGAACTGTGGCTGCCGGTATCACGACGTCAGGACAGGACCCGGCGATGGCCCGCGCGCTGCGCAGGCGTCTGCAGACGGCCCTCCCCGGATGGATCGGTGAGATCCGTGAGAACAGGAAGGAGACAAAAGCGGATGAATAATGTCGTGCGCATCGGTACAAGGAAAAGCGCGCTCGCTATAGCGCAGACAAAGCTGTTGACAGAACGCTGCCGGGCAGTGGCTCCGGATCTGCAATACGAGATCGTAGAGATGAGTACGGCGGGCGACCGGATTCTGGACAGACCACTCTATGAGTTTGCCGGTAAGGGGATGTTCGTCTCGGCCTTTGAACAGGCGCTGCTGGAAGGGGAGATCGACGCGGCTGTCCACAGTGGAAAAGATATGCCGGTCGAGACTGCGGCCGGGCTGGCAATACCGGCAGTTTTGCCGAGGGCCAATCCGCGGGATGTGCTTGTAATGCCGCTGGGGACAGAGCTGACGGAGCGCTCTGTGATCGGTACGGGAAGTCTGCGCCGTCAGTATTTGGCGAGGCTGCACCTTGGCTGTCAGACAAAAAATATCCGCGGCAACGTTAATACAAGACTGCGGAAGTGCCGGGAGGGGGAGGCGGATGGTCTGATCCTTGCGGCAGCCGGACTGGAACGGCTTGCCCTGATACCGGACAGCGGCGCCTGGAGGGCCGGACAGCGGCCATTGCGCGAAGGCGTTCTGGCAGAAGGCGGCTTCTGCTTTCGGGAGCTGCATGAAGAGGATTTCCGTCCGGCGGCGGCGCAGGGGATTATTGCGGTCCAGTGCAGGGCGGACAGCCCTTATCTGCCGCTTTTGGAGAAGGTAAATGACAGGGAGACAATGGCCTGTTTTCTGGCTGAGCGCCGTTTTCTTGAAGGGACGGGAGCGGGCTGTCAGCAGCCGGTGGCGGCATATTCGTGGTGTGTAAAGGGAACGATCCGTATGCAGGCCGCATGGTGGCAGGAGGAGAGGATGCGCACTTCCTTCGGCGCTGCCCGGATCGGGCAGGGAGAAGAGATGGCGGCCCGGCTGGCGGCAGAACTGACCGGCCGTATGACAGAGACAGTGGTGCAGGGGAAGGAATACAGCGATGGATTATCATGACGGAAATCAGGGAAAGATAAACAGAGGACATGTCTATCTTGTCGGGGCGGGACCAGGCAGCGCAGATCTGATCACCGTCCGTGGACTGCGTCTTTTGCAGCGCTGTGATACGGTCGTATATGACCGACTGGCAGGGGAGGAACTTTTGTCTGAGACAAAGCCTTCCTGTGAACGGATTTATGCAGGTAAGAGAGGCGGACATCCGAGCATGACACAGGAGGAGATCAATCATATCCTGCTGGAGAAAGCCGCGAAGGGCAGGATGGTCGTGCGGTTGAAGGGCGGCGATCCCTTTGTGTTTGGCAGAGGCGGTGAAGAGGCGGAATGCCTGATGCAGGCGCAGATTCCTTTTACGTATGTGCCGGGTGTGACATCTGCCGTCTCCGTACCGGGGCTGGCTGGCATTCCGGTGACACACAGGGAGCTCAGCCGCTCCTTTCATGTGATTACGGCGCATACAACGGACAGAGATGAGGCGGCGAGAGAAGTCTATCTGCGCAGCCAGATTGAAGGAGTGAAGGCGGCAGAGGGGACTTTGATCTTTCTGATGGGCTGCTCTTGCCTTGAAATGATCTGCCGGCTGCTGCTGGAATCGGGGAAACCGCCACAGTTCCCGGCGGCAGTGGTTGCGCGCGGCACAAGATATGACGAGACTGTCATCTCGGGTACGATCTCTGATCTGGCCGGGCGGGTCAGAGAGGCAAACGTCAAATCGCCGGCAATTATTATAGCGGGAGATACGGCGTCCTTCTGCCTTAGAACAGAATCTTCCCTGCCGCTGAGCGGTGTGCGGATCGGTCTGACAGGAACGAGGGCATTGACAGAGCGGTTATCACAGACTTTGCGGGAGGCAGGCGCGGAGACAGTCTGGGTGCAGGAATTGTTTGTGCACAAGCTGGATGGGCAGGAGCAGTATTTCGAAAACCTGTCTGTTTACACATGGATTGTGTTCACCAGTGCGAACGGCGTGCGGATATTTTGGGAACAGATGAGAGAGCGGAATCTTGATGTCCGTATCCTTGGCGGTGTGAAAGTCGCAGTGATCGGAAGCGGGACAGCGGATTGTCTGCGGGAGTATGGACTTTGGGCGGATTATATGCCGGATACGTATACGGCCGGGGCGCTGGCAGCAGGACTTTTGAAATTGCTGGACAGAGAGCGGGATCGTGTGCTGCTTTATCAGGCGCGGGAAGGGAATCCGGTGCTGGAGGAGACATTCCGGAGGTCCGGAATCAATACGGAACGGGCTTTTGCCTATACGGTGGAGGCTGGAGAGCTCCATTCCTGGGCGGCGCTTGATACGCTGACATATCTGACGTTTGCCAGCAGTTCCGGTGTCCGTGGATTTATCAGAGAAGATCCGGAGCGTTTTGCCAGAAAAGAGCTGCGACATCTGCGGGCCGTCGCGATCGGAGAGAAGACGGCGCAGGCACTGGCCGGGGCAGGTTGTAAACACATCGTGACAGCCGCTTCCTGTACGGTCCGTGGGCTGACACAGGCGATCGTGGAAGATATGCAGTTACGAGGGCGATGACAGAAAGGACAGGCGAGAGTGATGAAAAGAATGAGAAGGCTGCGCAGCAGTGAGGCGATGAGAAACCTTGTACGGGAGACAAGACTTCATAAGGAACAGCTCGTATATCCGATCTTTGTGATCGAAGGGAAAAATATCAAAAACCCGGTCGAATCCATGCCGGGTATTTATCAGTATTCCATCGACAGACTGGAGGAAGAATGCGAGAGGATACGGAAAAGTGGTGTGCGGAACGTGCTCCTTTTTGGCATTCCGGAACACAAAGACGAAGTGGGAAGTCAGGCTTATGATAAAAACGGTATTATGCAGCGGGCGATCCGCTTTTTGCGGGAGCGGTATCCGCAGCTTTTACTGATCGCAGATGTCTGCCTCTGCGAGTATACGTCTCATGGCCACTGCGGTCTTGTGGATGGGTGTCATATTCTCAATGACGAGACACTGCCGTTGCTTGTAAAAATGTCGGTCAGTCTGGCAGAGGCCGGGGCGCATATGATCGCGCCTTCCGATATGATGGATGGCCGGGTGGCAGCGATCCGTGCCGGACTGGATGAGGCAGGATTTCAGGAGATTCCGGTCATGTCCTACAGTGCCAAGTACGCCTCGGGTTACTATGCGCCGTTTCGCGATGCGGCCCACTCCGCTCCCGGATTCGGGGACCGGAAGACTTATCAGATGGATACGGCCAATGTCAGAGAAGCGCTGCGGGAGATGGAGGCCGACGTCGAAGAGGGCGCCGATATTCTGATGGTGAAGCCAGGCCTTGCTTATCTTGATGTGCTGCGGGAAGCGCGCCGCCGGTTTGATCAGCCGATGGCAGTGTACAATGTGAGCGGCGAGTACTCTATGGTGAAGGCAGCGGCGCAAAACGGCTGGATCGATGAAAAGAAGATCGTCATGGAGAACATGCTTGCGATGAAGCGGGCGGGCGCGGACATCATCATCACCTATCATGCGCTCGACGTAGCGGGATGGCTGGAAGAATAGATGAATAAAAGAATAAAGAGGCAGTGTTGGCAAGGCGCTTTGTGCAGCTGTATCAAACGGATTAGCATTGCCGGTCTGCTGGGCCTGCTGCTTATGCCGGGTACAGATGTCCGCGCCAGAGAGGAGCCGCCGCCCGGACCGCTCATACAGACAACAACCCCGCAGGATGAGTACGAAGGGCTTGTTCATCTGGGACTGCTGCGGACGCCGGAAAATTATAATGGAGATATGTCGCAGTCGATCCGAAATGTCATGCCTGCGGTCGTCCAGATCCGGACCGGCCGATTTCTTGGCAGTGGGATTATACTGGAGATTGGCGAGGACACTTTATTGATCGCATCCAACAGACATCAGCTCCAGAGCCAGGAATATTCTCTGATCCGCCTGTACAATGGGGAAGAGGTTCCCGCAAGGCGCGTTTATCTGTCGGACACTTATGATCTTGGGTTTGCACTGGCGGACATCAGCGGCCTTGCCTATGAGGAGAGGCGGCAGCTTTGTGCTGTTTCCATGCGGGAAACCTGCGAGGACGGACTGATCCGGGGCACAGAGATGTTTCTCATCGGGTCCGCGGACGGGGTAGCCTGCAATATTTATGAGGGGACTGTCGTGGATCCCTGGTATTATTTTGAGGAATTCGGTTCCTATATGATTTATAATTATTGTAAGGCGAAAGCCGGTATGTCCGGCGGCGGAACATTTGATGAGCATGGGCACTGTATTGGTATGATCACGGGTGGATTCGAACAGGAGACTGCCAGCCTGCCGATGGCCTGTATCCGCGAGGAGTGGGAGAAAGTGCGGTGAGCAGCGGCAGCGGTGGACGCCGGAACTGAAATGTGGTATGATTTGGCTTAAATAAAATCGCTGGAAAGCCGGAGAAAAGCCGGCGTCAGAGTAGGAAGAGGGAAAGAACATGACAAAGATAGACATTATATCCGGTTTTCTGGGGGCCGGAAAGACGACATTGATTCGGAAGTTGTTACAGGAGGCACTGCAGGATACGAAAGTTGTACTGATTGAAAATGAATTCGGAGAGATCGGCATTGACGGCGGATTTTTAAAAGAGTCCGGGGTGGAGATGCGGGAGATGAATTCCGGCTGTATCTGCTGTTCTCTTGTTGGAGACTTCGGTGCCTCTCTTCAGGAAGTATTGACGACATATGCGCCGGAGCGAATTCTCATCGAGCCGTCGGGTGTCGGCAAGCTGTCCGATGTCATCCGGGCGGTCCAGAATGTGAATACGCAGGCGGAGGTTACGCTCAGCAGTGCGGTCGCAGTCGTGGACGCGGCCAAGTGCAAGATGTATGCCAAGAACTTTGGAGAATTTTTCCTCAACCAGATCGAACATGCGGGACTGATCATTTTGAGCAGAACAGGCAATATCAGTCAGGAGAAGACGGCGAAAGCGGTGGAGATCATCAGGGAGCACAACAAAAAGGCAGTGATCATTACAACCCCCTGGGAGGAACTGGATGGTGCGCAGATTCTGACAGCCATGGAAGAAAAAAACGACTGGATGACACAGCTTTTGCAGGAAGTTCGCAGACAGCACGAAGAGGGACATCATCACGATGAGCACGGACACTGCCATGATGGGCATGAGCATTGCCATGATGGGCATGGGCATCATCACGACGGGCATGAGCACTGCCATGACGGACATGGACATCATCACGACGGACATGAGCACTGCCATGATCATCACCATGACCACCATGGACCGGACTGTACCTGTGGCTGCCATGATCATGAACATCATCATGCGGATGAGATTTTTACGAGCTGGGGCCGGGAGACATCGGCTTCTTATACGAAGGCAGAGATTGAGGAGAGACTGTGTGCACTGGAAGAAGAAAAAACGTACGGTTATATTTTGCGGGCCAAAGGGATGTTGGCGGACGGCAACGGTGGCTGGACGTATTTTGACTATGTGCCGGGTGAGGTGGATGTGAGAGCCGGGAAAGCCGAACTGACCGGAAAAATCTGTGTGATCGGTTCAGGTCTGCAGGAAGAGCGGCTGGCAGCATTGTTTGACAAATAGTGAATGAGGGGACAAGATGAAGACTGTTTATATGATCAATGGCTTTCTGGAGAGCGGCAAGTCGGAATTTATCCGCTATACGCTGGACCAGCCTTATTTTCAGATAGGCGGGAAGACACTGCTCATTCTCTGTGAAGAGGGGGAAGTGGAAATTACACAGGCACTGCTGGAGAAAAGCCATACCGTGCTGGAGGTCATCGAAGAGAAAGAGGAGTTTACAACGGAACATCTGATCGCGCTGGAGAAGAAGCATAAGCCGGAGCGCATCATTATTGAATACAATGGTATGTGGAACTTTAAGGAGATGAAGCTGCCCTGGCACTGGCGGATCGAGCAGCAGATCACAACGATCGACGCCTCCACGTTTCCAATGTATTATACGAATATGAAGTCACTGCTTGCCGAGATGCTCCGTAAATCCGATCTGGTTATTTTTAACCGCTGCGATGGCATTCAGGACCTGAGCAGTTATAAGCGGAATGTGAAAGCCATCAATCAGAAAGCGGAGATCATTTTTGAGGATGCGAACGGCGAGGTGAATACTATCCTGGAAGATGAACTTCCGTATGACGTGAAAAAAGATACGGTGGAACTGGACGATACCGGTTATGGCGTCTGGTATCTGGACTGTCTGGACCATGCCGGCAGATATGAAAATAAAAAGATCGTTTTCACGGCTATGGTGCTGAAACCAAAGGAATTTCCGGACGATTACTTTGTACCGGGCAGGATGGCAATGACCTGTTGTGCAGATGACATGGCGTTTATCGGGTTTGCCTGTCAGTACGACAAGACCGATGAGCTGCAGGACAGAGATTGGGTCAGGGTGACGGCCACTCTGACATGGGAGTACTGGGCGGGGTATGAAAGCGAGGGACCGATTCTCCATGCGCTCTCAGTGGAACCGACCAGGGCGCCGAAAAAAGAGATCATTGATTTTACGTAAAGAGGCGATGCGGAGATGTCTGTGGATGCGGAGAGAGAATACCAACAGTTAAAAAAACGGTATATGGAACTGGCAGAGAAATGTTACAGGCAGAACGTATACTGCTTTACTGATTTCCTGGGGATGGCGCAGATCGATGCCTTTTACCGGATGGAGAAGGAACTCTCCCATGTGCCTTGTACACTCTACGGAGGAAACGAGGGCTGTGAGCGGGTGATAGTGCGTTTTGGCAGTCAGGAGATGCTCGGCTATGAGGAACCTTTCCCGATTGTCTGTCTGATGATCAGACCGGTGGCGGAAAAGTTTGCAGAAATGCTGACACACCGGGATTTTCTTGGGGCGTGTATGAATCTGGGGATCGAGAGAGATCTGATCGGCGACATCGTTGTCAGGGGAAAGTGTGCGTATGTGTACTGTATGGAGCGGATCGTGCCATATATTGTGGATCATCTGACGAAAGTCAGACATACGTCCGTACACTGCCAGCCATTTGAGGGAGAGCCGGAGAGTCTGGCTCCCACACTGGAAATGCGGCAGTATCAGGTGGCGTCGCAGCGACTGGATGCGGTGATCGCCAAAGTATTTCAACTGTCCCGGGAAAAGAGTGTGCTCCTGTTTCGGGAGAAAAAGATATTTGTCAACGGACGCCAGCAGGAGAATAACAGCAGCGTGCCGAAGACGGGAGACATCGTCTCCGTGAGAGGTTATGGAAAGTTTGTATATCGCGGGGAGACGCATGTGACGAGGAAAGGGAAGAGCAGTGTCGGGATAGCGCTGTATCAATAACAATTCATAAATGGCAATCAGGGGAGCTGGCGAAAGGGGAGGCCATACATATGAAATGTAACAAAATACGGTTTATTGAGCCGGGAGAACGTCCTTATAAAAGGACATTTCTGAATTATTTTGTCTATGACAGATATATCAGGACCCCTTCCGTGGGTCTGAATCTGCTGGCGACGATCGTGAAAAAAGAGTTCGACGATACGTTTATGTACAGTGAAGCCATATCAAAAATTGTTAAAAATGATGTGATGGATGCCGATGTGATTTTTATCGGTATTTTTACATTTAATGCCAACCGTGGGTATCGGCTTGCACAGTATTTCAAAAGAAAGACAAAGGCGGTTGTCGTCATGGGCGGACTTCATGCGTCGATGAACTACCGGGAAGCTGTACGCTACTGCGATTATGTGTTGCTTGGTGAGGGGGACGAAAGTATTTTGGAACTTCTGCATTGTCTGCGGGAGGACAGACCGGTCGATATTCCGGGCGTTGCCTTTCTCAGGGATGGCCGGACCGTGATGACGGGAAAGCGGCAGCCACCGGAATCGATCGATGGGATTCCGGACCGCAGTCTTGTCTGGCAATACCAGAACCGTGTGCATTATAACACGATCTGGCCGCAGGTCCATGCCTCCAGAGGATGTCCCCATAACTGTGACTACTGCGCGCTTGTACGCCATTACGGCAGACGGGTCCGAACGCGCTCGGTGGCCGATGTGATCGGGGATATCCGATACTCGTTGAAGTTTTTTGAGTCCGGGCCGTTTCCGCGTCTGCTCAGAGGACTGTGGCTGACCGATGATAATTTCTTTGCCGAGAGGGAATGGGCAATGGACGTTCTGCAGGCAATTATCGAGAGTGGTATCCGCACGAACTTTACAGTGCAGGCCAGATACGAGGTTGGATACGATGATGAAATGCTGGAACTGCTGAAAATGGCAGGCTTTTTTGAGATTGCTATGGGAATCGAGTTTATCGATGATTCGGATTTCCGGGCTTATCATAAAAAGAGCACGGTGGAAGAAGTCAGACGTTCGATCAGGAACATACAAAGACACGGACTCAGTGTGCGGGGACTGTTTATCTTAGGTGCGGAGAATAATCGCAGAGGAATTGGGGATCAACTGGCTGATTTTGTGATTGAGAATGACATCAAAGGCGTTTTGATCCAGTCTATGTATTTCGTGCCGGGCACTCCGGTCTATGAGGCTTGTCAGGATCGTCTGCTGCATCGCAACTGGTCAAAATATAACGGTTGTGTCGTGCATGATCCGGTAAATATCAGCCCTTATGATCTGCAGCTGGAGCATATTCATGCCAGTCTGAAGATCTACTCTTTCAGGCGGCTTCTGCATTCGCTTCTGTATGACGATCCTCTGCATAAATTATTGTTTATCGGAGAATTTTTCTGGCACAGGAGCATCTGCCGGGATCTGAGGGCAGAGCTTCCTTACCTGAGGGAGAAAAGCCGGAACCGTTAGGCCATGTCGTTCCGGCTTGCTTCATACTCCTGCATCATACTCTCATCGTCGGCACGCAGAGCCGCCGTACGTTTGTGTTTGCGCAGCAGTCCGCCGCCCTTATTATAAAACCAGAAAGAAAAGACGAGCAGATGATTCATCTTTCCGATCTTTTCTTTTGTCGTACCGTGATAATAACAGCCGCCGGTGGATGTCGGATTCCCGGAAAGGATATAGTTGATCAGATCGGTCTCACTGCGGATATTTTCACAGAGACAGGTGTAGGCGGTACCCACACAGTCGGGGCGGTGGGAATCACTGCCGCCAAATCCCGGTTTTCCGTAAGCCTGTGCCAGAAGCATGGCTCCTTCATTGCTCTGCTCCGATTCACAGGAATTGAAAGTTTCCACAAAATCAAACCGTTCCATCACAGATTTCTGTTTGCGAAACTTGCGGTTATTGGTCAGACTTAAGAACTTTTCCCCGCAGGGATGGGCAGGGCCGAGGATGCCGCCGTGCCTGTGCACGATGTCGATCAGGAGTGCCACGGGCATACCGCGCAGCTCAAGCAGAGGTACCTTCACACCGGTTGGAAGAATGACAAGAATATGGCCGGCATCGATGGTGTCGTACTCAATTCCTTTCAGCACGACAAAGTCAGAGGGCATTTCTTCTCTGTGGCTTTTCCAGTAGCGGTATCCGTTGTAGGAGTTGTGATCGGATACGAGCATTCCGCCGATTCCATGGCTTTGCAACAGTTCGATATAACGGGCGATCGGAATCTTTCCATCCAGAGAACCTTCTTTTGTGTGACAGTGCATATCAATTTTCATATTAGTATTATCTGTTTTTTTCATCCCAATATTCACATGTTGTGCCGATTATGTCGGAGTTAAATTTGGCGCCGTCTTTTTATCTGTAACCTCAGAACATAGCCTGCACGCTGTTGAGGACAGAAAATAATTGTTTCATGAAAATTCCTTTCTGAAAATGGCAAGGCGCCGGTGTATCATGACCGACGCGCTATGTAATAAGATTTATTTACTGATCAGTTTATCTACATTTAAAATATGACTTACCAGCCAGTCTGTCAGAAAATGCAGAATCTCATCGATCATCTGTTCGCTGTTTTCATCCAGATCGTGGAAATCCAGTTCCTCCAGCTTCTGAATGAAAGCGTCATGCTGCGTTTTCTGTGTGAACATGCCTTTGTAACCGATCTCTTTCATATAGGCTTCTTCGTGAGAAAAATGGAATTTGGTGTAATCTCTCAGTTCCTCCAGAAGATGAATGAGATGGTCATATTTATCGTGAAGCAAATCGTTCTGGGTCAGTTGATAAGCGTTCTCAGCAATCTCAAACAATTTTTTGTGTTCTTCATCCACGAATTCGATTCCGGTCTTATAGTCTTCCATAAATTCATACATGAGTCTTTCCTCCATTTTCTATATTTTCTCTCATTTTGGAAAAGTATGGGTTTACTGATCCCGTCCATGATTATATCATATTTACTGTCTGCCTACCATCTTTTTCGGCACTTTTCCTCGCAATACTTGCAGCGGTAGATCTCCTTCCTGGCGTCGGTCAGAATAAAAATATGAGGCAGTTCCTGTTCGATCGAAGTGATGCATCGGGGATTCCTGCATTTGATTACGTTTTTAATTTCTTTTGGGAGAGAGAGTTCTTTTTTCTCAACGATCTTGCCGTCCTTGATCACATTGACGGTGATGGTATGGTCGATGAAACCGAGAATATCGAGATTCAGTGTATCGATGTCGCACTCCACTTTCAGAATATCTTTCCGGCCCATTTTATTACTGCGGGCGTTTTTGATGATAGCCACAGTACAGTCCAGCTTGTCAAGCTGAAGATGATGATAGATGGAAAGGCTCATGCCTGCCTTTATGTGGTCGAGTACAAAACCTTCTTCAATCTTTCCTACATTTAACATTCGGGTTCCTCCTGTGTTTGCTCTGTCAATTCAAGCAGCGTATAGATCAGGGCCATACGGACATAGACGCCATACTGCGCCTGACGGAAGTAGACGGCCCGGGGATCGTCGTCCACTTCCACGGAGATCTCGTTGACCCGGGGAAGCGGGTGCAGGATAAGCATGTCCTTCCTTGCCAGCGCCAGTTTTGCCTGGTCGAGGATGTAGAAGTCTTTTAGGCGGACGTAATCTTCTTCGTTAAAGAAACGTTCTTTCTGTACGCGGGTCATATAGAGAAGGTCGAGCTGCCCGATACAGTCTTCGAGCCGTATCATTTCCTGATATTCAATCTGTTTTTCCTTCAGCATATCGGTGATATAGTCGGGCACATGCAGTTCTTCCGGCGAGATGAAAAGAAAGCGGATCTTTTCATAACGGGAGAGAGCATGGATGAGTGAATGTACGGTGCGCCCGAATTTCAGGTCCCCGCAGAGACCGATCGTCAGCTCCGACAATCTGCCTTTCAGGGAACGGATTGTCAGCAGATCGGTAAGTGTCTGTGTGGGATGCTGGTGGCCTCCATCCCCGGCGTTGATGACGGGAATCCTCGAGCGGCTTGCAGCTACCATCGGCGCGCCTTCCTTTGGATGACGCATGGCGCAGATGTCCGCATAGCAGGAAATGACGCGGATCGTATCGGAAACGCTTTCCCCTTTTGCCGCGGAGGAGGAGTCTGCGTCGGCAAAGCCGAGTACCCTTCCGCCGAGGTTGAGCATGGCGGCCTCAAAGCTCAGCCGGGTTCTTGTGCTCGGTTCATAGAAGCAGGTCGCCAGCTTTTTCCCCTCACACACGTGGGCATACTTGTCCATATGGCGTTCCATGTCGTTTGCCAGATCAAACAGTCTGTCCAGCTCGTCTGTCGTAAAGTCAAGCGGACTCATAAGATGTCTCATGCTATCGTTCTCCTTTGCTTTATGCCTCTTTCGTTTTTCGCAAAAAAATCGAAGGAATAAAATCCCTTCGATTTATGTATTATTGTTGATAGGATACGAGATCGGCCACAGGCTTTCTTTTTGGCGCTGCCGGGACTTCATCCGGGTATCCGATCGGGATCAAAGCGACAAGCTCCCTGTCCTCAGGGATTGCCAGCAGATCAGCGACAACTTCCCCGTCGAAGATTCCTACAATTACGGAACCGATCCCCTGTTCATATGCGGCGAGACAGAAAGCCTCGGAAGCAATGCCGGCATCGAACATCTGCCATGTGTCACCACGCGGCGTTGTAAATGACCCGTCCCGCTCATAGCCGCATCTGTTTTTGATCACGGTGACGGCGATCAGCATGGGAGCATTCTGAATGATAACTCCATTGTTCGGAAATGTGGAAGTACATTCCCTGCCGATCCTGTCTTTTAACGCGCTTTCAACGGCAATGTAGCGGACAATCTGTGTATGCTTCCAGCTGGGAGCATAAGACGCGGTCTCAATGACCTCCTCAAGGAGCTGGTGATCAATCGTGGTATCTTTGAATTTACGGATGCTTCTGCGTCCTTTGATACATTCTTTTGCAGTCACTTTGAATCCTCCTTTTCTGATTTACTGATACTTATGCTATCATATCATATACCCCCTTTTCTTTCAATGAAAATCTGTTATAATATGTGTTGCTACCTTCAGGGCATGTGTCCTTTTGGTCACTGAGGGCAGCAATGCGGGAGGTGGATGATGGAACTGGATATGACGAAGGGAAAACCTTCGATGCTGATCATTAAGTTTATATTTCCTCTGATCATCGGCAATATTTTTCAGCAGTTGTATAACATGGCAGATACAATTATCGTCGGACAGTTTGTGGGTGTACAGGCGTTGGCGGCAGTGGGCGCGACCGGGACGATCATGTTTCTCATCCTTGGTTTTATGCAGGGATTGACGACCGGGTTTACGGTGTTGACCTCCCAGCGTTTCGGCGCGGGGGATATGGAGGGAATGAAAAAGAGCGTGGCGATGGCGGCGCTGTTATCAGTGCTTTTTACGATCGTTATGACCACAGTCAGCGTGGCGGGCATGGGCGGGCTGCTGCGTCTGATGCGGACACCGGAGGATATTTTCATGATGTCGAAGACATATATCGTCATTATCTGTGTCGGTATGGGTTGCACGATACTCTACAATCTGATGGCCAGTATTCTGCGTGCGGTGGGCAACAGTAAGGTACCGCTCTTTTTTCTGATCATCGCTGCGATCACGAATATCGTACTGGATCTTGTGTTTGTTCTCTTTTTCCATATGGGTGTGGCGGGAGCCGCCTGGGCGACTGTGGTTTCACAGGGACTATCGGGCCTGCTCTGTATCTTTTATGTAGCGAGAAAGGTGGACATTTTGAAATTAAGGAAGGACCATTTCCGGCCGGATTTTCACCTGATGGGTGTGGAGCTCTCCGTCGGTCTGCCGATGGCGGTCCAGTTTTCAATCACGGCAGTGGGGACGATCATGGTGCAGGTGGCGCTGAATATGCTCGGCTCTGTGGCGGTGGCAGCCTATACGGCGGCTTCCAAAGTGGAACAGCTTGTGACCCAGCCGTTTGTCGCCATGGGGATGACGATGGCTACCTATGCGGGACAAAACAGAGGGATCAACGCCTACGAGCGGATCAGGCAGGGTGTCAGGTATGCCGTACTTCTGACTACCGCTTACGCCCTTTTTGTCTTTGCACTGACGATGTTACTGCGTCATTATCTGATTGCTCTGTTCGTCTCCGATCATCTGCAGCAGATAGAGACTTATGCTACGATCTATCTGTTCCTGTGCGGCACCTCCTATACGATGCTGGGTATGATTTTTATTTATCGCAATGTGCTGCAATGCTGCGGTTTTGCGCTGATCCCTACGCTTGGCGGTGTGGTGGAACTCGTGAGCCGGGCTGTGGTGGCGGTCACTGCGGCCTGTCATCAGAGCTTTGAGGGCGTGTGCCTTGCCAATATGAGCGCCTGGATTACGACCAGTTTCTTTTTATGGCTGTCTTATATGATTATCTTCCGTAAAGTCGTCAGGCAGGGTCATTTCTGACCGGCTGTTGTCGCATTGCCGGACAGAAGCCGTTCAAAGAGAAGACCGGAGCAGAACCAGAGCGGCGCATAGTCGAGCCGGATCAGTTTTCTGATATGAAAGCGGGAGCGCTCATAGTTCCAGGGACAGAGGTCTTTTCGGGAGAGCAGGATACCGGTTGTGTACTCGGCGGTAAAGATGCAGGTCATGTATATGAGTCCACGGCAGACGGCAGGCAGTTTTCGAATCAGGAGATAAATGGGTCTCAAGAACGCCGCCATACCATAGATAAAGAACATGAAGACGGAAGTATTGCCGATGCCTGTCCGTTCGCGCCGGCGAAAAGACTGCAGTGAGGTAAAAAGGATTTCAAGGCACCATCCGAGAATGCCACAGTGGATAAAGTCAGTCACTAATTTTTTCATACGGACAGTATTGCCGGAAACCGGAAAAATATTCCTCAGGATCAGGGGAACGGCGGCTGTCTGACAGGAGGACAGGGGTCATGTGGGAAGCATGTATCATGAAATACGAACAGGCAACGGAATACATGGAAAAGCTACAAAACGGCGGTATCGTACTTGGTCTGGACTCTATGAGACGGCTGCTGCGGTCGATGGGAGATCCGCAGGACAGCCTGAAGTTTGTCCATATCGCGGGGACGAATGGAAAAGGATCGGTACTCAGTTTTGTCTCATCGATACTTCGGAGCGCCGGCTATCGAACAGGCAGGTATTGTTCCCCTTCTGTCTTTTCGGCTCTGGAGAAATGGCAGGTGAACGGCAGACCGATTTCAAAGGCGGATTTTGTGAGAGGACTGGAGGCCGTGCGTCTGGCAGCAGAGACGCTGGAGGAGCAGGGGCATCCCTATCCGACGCCCTTTGAAGTGGAAACTGCGCTGGCCTTCTGGTATTTCCGGGAAAAGGGCTGTGAGATCGTAGTCTTGGAGACGGGGATGGGCGGTCTGCTCGACGCCACCAATATCGTAACGACGACAGTGGCTGCCGTGATCACTTCCGTCAGCAGGGATCACATGGGGATGCTCGGCGATACGCTGGAGGAGATCGCAAGGCAGAAGGCCGGTATTATCAAAAACGGCTGTCAGGTTATCACCGGTAAACAGGAGCCGTCTGTGATGCAGGTAATCAAGACAGTGTGTGAGGAGAAGGGCGCGGCACTGCGGACAGCCGATCCCGGCGCCGCCTCAAAAGTCCGGTATGGGCTGAGGCAGCAGAGCTTTTCTTACGGCGCGTGTGAAAAGCTGAAGATTTCTCTGGCCGGTATCTGCCAGATTGAAAATGCGATCCTGGCCGTGGAGACTGTGGAGGCGTTGCGGGAAGGCGGATACCGGGTAACGGAGAGGGCGCTGCGCGGGGGGCTGTCGGAGGCCCGGTGGCCGGGCAGGTTTTCCGTCGTCTCCCAAAAGCCGTATTTTATCGTGGACGGAGCGCATAATATCGACGCTGCGCAAAAATTAAAGGAATCTGTCTTATTTTATTTTACAAATAAAAAGATAATTATTATAATAGGAATGTTGAAGGACAAAGAATATGAGAAGATCGTGGAGATGATGGCACCCATCGCGGCGCAGGTCATCACTGTGACAACACCGGATCACAAAAGATCTCTTTCGGCCTATGAGCTGGCCGGTGTGGTCAGAACCTGTCATCCACAGGTGACGGCCGCAGACAGTGTGCAGGAGGCGGTAGAGATGGCTTATCTGCTGGCGGACAGAGACGATGTCATACTGGCGTTCGGTTCTTTGTCTTACTTGGGAGAGCTGTGCAAAATCGCAGAAAACAGAGAGTCGATCAGGAGAGACACACATGGTAGATCAGGAGAAGATTAAAGAGGCGGTAAAGTTGCTGCTGGAGGGAATTGGGGAAGATCCTTCCAGGGAGGGACTGGCGGAGACCCCGGAACGGATTGCGAAGATGTATGAAGAGATCTTTGGCGGGATGGAGGAAGATGCAGGCAGTCATCTGTCCAGACAGTTTTCCGTGAGCAACAATGAGATGGTGCTGGAAAAAGACATCGTATTTTATTCCATGTGTGAACATCACCTGCTGCCCTTTTATGGCAAGGCGCATGTGGCGTATATTCCGGACGGATATGTGGTTGGGCTTTCCAAGCTGGCGCGGACAGTGGAAGTCTATGCCAGACGGCCGCAGATACAGGAACGTCTGACGGCGCAGATCGCAGATGCGGTCATAGATGAACTGAAACCGCAGGGCGTCATGGTACTGCTGGAGGCGGAACATATGTGCATGACGATGCGGGGAATCAAAAAACCGGGCAGCAGGACGGTGACGGTTGTCACAAGGGGAATTTTTCGGGAGAGACCGGAATTGCAAAATCAATTTATGGCATATATGATGAGGTGAGAAAATGAAACGCATCGACAAAGTATTGACCCATGAGTTATTCAAAGAGTATATGGAAAAGATATACGAGTGTGAGTATAACAGGATTTTTTGCAGGCATAATATGGAGCATTTTCTTTCTGTGGCCAGGATTGCACAGATATTGAATCTCAAGCATAAGCTGAAGATTGACAAGGCCTGTGTCTATGCGGCGGCGCTGCTTCATGACATCGGCAGATTCAAACAATATGAGGACGGTACACCACACGATAAGGCCAGCGCCGCCCTGGCACTGAAGATTTTGCGTGACTGCGGATATGACGATGCGGAGACGGATATGATCATCGAGGCGATTCGCAATCACAGGAATGGGGAGATCAGGGAGGAAAAGAGTCTGCGTGGTATTCTGTACCGTGCGGATAAACTGAGCCGCAGCTGTTTTGCCTGTCCGGTGGAGCGGGAGTGTGGCAGAAAAGAGGAGAAGAAAAACAGGGCGCTTCGTTATTAACCACAAAAAGCATCTGCGCTGCGGATACTATCATAAATCAAAAGAAAAGGAGAAAGGTTATGAGAATTGGCAAAAAAGAGTTTCAGGTACCGGGGCATACATATGTGATGGGAATCTTAAATGTGACACCGGATTCGTTTTCGGACGGCGGTAAATTTAATGATCCCGATCAGGCACTTTTCCGTGTGGAGCAGATGATAGCGGAAGGGGTGGATCTGATCGATCTGGGCGGAGAGTCTACGAAGCCGGGTACCGATTATGGAGCGCTTACCCCCGGGGAAGAGACGGAGCGGGTCGTACCTGTGATCGAGAAAATCAGGGAAAGATTTGATATCCCGCTGTCTCTGGACACTTATCACAGCGAGACAGCGAAGGCAGGTATCGCTGCTGGTGTGGATATGATCAATGACGTCTGGGGACTGAAGTTTGATCCGCAGATGGCGAAGGTCATCGCCGAGGCCGGAGTTGCCTGCTGTCTGATGCACAACAGGAAAGAAGCGGTCTACGACAATTTTATCAACGATGTGACTTCGGACCTGGCAGAATGTATCCGTCTGGCGGAGGAAGCGGGCATTGCTGACAATAAGATCATATTGGACGCCGGTATCGGGTTTGGGAAGACATATGAACAAAATCTGAGACTGTTGAACGTATTGGAAGAGTTTCATATGTTTGGCTATCCTGTCTTACTGGGGGCGTCCAGAAAGTCTGTGATCGGAGATACGCTGCAGCTTCCGGTGGATGAGCGGCTGGAGGGAACGATTGCGACTTCGGTCGTTGCGGCGATGAAGGGTTGTTCCTTTGTCCGTGTCCATGATGTTAAAGCAAATGTGCGTGCACTGAAGATGACGGAGGCAATCTTACATGCCGGGAAATAATATTGGCTGGTATGGGAAAAAGGAAGACAGAATCCGTATTGAGGGACTGGAAGTCTATGCTCATCACGGAGTATTTCCCGAAGAGACGAAGCTCGGACAGAAGTTTTATGTCAATGTGGTACTGTATACCGATACCCGGTCTGCAGGGAGACAGGATGACCTTCATCTGTCCACGGACTATGGAGCCGTCTGTCAGTGGATTCATGCTTTTCTGACAGAGCATACGTTCCGTCTTCTGGAAGCGGCCACGGAGCATCTGGCGGAAGGTCTGCTGCTGGCGTTCCCTTTGATTGCGGCATTGGATCTGGAGATCCGAAAGCCCTCGGCGCCGATTCCCCTGCCGTTTTCCTCTGTCTCTGTGTCGGTCACGAGAGGATGGAAACGAGCCGTCGTTGCCTGTGGTTCCAATCTGGGAGAGAAAGAAACATATCTGAGAGAAGCGGCCGAAAAGATCGGAAGCAATGAAAAATGCCGCCTTCTGGAGCAGGCGGATCTGATCGTGACAGCGCCCTACGGCGGTGTGGAACAGGATGATTTTTTAAATGGGGCATTCTTGGTTGAGACATTATATGAACCGGAAGAACTGCTTGCCTTTCTGAACGGGCTGGAGGCGGAGGCGGGCAGGGAGAGACTTGTGCACTGGGGGCCGAGGACGCTGGATCTGGATCTTATCTTTTATGAGGACCGGGTCATACATACGGAAAAACTGACAGTACCGCATCCGGACATGCACAACAGAGATTTTGTACTCACACCTCTGGCTCAGATCGTGCCGGAGTGGGTGCATCCGGTCTTTCGGAAGACCGTTGCCGAGCTGCTGGAACTGCTGAGGCGGGACTGAGAGACAGGAAATGGTGTGACGGGAGAATAATGGGACTTGTGGAAGTCAGTTGGTTCATCTGACTTCCACAGCATCTTCTGCGGCTATAAAGGTACTCACCTGTACCGGTCCGTTGACAGGCGTGCGGTATACGGGGATCGGTTCATCATAAAGGTTGAAATAGACATATCTGGAAGTAATGTTAATGTTTTCATAGATGCCCTGAGATACGACTTCTTCGCCGCTTCCGTCGATCCGGATGCGTTTCAGTGCCGGTTCTCTGGCGTCACTTTTCTGATAGTAGATCATATCTCCGGCTACGTTGAAGAAATCCAGTCTGTCATTCGTCAGCACTTCCGCGGTCTGTGTGGAAAGACTGTAGCGGCACAGCCTGTAATCGGAAGAAATATCCATGTAATAGACATAATCGCCCTCTACGACCGGATTGTATACATTACCGGGATAGATGACGGAAATCCCATTGTTGTCCGCATCCAGCGCATAGAGATAGTGATCGCCCTGTGTGCCTCCGAAATAGATGCGGCCATCCTGCACACTGGCAGGGTTGATGACATAATCAGCGATCTCTTCATAATTTTGTTTGTCAATATCGATACGGCACAGAGAGGTGCCTTTTTTTGTGCTGTAAGACTGATAGAAAACGGTGTTGTCCACGAGGGAGAGGGAAGGAACCGGAACCCGTTTTAAACAGAGAGAGGACTTTCCATTTTTCTTGCAGCGGTAGAGCCCGTCAATACGGAACATGGAGGCAAAGTTATCGGACCCTCCGGTAGAACTCTGATAATAATAGAGATAATTGCCGGCTGCGTTCAGGGAACTGACTCTGGCATCGGACAGTTTTACAATCTCTGTCTCATCAGGATTCATCGAATAGAGAGTGTAGTTGTCATAGGCATTTGCAAAATAGACTTTATTTTCGTCTTCGCAGAACAGACCGCCGTTGTTCAGGTTGCCGGCCGTATTTCCCACCGTTCCTGCAGGGTTTTCCGGGACTCGCTTGGAGAGTATGGATAAGCTGAACAACACGGCAAAAACAGTGAAAGTAATGAATAAAAGTAAAAATGTTCTGAATTTTTTCATGACAGCCTCTTTTCTGATTGCTAAAAAATATGATCGGATACGGAGGGAATCTTTATGAGATTCCGAACTCTGCGTTTAAAATTATTGTAACGATTTTAGGAATGTTACGCAATATCTTTCTGCAAGATTTTCTGCCTCAGGCTGCTTGCACGGGCGATGGAATTGTTATAAGATATTTGTGAAAAAACGGAAAAAGAAGGGACATGAAAGATATGGATTTGAGCGAACTGAGACAGGGAATCGACGAGATAGACAGGCAGATCGTGGAGTTGTATGAAAGACGCATGGAAATATCCAGGCAGGTGGCGGATTATAAAATCAGTACGGGGAAAAAGGTATTTGATAAGGCGAGGGAAGAAGAGAAGCTGCGGACTGTCCGGGCGATGACGCATAATGCGTTCAACAGCCATGGCATCGAAGAACTGTTTGAGCAGATCATGTCCATGAGCCGTAAACTGCAATACCAGATGCTCACAGAAAAGGGAAGCCTGGGAAAACTGCCTTTCATCGGTGTCGATGACCTGGAGTCGGAGACGGCGAGAGTCGTATTCCAGGGAGCGGAGGGGGCCTATTCGCAGGCGGCGATGCAGCGCTATTTCGGCGATCAGGTCAACAGCTTTCATGTCGATACATTTCGGGATGCCATGAGCGCCATTGACGAGGGCAGTGCAGACTTTGCGGTGCTGCCGATCGAAAATTCCACGGCAGGTATCGTCAGCGAGATCTATGATCTGCTTGTGGAATTCGAAAATTATATTGTGGGAGAACAGATCATCCGGATCGAACACTGTCTGCTTGGCCTGCCCGGAGCCTGTGAGGACGGGATCAGAACTGTATTTTCCCATCCGCAGTCGCTGATGCAGAGTGCCAGATACCTGGCGGAAAAGGACTGGAAACAGATCAGTATGCCGAACAATGCTTTTGCGGCAAGAAAAGTGGCGCAGGAGGGGGACCGCAGTCAGGCGGCCATCGCTTCCGAACATGCGGCCAAGATATACGGACTGGAACTGTTAAAAAAAGGAGTCAATCAGTCGGACAGCAATTCCACGAGATTTATTATTGTCACGAATCAGAAAATCTTTAAAAAAGACGCGGATAAAGTAAGTATCTGTTTTGAAGTGCCACATAAGAGCGGCTCGCTCTACCATATGCTGTCCCATTTTATCTATAACAATCTCAATCTTTCCAAGATTGAAAGCCGGCCGATCGAGGATCGCAACTGGGAATACCGTTTCTTTGTCGACTTCGAAGGCAATCTGGCGGACAGTGCGGTGAAAAACGCACTGCGCGGACTGCGGGATGAGGCAAGAAATATGAAAATACTGGGGAATTATTAGGAGAAAGATGAGGGTGTTGTCATGAGAGAGCAGGAACTGATCTTATACAGAGAACCGGCGGGGGACGGTATTTTGTGTGATATGGCGTGGCTGACGGAGCATTACGCTGATTTTGATTACAGTGTGAAAGAAAAGGCAGCGCTGCTGTATGATTGTATACACAGATTGCTGGAGCTGGCCGGCAGCCATGGATTTTATGGGAATCTGTGGCACTGCTATCTCGCCGATCTGCTCGCCAATGACGAAAACAGTTACAGCACAGCGTGTGAAGTCGTTGGGAGCATTGAGGGAACGATCAACGAAGCGGCGCTGCATGATTTCGGGATCTGGAAAGAATTTTTTGACTGTGATTTTACGGAGATGACAGAGACCCTTCAGGTTCAGGGATTTTCGCTTCTTTTGGACTACCGGATCGGTAAGAGGCGGGGGAAGGTATACAATACCCGTATTCGTGACCGTATCTGTGAGCTGGCAGTGAGGCTTGCACAGACAGATGATGCGGCGCAGATGAAGGAGACAATGACACAGTTTTATAAAGAGTACGGCGTGGGCAAGTTCGGCCTGCACAAGGCGTTTCGGGTCGTGCACACACAGGATGGGGCACAGATCCAGCCGATTCTGAATATTGCCCATGTAACGCTTGATGATCTGGTGGGTTATGAGATACCAAAGAGGAAGTTGATCGAGAATACGGAGGCTTTTGTGGAGGGGAGGAAAGCCAATAACTGTCTGCTGTTTGGAGATGCGGGCACCGGCAAATCCTCGAGCGTCAAGGCGATCGTCAACGCGTATTACGACAGGGGGCTGCGGATGATCGAGATCTACAAACATCAGTTTCAGGATCTGCATGACATCATTGCCCAGGTCAAGAGCAGAAACTATAAGTTTATCATTTACATGGACGATCTCAGCTTTGAAGATTTTGAAATTGAATATAAATATCTGAAAGCTGTCATCGAGGGCGGACTGGAGAAGAAACCGGACAATGTGCTGATCTATGCCACTTCCAACAGAAGGCATCTTGTGCGGGAGCGGTTCAGCGACAAAGCGGACAGAGACGATGACCTGCATACGAACGACACGGTGCAGGAAAAACTGTCTCTTGTCTCGCGCTTTGGGGTGACAATCTATTTCGGCTCTCCCGACAAGAAACAGTTTCAGACGATTGTCAGCGTATTGGCGGAGAGAAACGGCATCGTCATGCCGCAGGAGGAACTGCTTCTGGAGGCGAACAAGTGGGAACTGGCCCACGGAGGTCTGTCGGGGCGCTGCGCCCAGCAGTTTATCGACCATCTGGCAGGGGCGCCGCTCCCGGTGCAGTCTTGAAAAAAACAGGTTGTAAGGATATAATGGAAAGTAGAGAATTATTATCAGTTTCTAAGATTTATGGGGTGTTACAATCGAAACAGAAGGGTGGATTATGTGAGTATGAAAACATTTGCGGCGATTGATGTGGGCTCTTATGAACTTTCCATGAAAATATTTGAGATTTCCCGCAAAGAGAAGCTGCGGGAGATTGACCATGTCAGACATCGGATCGAGCTGGGGACCGAGACTTACACGACGGGAAAACTGAGCCGGGAACGGGTGGATGAGCTCTGCCGGGTTCTGGGGGAATTTGCCAATATTATGAAAGCCTATCAGGTATCCGATTACCAGGCATACGGGACGAGCGCTGTCAGGGAAATGATAAACCGGACGGTTGTCCTCGAGCAGATCAAGCTGCGCACCGGCATCCATGTCGATGTGCTGAACAATTCGGAGCAGCGATTTCTGGATTATAAGTCAATCGCCTCAAAGGGAGAACTGTTCAACAGCCTGATTTCCAGCGGGACCGCGATTATCGACATCGGAGGCGGGAGCATTCAAGTCTCCTTATTTGATAAAGGAAGCCTTGTGACGACGCAGAATATGCGGGTCGGCATTTTGCGTATCCGGGAACATCTGTCTCAGCTCAAGTTAAAGTCTTCGCAGTACAGGGAGATCATAGAGGAACTGCTGTCAGGACAGATCGAAGTGTTTGAAAAACTTTATCTGAAAGGAAAAAAGATCGAAAATATCATTGTCGTCGATGAATATATTTCCAGTGCGCTCGGCAAAAAGGACCGCGGGCTGCTTGAAAATTATATTAACAGTGAAGTCTATACGGCGTTTGCGGAAGAGATCCACGGTCATTCGCTGTCTGAGGTGGGAAAGAGACTGCAAGTACCGGAAGAGAGTATGTTTCTGTTGTATATCTCCTCTGTGATGGTGCTCAAATTTCTGCGGACGATGGAAGCGGCCAGACTGTGGATTCCAGGTGTGACGCTCTGTGACGGCATAGCCTATGAGTATGCGGAAAAAAACAAAATCCTGTTTACGAATCATGATTTTGAGAAAGATATTATCGACTGTACACAGAATATCAGCAAGCGGTATATGGGCAGCAAGAAGCGGGGAGAGACACTGGAGAAGATCGCACTGACGATCTTTGACAGTATGAAAAAGGTGCACGGGCTCGGCAAACGGGAACGGCTGCTGCTCCGGCTGGCCGCACTTTTGCATGACTGCGGGAAATATATTACGATGACAAACGTGGGCGAGGCGTCCTATGAGATTGTCATGTCGACGGAAATCATCGGCCTCTCCCATATGGAACGGGAGACCGTGGCCAATATTGTCAGGTACAATTACCGGGAATTTGTCTATTTTGACGCCAGAGGCGAGAGTGGGCTGGATAAGCAGTCCTATCTGGTGATGGCGAAGCTGACTGCGATTCTGCGTGCGGCTACGGGACTTGACAGGAGCCATAAGGAGAAGTTCCGTAATATCGTGGCGGCGCTTCGGGAAGGGCAGCTTGTGCTCACAGTCGATACGACCAACGATATTACACTGGAAAAGGGCCTGTTTTCTGCTTCGGCCGACTTTTTTGAAGAGATCTTTGATATAAGACCTGTTATCAAACGGAAAAGGGGAGTGTAGCGTATGTCCGAGAAAGAGAAAAAAACTGATTATAAAAATCCAAAGTATTATACGAACAGGGAGCTGAGCTGGATTCTGTTTAACAGCCGTGTGCTGAACGAAGCCAGAGATAAGACGATTCCGCTGTTTGAGCGGCTGAAATTTCTGAGTATTACCGCGTCCAATCTCGATGAATTTTTCATGATCCGGGTAGCTTCCCTGAAAGACATGGTGTCCGTGCACTATGATAAACCGGATATCGCCGGTCTGACGCCGCAGGAGCAGCTCCAGGAGCTGGACAAAGTGACGCATGAGCTTGTCAGTCTGCAATATTCTACATATACCCGTTCTCTGCTCCCGCTTTTGGAGAAAAACGGACTGCACGTGATCCAGGCGCATGAAGATCTGACAAAGTCAGAGGCGGAGTATGTGGATCGCTATTTTAATGATAATGTGTATCCGGTGTTGACACCGATGGCGGTCGACTCCTCGAGACCGTTTCCACTGATCCGCAATAAATCGCTGAATATCGGGGCGCTTGTGAAAAAGAAGGGGGAGAATCACAAAGAGCTCGAATTCGCCACGGTGCAGGTGCCAAGTGTGCTGCCGCGTATCGTGGAGATTCCCGTCGGCAAGGATAAGGAAAATGTGCGGAAAGTAATTCTGCTGGAAGAGATTATCGAAAAAAATATTGAAAAGCTGTTTTTGAATTACGACATTGTGTGTGCCCATCCGTTCCGTATTATGAGGAATGCCGATCTGACGATCGAGGAGGACGAGGCGGCCGACCTGCTAAAGGAGATCGAAAAGCAGTTGAAAAAGAGACAGTGGGGACAGGCGATCCGCCTTGAGGTGGAAGCCGGCATTGACAAACAACTGCTGAAGATCATTGAAAAGGAATTAAATATCAGGGAGGAAGACTTATATCAGATTCCCGGGCCGCTCGATCTGACGTTTCTGATGAAGATGTACGGTATGGACGGCTTTGACCATCTGAAAAATCCCCGGTATGAGCCTCAGCCGGTGCCGGAGATGGAGGGAGAGGGCAGTATCTTTGAGAAGATACAAAAACAGGATATTTTACTGTTTCATCCCTTCCAGACATTTACCCCGGTCGTGGAATTTGTGAAACAGGCGGCGCGCGACCCGCAGGTGCTTGCCATCAAGCAGACCCTGTATCGTGTCAGCGGCAACTCCCCGATCATTGCGGCGCTCGCACAGGCCGCCGAGAACGGCAAGCAGGTGTCCGTGCTCGTGGAACTGAAGGCCAGATTCGACGAAGAAAACAACATCGTCTGGGCGAAGATGCTGGAGAAGGCAGGCTGCCATGTGATCTATGGACTCGTGGGATTAAAGACGCACAGTAAAATAACACTTGTTGTACGAAGGGAAGAGGACGGTATCGCCAGATATGTCCACCTGGGAACAGGCAACTATAATGACGCCACGGCCAAACTCTACACAGATATGGGACTGCTCACATGCAGTGAGGCGATCGGCGAGGATGCGACCGCGGTCTTTAATATGCTCTCCGGTTATTCGGAGCCATTGAACTGGAATAAGCTGTCCCTGGCGCCTCTCTGGCTGAAAGATAAATTTCTCTCCCTGATCCGCAGGGAGACGGAGAATGCCCGCAGAGGCAAAAAAGGGAAGATCATTGCCAAAGTCAATTCGCTCTGCGATATGGATGTGATTGCGTCTTTGTATGAGGCGAGTGTGGCAGGCGTCAAGATTCATCTGATCGTCAGAGGGATCTGCTGTCTCCGCGTCGGCATTCCGGGAGTCAGCGAGAACATTAAGGTGCGCTCGATCGTAGGCAATTTTCTGGAGCACAGCCGTATCTTCTACTTTGAAAATGACGGCGATCCGGAGATTTATATGGGAAGCGCGGACTGGATGCCGAGAAATCTCGAGCGTCGCGTGGAGATCCTGTTCCCGGTTGAGAAGGAAGAGTTAAAACAACGGGTGATTCATATTCTGGACATTCAGTTAAAGGATAATGTGAAGGCCAATGTGCTGACAAAAGACAACACCTACGAGAAGGCAGACGGCCGTGGCAAGGAGAGGCTGGATTCCCAGGATGCGTTCTGCCAGGAAGCGATGCAGTATGCCCTGGAAAAAAAAGAAGCATATGACAGCCGTATTTTTATTCCGGAGACGCACGTGTCGATATAGACAGAGCGTCGAAGGCCGGAAGAGCCTGCAGGCAGAGGAAAGAATAACATTGGGAGAGATTGCAGGAAAAGGGAAGAACAGGACCGGGAGAAAAGACAGAGTATGGATAAAAAACAGGTGATATTGGCATCGGCCTCACCCCGCAGGAAAGAACTGCTGGAACAGATGGGACTTTCCTTTCGCATTGTGCCATGCGAAAAGGAAGAGATCATAACAGGTGTTACTCCGAAAGAGATCGTTGAAAACCTCTCTTATCAGAAAGCGGAAGATGTAGCACAGCGTCTGCAGGATACAGGGGCTGAGTTACAGCAGGAGGGAGATTGCGGCCAGGAGGCAGGAGAGACAATGCTTGTCATTGGCTCGGACACAATCGTTGTCTGTGATGGGCAGATTATGGGCAAGCCCCATTCCGAAGAAGAGGCGTTTGCCATGATTCAAAAGCTGCAGGGCAGGACACATGAAGTATATACAGGTGTTACGATTGCCAGAGCGGGAGCAAATAACATAGCGTACGATACTTTTAGTGAATGTACCTCTGTGAAAGTGCATTCCATGGAGGATGAGGAGATTCGGGATTATCTCGCTCTTGGTGAGTCTATGGATAAGGCAGGGGCATATGGGATTCAGGGCGGCTTTGCCGTCTTTGTGGAGGAGATTCAGGGAGAGTACGGTACAGTGCTGGGACTTCCTGTCGCGGCGCTGTATCAGGCCCTCAGAAGACAGGGAGTCAGAATCCGGCAGCATGAAAATGTAGAACATGAAAGAGGAGAAAAGTTGAGAAGATGAAAAAAGCGGTTGTGTTTGATCTCGATGGGACGCTGTCAGACAGCATTGTATCGATCGCCTATTGTGCCAACAGGGTACTGAAAAAGTTTGATCTGCGTACATTTGACAATGATGACTACAAAAAGTTTGTGGGAGACGGGGCGAAAGAGCTGATTCGTCGTGTACTGTGCAATCAGGAGACAGACAGGACAGATCTGTGTGAACCGGTTCTTGAGGAATATATGAAGCTTTTTGCCGTGGACTGCATGTATGAGGTGAAGCCATATGCGGGAATTGTGGAACTGCTCGAAGAACTGAAAAAGCGTGGCATCCGTGTGACCGTATTTTCCAATAAACCTCATGAAAATACGTGCAAAGTGATCCACGATCTGTTTGGAGACGAGGTGTTTGACGTTGTACAGGGGCAGACTGAGACGATTAAGAAGAAACCCAGTCCGGACGGCGTGTATCTGATCTCGGAGAAGCTGGGGATTCCCGTGGAGGATATGCTCTATGTGGGTGATACCGATACCGATATGCAGACCGGTAAAAATGCGGGAGCCTTTACGGTCGGTGTGCTGTGGGGATTCCGTGACCGGACGGAACTGGAGGAAAACCATGCGGATGCGATCATAGCCCATCCGCAGGAGCTGCTGAACTATTTATAAAATCCACAGGAAGCGATAAGAAATCTACAATAATGAGAAAGGAAGAGTTTCATGCAGTTTGACGATGCGGTGTTACAGTGTTTTTTGTCTCATCAGCTTCAGCTTTTTCCGCAGGCGGTAGCGGAAACACTGGCGGAAGCGGAACATTTTCTCGAGGAATGTATGGCAGTCGTCGTGGAATCACCAGGAGAAGTATGGGAATACTTTGAGGAAACGGGGATGGACATTGATGGCAGCGACGAGGAAGCGATTCTGGAGGCCGATGAAGTATTTGCTGTGGGAGACGGCAGGTATCTGATCGTGGAAGGGTAGAAGCGGCCGATACAGAGATTATTACAGTACCGTATAAAAAAACCGGAAGTCCGTGCAAAGACTTCCGGTTTTTTATGATTCCTATGTACGAAGAAGCTACTGCTGATCGCAAACGGTCATACACCAAAAAACGATTCCAGAAAAGGAACAAGACCGTCATGGTTGTTGTCTTTTTCCGTAATGACATCGGCGGCAGCCTTTGCGCCGACAGAACCGTTGCACATGGCAACGCCCAGACCGGCGGCTTCTAACATGGAGATGTCATTGTCCTGATCCCCGGCAGACATTGTGTGGGAGATCGGGATATGCAGATGCTCCGCCAGACGGACCAGAGCGTCTCCTTTCCCGGCGCCTGCCGGAAACATTTCCAGTAATCTGTCAGTAGAACAGATCAGGTTGACATGTCCCTGTGCCCAAGGGAGAAGAGATTCACGGAGCGCTTCGATCTTTGAGCGGTCGTCGAGTGTGATCGCCAGACATTTGAAGGGAGGTTTTTCGAGAGCGCCTGTTATGTCATCGGTGAGCAGAGACGGCATATGGATATTTTTCTGATAAGCAGTCAGCTCCGGTGTCTGTCTTCTGGCGACAATCTCCGTGTCAGTGTAGGTATGGCAGTGGAGACCTGCCTTTTCGCTCGCTTGCAGTACATAGCTGGTCTCCTCCATAGTGAGACGGATCTCGGAAACCACTTCCTTCGTCTGGGCATTGACGATCAGACCGCCGTTGTTGGCGATATAGTAAAGGTTTTGATCAGATATGGGGAGGAGCTGTCTTGCCTCAATGACGCTGACAAGAGGTCTGCCGGAAGTGATAGCCAGATAATGACCTGCGTCAGTCAGTTTTTTCACGGCTTCGATGGTGGCCGGTGTCATCGTTTTTTCCTTTGTCAGAAGCGTTTCATCCAGATCTGTAAAAAATATTTTCTTTTCCATGGAAAGAGTCCCCTTTCTGTTACGGTTGTTATATTACGGGTGGTGCCGGTGACGATCGAGTTCATTTAAAATATCATCTGATATATATAAATTTCCCCTGCCTGTGCCAAGATCAATCTCCGGTTTGTTGGAGCCGTGAAAATCGGAGCCGCCTGTGATGAGCAGATGGTATTTTTCAGCGAGACGGAGCATCTGTCGCTGCTCCCCGGCGTTGTAGGTGGAGTAAAAGGCTTCGATACCGGCCAGACCGTTCTCCACAAGTGTGCGGACAAGGCCGTCAAGAACCGCTTCGCTCATATGATAGAGCGGCGGGTGAGCCAGCACGGGGATACCGCCGGCTTCCAGCACAAGCCGTACGGCCTGCAGGGGCGTTACCTTTTCACGGGGGATAAAGCAGGGGGCGTTATCCCCGATGTAGCGGTCAAAGGCTTCTTTCATGCTTTTCACACAGCCATGTTCGAGCAGATAGCGGGCATAGTGCGCTCTGGTGATGACAGCGCCGGGATTGGCCGCTGTCAATGTCTCATAAGTAATGTCGATCCCGGTGTGTTCCCGTAACCTTTCACACATTTTTTCATTTCTGTGCTCTCTGGAAGAGACGAACTCTGCCAGGGCAGATAAAAAAACAGGCGTTTTATAATCAATATAGAGACCCAGCACATGCACATCTTTCTTATCATAAGAGGTGGAGAACTCAATGCCGGGAATGACGACGACAGGCTGGTCTGCAGCGGTCTCCATTGCCTCGTCGAGTCCGTCCGCCGTGTCATGGTCGGTCAGTGCAAAAGCAGTCAGCCCCTTCTCGACTGCGTATTGGACGAGCCGGGAAGGGGAGAGCGTGCCGTCCGATTTGTTGGAATGTACGTGCAGATCTATCATTGTATGATTGCTCCTTAGTTGTCGTCGTCTTCTTTGTTGGCCGTGTATACGGTGCGTTTTCTGGCCATCTCGTCATTTTCCAGATATTCATCGTAAGTTGTGATCTTGTCGATCAGCTTACCGTCCGGCAGGATTTCCATGATGCGGTTGGCCGTTGTCTGGACGAACTGATGATCGTGACAGGAGAAGAGAGCGACGCCCGGGAACTTGATCAGTCCATTATTGAGGGCAGTGATCGACTCCATATCCAGATGGTTGGTCGGCTCGTCGAGGACGAGACAGTTTGCGCCGGAGATCATCATCTTGGAGAGCAGGCAGCGCACCTTTTCTCCACCGGACAGCACTTTTACTTTTTTGACGCCGTCTTCCCCGGCAAAGAGCATACGCCCGAGAAAACCGCGGACATAAGTGACGTCTTTGATGGCGGAATATCCGGTCAGCCAGTCGACGATCGTCAGATCGTTATTAAATTCTTCGGTGCTGTCTTTCGGGAAATATGCCTGAGAGGTTGTGACCCCCCATTTGTAAGTCCCTTTGTCCGGTTCCATCTCTCCCATAAGAATCTGGAATAAGGTTGTCTTTGCCAGTTCATTGCTGCCGACGAAGGCGATCTTATCATCATGGCCTAAAATAAAGGAGATGTTGTCCAGTATTTTCTCACCGTCGATCGTCTTGGAGATGCCTTCCACGGAGAGTACTTCGTTACCGATCTCGCGCTCCGGCCGGAAATCAATATAAGGATATTTACGACTGGACGGTTTGATTTCCTCCAGCTCGATCTTTTCCAGCGCCTTCTTACGTGAGGTGGCCTGCTTTGATTTGGAGGCGTTGGCGGAGAATCGGGAAATAAATTCCTGCAGCTCCTTGATCTTTTCTTCCTTTTTCTTGTTGGCTTCCTTCATCTGCCGGATCAGGAGCTGGCTAGACTCAAACCAGAAGTCATAGTTTCCGGCATAGAGCTGAATCTTGCCATAGTCAATGTCGGCAGTGTGGGTACATACTTTATTTAAGAAGTAACGGTCGTGGGATACGACGATAACCGTATTGTTAAAATTGATCAGAAACTCTTCGAGCCAGGCGATGGCGTCAAGATCGAGATGGTTGGTCGGCTCGTCGAGCAGCAAAATGTCCGGATTGCCAAACAGAGCCTTGGCCAGCAATACTTTTACTTTCTCATTACCGTTGAGGTTTTTCATCAGGCTGTCATGATACTGTGTCTCGATACCGAGGCCGTTCAAGAGCATGGCGGCGTTGGACTCTGCCTCCCAGCCGTCCATCTCCGCAAATTCTGCCTCCAGTTCGCTGGCGCGGATGCCGTCCTCATCGGAGAAGTCTTCCTTTGCGTAGATGGCGTCTTTTTCCTTCATAATCTGATAGAGGCGCGGATTGCCCATAATGACGACATCCATGGCCGGGTATTCATCGTATTTGAAGTGATCCTGTTCGAGAAAGGACAGACGCTGTCCCGGTGTCATGGAAATATCACCTTTGGTCGTTTCCAGCTGTCCGGATAATATTTTCAGGAAAGTGGATTTTCCCGCGCCATTGGCGCCGATGAGACCATAGCAGTTGCCTTCGGTAAATTTAATATTAACGTCCTCAAATAAGGCTTTTTTTCCGATCCGTAATGTTACATTGTTTGCGCTTATCATAACTTTTGACCTTTCTTTCTTAATACTTTGGAATGTTTCAGTTCCGCTTTTATCCGTCTTTTCCTATTTTACAGAAAATATAGGATTTTGCAAGGAAAATGTGTTATACTTACCGTATTATACAGGAAAAAGGAGATGATACCTATGAGCAATCAGGTGATCGTGATCAGCCGTCAGTTTGGCAGCGGCGGAAGAAAAATAGGAAAGATATTGTCGGACAGACTTCAGATTCCATATTATGATATGGCGTTGATTGAGATCGCTTCCAAGCGCAGCGAGGCGGATTACACGTCTCTTCTGGAGGTGGATGAGAAGAAGATCAGCCGTAAGTGGTATTCCTTCCCGATGGAGGTGGGCCCGGGGTATCAGATGAAGAAAGTTCCCATGAACGAAGAGCTGTTCAGCCTTCAGGCGGAGATCATCAAGGATCTGGCGAACCAGAGTCCCTGTATCATCATCGGCAGAGGGGCGGATTATATTCTCAGAGAAAATGCGAGAATGCTCAGTGTCTTTATCCATGCGGATATGGAGACAAAACTGGAAGTTGTATGCAGGCATTATAATCTTTCCCGGGAAGATGCGCTGTCACTGATCCGCAAGACAGACAAACAGCGCAGTGTTTATTATAATTATTATACGGAATATAAATGGGGCGACATCAATAACTATGACATCTCGTTAGACCGGGGCCGGATCGGCATTGACAAATGTGTGGATATTCTGGAGACGCTCTATCAGTCTCTTTAGAGGAGGAACGGTGCCTGACCGGGAGCGGAATCATTCTGGACAAATACAGGCAAAATCGGTATAATGAAATTGAATTTCCGGCTGTGGTTCAGCGATGATAAACCGGGAAAACTTAAGAGATGAGAGGTATGGTTTATGGGATACGGAGCGCTTCCTTTGGAGAAAAGACTGAAGGAAAACATTAAAAATTACGGGCTTGACAATCTATATCAGATCGTGGAACTGAAAAAACAGATGTTATTGCTGCAGGAGCTTACGGGGCTGAAGATTCTTCTGACAGACAGACATGGGGAGAAGATGGCTGCCGTAGGAAATTTTACGGATTTCACACCTGACGTAGTGGGGGAACCCGGCAGAAAACTGCGCGTGGCCAATCGGACGGTGGGACATGTGTATACGAAAGAGGACGCGGTGGAAGCCGGAAAAGAAAAGCTGGCGGCGGACTTTCTGGAAGCACTTGTGCGGACGTGGGAGCGGCTGGGGGAAGAAGTGTTTACGAACAAAGAGAGCGCCGTCTATATTGACGAGATAGAACAGCAGTTGGAGAAGGAGCAATATCAGGTCAAACATGGAGAGAAAGAAGACGTGCTGACCGGAGTGCTGAACAAGACATATTTTGAGGAGCGCATGAAAGTGCTGGATCGTCTGGAGACCGTACCGGTGGCGGCAGTGGAGGCCAATATCAATGACTGGAAATTTGTCAATGATCATTACGGGGACGAGGAAAGTGACAGACTGATCCGTCTGATCGCTCAGATCTTAAAGGAAGAGGCCGGAGAAGAATACATACTGGGCCGTGTGGACGGCGATGTTTTCCATATTGCCATTCCGACTGCCGACGAGGAAGAAGCGGAGGGTTATGTCAAACGGGTGCAGAGCAGATGCGATGCCTGTGACGATGATAAACTGACACCTTCCGTAGCCGTGGGCATCATGTACAAGAGCAACGTGGAAGAAAAGCTGGAGGATGTGTTTGCCGAGGCGGAATATAAAATGTTTGAGAATAAATATGAGATGAAGCATTCGGTAGCTTATCAGGAGCGGTTGCACAGGAACTTGAAATGAGGGATTTGAGACAGAGACCGGGAACTGATTAAACCGGAAGCGAATACAGACTGATGACGGAATGCGGCCGGTCCTGCGATAGCAGGACCGGTTTTTTGTGTACCCGGGCGGGAACAGAACTTTTCAGACTGCTGCTTGACTTCTAAATCTTACTAATGTAATATTTGGAAGAAGAAAGTACGGAAGAGGACGCAGAGATATGAGGCGGCGAAGCGTGGGAAGGAGAACTTTATGAAAAGACAACATTGTATTGGGAAGACAGTATGTCTGGTGATCACCGGTATTTTTATTTTGGGAGGCTGCGGCAGACAAAAACAGGAAATCCCGGAGAGCGCGGACAAAGAGTATGCGGTGGAGACAGAGGAAACGGAACAGACAGAAGAGACAGAACAGACAGAAGGGACAGTGCAGGCAGAGGGGACAGAGCAGGACGATATAGTGCAGGATGATACCATTTCGGAGCCGGAGACAGTGGAGGCCGACTGGGCACAGTACTTTGATGGTCTCAATGGCGCCGCGGTTCTCTATGATCCATCGGCTATGCGATATACGGTATACAATCGGGAACTTGCACAGACGAGACGGTCCCCCTGTTCCACATTTAAGATCATCTCTTCGCTGGCGGCCCTGGAGAGCGGGGCGATTGACCCGGACGATTCCCTTCGCATCTGGAGCGGAGAGACATTCTGGAATGAAGACTGGAATCATGATATGGAGTTTCAGGAGGCATTCCGCGTCTCCTGTGTCTGGTATTTCCGGGAAATCATCGACGAGATTGGGCAGGAGACAATGCAGAGAGAGCTGGACAGACTCCAGTATGGCAACTGCGATAGCTCCGACTGGGAAGGGCGGCAGAATACAAATAACAGCAATCGCGCGCTGACCGGGTTCTGGATCGAATCGTCACTGCTGATTTCTCCACAGGAACAGACAGAAGTGATGGAACGCATCTTTGGAGAAAATTCTGCCTATTCGCAGCGGACGTTAGATGCGTTAAGGCAGGTTATGCTGACAGAACAGGAAGAGACAGAAATAACTGTCTATGGTAAGACCGGCATGGGCAAGGCAGAGGGTGTTGTCGTTGACGCATGGTTTACCGGATTCGCGGAGCGAGCGGAGGGTCCTCTCTATTTTTGTGTATATCTCGGGAGAACGGATGGGAAAACGGTATCCAGCGCTGCGGCGAAGGAGATTGCAGTGCGGCTGGTTGCGGACGCCTGCTGCGGCTTGCTTCCGGAGGCTGATCAGAATTAGTCCCAGATCCCCAGATCAGAGAGAATCGAAAGGGTCAGTTCTGCCGCCCGGGGGCCGGTTGCCAGCCGTTCATTCTGGATATTGGCTGCAAAAAAATACAGATGCCCGTCATGTTCGATATAGCCGATAAACCAGCCGGAAATATTTTCTCCGTCCCTTTCTTCCGTCCCGGTTTTTCCATAGAGCGTACCATAGTCGGAGGAACCGAGACAAATGGCATTTTTCACAGTCTCAATATGTTCGGGTGAGAAATCAAACTGATTATAGTAAAATCTCTGCAGCAGTTCGACCTGCTCGACGGGAGAGATCTTCAGAGAAGAGTCTGTCCAATAGGAGGAGAGGTCTTCCCTGACCGTCTGATTGCCATATCCGATCTGCCGGATATAATCATGTACGGCAGACAGATCCGACTGCCGGTCGATCGCCTGGAAATACCATGTCACGGAGTTTCGCATGGCGGACTCCAGCGTCTGGTCACAATTCCACTCGTCGTATTCGTGGTGTTGTCCGTCCCATAGTATGAGCGTATCTTCCGGCGTGATGATTCCTGATTCGAGACCGAACAGGGCGCTGTATATTTTGTAAGTGGAGACCGGGGAGATGCGCGTCACCGCACGCTCCTGATCATAGATCTGCCAGGTGTCCTGGGCACTGTCATAGAGGACAAAGCTGCCTTTATTTTCGCCAAAGGAGTCGCCAAGATCAATCGGGGTAATATGTCTGCCCTGCTCCTGGAAGACATAACGGTCGCTGGCCGCGGCCCGGGTAGAGAGAAAGGGAGCAGCGGTCAGCGTGAAGACGGCGAGAAGTCCGCATACAAAATAGCCGCACACTTTCTTTTTTAATGGCTGCGGTCGATAACTGGCAATGTTTATGATTCTTTTCCTTATCTGTGTTATGCCTCCACCGATGCCGGAGGCAAAGGGAAAGGGGGAAAGCGACAGTTTCTCAGCAAAATCAATCAAAGTATATCCATAATCTGCATAGGCGTCCTGCGACAGCATATTGAGCACGGAAGTATCACAGGCAATTTCGCAATCATTTCGCATCTCTCTCAGGGCATACCAGACAAAAGGATGAAACCAGTATAGAATGTGGATGACATTGACGAAATGGTTGACAAGTAAATCTTTATGTTTATAGTGCTGCAGTTCATGCAGAAGCAGATAGCGCATACGCTTCGTGTCCCGATCGGAGATCAGATGGATCGGCAGGTAAATGCAGGGCCTGAAAAGTCCTGCGATGACGGGAGATTTTAAAAATGCCGTACTGTAGACGGGAATGTCTCCGGCCAGATTCATTTCAGCCAGACAATTATGATACAGTCTGCGGATGGCCGTATTTTGCAGCGGCAGTGCCGATCGCCTGAAATGGTGAAAACGGATGGCAGCTCTCGCCAGAAGCAGCGCCATGACTGCGATACCGGTGATCCAGATGACGAAAAACAATAAACTGAGACCGGAAAGCGTCTCCCCGCCGACTGACATTCCATAGTCGTTTTGCCAGGCATCAGCGCCGGAGGGCTGCAATACTTGCGTCTTTGTGAGCAG
Source organism: Lachnospiraceae bacterium JLR.KK008 (assembly GCA_037015955.1). NCBI lineage: Bacteria > Bacillati > Bacillota > Clostridia > Lachnospirales > Lachnospiraceae > Lachnospiraceae bacterium JLR.KK008. The sequence goes on from CP143548.1 coordinate 1,384,630, forward strand.
GGGGGCCATATGGGAGGTTGTCATATCGCGCAGTCTACTGAATATGGAAAACATCCGGAAAGAATGGCCTGCAGGGAGCGGCAGAAAGGGAACGCTCAGAAGACCGAGCGGAAGAAACCACAGATTATACTGCATACGGCTGGTAAGACTGTTTCGAAACAGATGTTTTGCCGCCAGGAGAATACCGATCATAGCGCTGATCATTAAGTTGCATAGAAAGAAACGGATGATAAAATCGTTCATGTCAGGCACCTCCTGTGCATACTGCACATTTAAGTCTTACGCTTGTAATAGAAAATATTATAAAAGATCTCGTTTCCGATGTCAATGTGTGGGCGTCTGCCTGGCCGATCAGAGAATTGCTCAGGCAGTACAAAGGAGAAGAAAATCTAAAATAAGTATAAAATCTGCCGGAGATGGAAAAATTAAGAAAAAAAGAGTAATAAAGAGTATATATAAGTTATTAATAGATAAATAGAGAAAACAAAAGATATATTGGGTTGCAGAAGGCTATGCAAAAAACTAATATATGGATAGTTCTTAGCACTCAATCAAAGTGAGTGCTAATAAATCAAAGAATAATCATCGATTTCAGTAAAGGACAGGAGGCATTCTAAATGAAATTAGTACCATTGGGTGACAGAGTTGTATTAAAACAGTTAGTTGCAGAGGAAACAACCAAATCCGGAATCGTTCTTCCGGGGCAGAGCAAAGAGAAACCACAGCAGGCAGAAGTGATCGCGGTCGGGCCGGGCGGTGTCGTGGACGGCAAGGAAGTAAAGATGGAAGTGAAAGTCGGAGATCAGGTTATCTTCTCCAAATATGCAGGCACAGAAGTGAAACTGGACGAAGAAGAATATATCATCGTCAGACAGAACGATATTTTAGCAGTGATTGCGTAATTATAAAAAATCAGGTAGGAGATGGAAAATTATGGCAAAAGAAATCAAATATGGAGCAGAAGCAAGAGCAGCCCTGGAGGTGGGCGTTAATAAACTGGCGGACACAGTACGCGTTACGCTTGGACCGAAAGGAAGAAACGTTGTCCTTGACAAGTCTTACGGCGCGCCGCTGATTACCAATGACGGTGTGACGATCGCCAAAGAGATCGAACTGGAAGACGCTTTTGAGAACATGGGCGCACAGCTTGTGAAGGAAGTGGCAACGAAGACAAACGATGTGGCAGGTGACGGTACGACGACAGCAACCGTACTGGCACAGTCCATGGTACACGAAGGGATCAAGAATCTGGCAGCAGGCGCTAACCCGATCATTCTGCGCAAGGGAATGAAAAAGGCTACGGACTGCGCAGTCGATGCGATCGCTAAGATGAGCGCCAAAGTCAGCGGAAAGGAGCAGTTTGCGAGAGTGGCAGCCGTTTCTTCCGGAGATGAAGAAGTCGGCAACATGGTTGCGGATGCGATGGAAAAAGTGACAGGCGACGGCGTGATTACGATCGAAGAGAGCAAGACGATGAAGACCGAACTCGACCTGGTGGAAGGAATGCAGTTCGACAGAGGATATATTTCCGCTTATATGGCAACCGATATGGATAAAATGGAAGCCGTACTGGATGATCCTTATATTCTGATCACAGATAAGAAAATCAGCAACATTCAGGAGATCCTCCCGGTTCTGGAGCAGATCGTACAGTCCGGCGCGAAGCTGCTTATCATTGCGGAAGATGTGGAAGGCGAAGCGCTCACAACTCTGATTGTGAACAAACTGCGCGGCACCTTTAACATTGTGGCAGTGAAAGCTCCCGGATATGGTGACAGAAGAAAAGCAATGCTGGAAGACATCGCGATCCTTACAGGCGGTCAGGTCATCTCTGACGAACTTGGTCTGGATCTGAAAGAAGCGACACTTGACCAGCTTGGACGTGCAAAATCTGTCAAAGTACAGAAAGAAAATACGGTTATCGTGGACGGTGCAGGCGATAAGGCGGCAATCCAGGCGAGAGTTGCCCAGATCAAAAATCAGGTGGAAGAGACAACTTCTGACTTTGACAAGGAAAAACTGCAGGAGAGACTTGCAAAACTTTCCGGCGGCGTGGCAGTCATCCGCGTAGGCGCTGCAACAGAGACAGAGATGAAGGAAGCAAAACTGCGCATGGAAGATGCGCTCAATGCGACAAGGGCAGCGGCAGAGGAAGGAATTATCTCCGGCGGCGGTTCCGCTTATATCCATGCGGCAAAGGAAGTTGCCAAACTGGCAGATACGATGCAGGGTGATGAGAAGACAGGCGCGAATATCGTGTTGAAAGCACTGGAGTCTCCGTTGTTCCATATCGTAGCCAATGCAGGTATGGAAGGAAGCGTTGTTATCAACAAAGTGAGAGAGTCCGAAATTGGTATCGGCTTTGATGCGCTGAAGGGCGAGTATGTGGATATGGTGGCAGCCGGCATTCTGGACCCTGCCAAAGTAACAAGGAGCGCTCTGCAGAATGCGACAAGCGTTGCCTCCACACTCCTGACGACGGAGTCCGTGGTAGCCAACATCAAGGAAGATGCTCCGGCAATGCCGGCAGGCGGCGGCATGGGCGGCATGATGTAAGACACAGACAGACAAAAAGATTCGGTATGCCGCAGGCGGGAGTCAGGGACTCCCGCCTGTTTTTATTGCAGTCATTTTGCCGTTGAACGGTCCGGGAAATGACTGTGAGCTTATGTACACTTGGTCAGGCGGCATATGGATGCACGGAAAAGGGAAGACAGCTTACGCCGTCTTCCCTTTTCGGTTACTATACTATGAGGGGGAGTATTTATGAAGAACTTAATCTTAATAGATTAAGAGTGTTGGTAGTCGAAGCTAATACCCTGCATACGCGTCTGACATGAGTACTAACTCCTTTGATGGTTTTATTATATATGGGAATTATGTCCAAATCGTGTCCGATTTCTAAAAAGAAAAGAAAAAAATTATTAGAAAAAAATAATGAATAAGTGATCAAAAAAGAAAGCGGCAGTTATCCGTCAAGCCGGGGAAGACGGCGGGTCACAAAAGGCGCGGCATGATAGCCGAGCAGTCCGCCGAATGTATTGAACATCAGGTCGTTGACATCAAAAATGCGGTATGGAGACGGATAGATGCCATAGAGAGCGCTGAGCTGTGTCAGTTCAAAAAAAAGTGAGAGAAGAAAGGAAAGCGCTACGGTCTGTTTCAGGCTGCGGTGGAAATAATATCTCATATAAATGCCAAACGGAAACAGCAGGCCGATATTACCGCCGATTTGGAACCAGGCGGAGTGTGAGATGTTCACGGTCCCGGTCTCGTACCAGACCCAGGATGCCTGTTCTTTGAGATCATGGAGAAAGGCCAGCGGGTGAAGCTGGACACGCATGGGGAGCGGATGGGCCAGAACATAGTCGAAGGATGGCAGGGGTGTGATAATATAAAAATACATACAGGTGAGATAGAAAACAAACAGATACATAGCGGCTATACGGAAGAAGATAATTCTGCCGTATTTTCGGTGTTGGTAGAGCAGACAGGGGAGGAGGAAGAGAACGGTGATCAGGGGAAAAAGGGCATATATAAGACGTAATGGTATCAAGTATTCGTGCATAAAATAAAACTCCTTATCAGATCCTGGCGATTATGCCAATAACAGTGTAGCGGATTTTCCATTCATTGACAAGAAGGATTATTTGTGATACGGTCAGAAAAATAAACGGTCGGATTGGATGGACAGAGCAGACCGGAAAGAGGGAGTGCTATGAGAAGGGTATTGATTGTAGTCGATATGCAGAACGATTTTATTGACGGTGCGCTTGGCACAGAGGAGGCCAGGGCCATCGTCGGGAATGTAGTGAGAAAGATCGGCGGATATGAGGCGAAAGACATTTATGCCACGAGGGACACTCATCAGCAAAACTATCTCGATACGGCGGAGGGCAGACATCTGCCTGTCGTTCATTGTATCGAGGGTACACCGGGCTGGGAAATCCGTGCCGAAGTGGCAGAAGCGCTGGAGGGCGCTACGATCATCAATAAGCCGGCGTTCGGCAGTATCGTACTGGCAGATCTGCTTCAGGAGGAAAATGACAGAGAAACGCTGGAGATCGAACTGGTCGGCCTGTGTACGGACATCTGTGTCGTGTCCAATGCGCTGCTGCTGAAAGCCGCGATGCCGGAGACCGAAATATCAGTCGACCCGTTATGCTGCGCGGGTGTGACGCCGGAGAGCCACGAAGCGGCGCTGACAACGATGCGGATGTGCCAGATCAGAATTTGCTGACACAGCCCTACAGGATAAGAGTCCTGCCGTTGTCCCGCAGCCATTTTCGCAGTTCTTTATAGTCGGGAAGAACCGTTTCAACCGCATTCCAGAATGCCTTGGAATGGTTCATTTCTTTTCTGTGACACAGTTCGTGGACGACGACATAGTCGAGGACGCGGGGCGGCGCCAGCATGAGACGCCAGTTAAAATTGAGATTTCCTCTGGCGGAACAGCTTCCCCAGCGGGTTTTCTGATCGCGGATGGCGATGGCGCCGTGAGTCACACCGATCACCGTCTCAAAGTAGGCGACTCTGGCAGGAATATACTCTCTGGCAGCCTGACGGTAACGCTTTTCCAGTTGTTCGCGCTGGAGCGGCGTCAGAGTTGACACGGGCACACGTGCTTTCGCCTGTTCCAGTTCCCGGTATTTTGTTATGATCCAGCGTTCTTTTGTCTCCATCAGTTTTCTGGCCTGTGTATAAGTGACGGACAGAGGGACTTTCATGAGCAGGGAAAGGTCCGGTTCCAGAGAGAGGGACCAGGTCTTGCGTCTGCTTTTTCTGATCCGAAAGGGGATCTTGAGAGCAGGAGCGGAGACGGGAGAGAAAACGCCACTTTTCTCGGTTGCGGATTCAGACATTATCATTACCTCATTTCACAGTAATCAGGACGTCGACAGTTCAGATGTACCCTGATACAAGATAGCATATTTTCCGCCGAAAGGGTAGAAGAATCCGCAAAAATAGTATATGATAAAAAAGATCGGCTGCAATACGAAGAAATAAGGAAAGAGGGCGAAAGTATGAATGAATATGCACAGCTTTACATAGCGTTTCTGCGGATCGGCGGGCTGACATTCGGCGGCGGGCTGGCGATGCTGCCAATGCTGAAGTTTGAGCTCGTGGAGAAAAAAAAGTGGATTACAGAAGAAGATCTGCTTGACTGTTATGCGATCGGCCAGTGCACGCCGGGCATTATAGCCGTCAATACGGCGACATTTGTCGGGTATAAAAGGAAAGGCGTATTGGGCGGTATTGTCTCCACGCTGGGAATGGTCACACCGTCTGTCGTTATCATCACGCTTGTGGCAATCTGTCTGCAGGCTTTCATAGAAAATGTGTGGGTGCAGCATGCGCTGATGGGTGTGCGTGCAGTCGTCTGCGCACTGATGCTCAATACGGTTGTTACACTGGCGAAAAAAAGTCTTAAAAATGCGTTTTGCTTTGTGATCTGCGGTGTCGCCTTTGTACTTGCGATGTTTTCTGTCATTCCGACAGTCTGTATCGTGATCATCGCGGCAGTGATCGGTATTATTGTGAATATGGCAGGAGGCAAAAAGGCATGAATGTACAGTTGATGATTCTTATGTTCTGGGAATTTATGAAAATCGGACTCTTTGCGGTAGGAGGCGGACCGGCCACGCTGCCTTATCTGATGGATCTGACAGAGAGATTTGACTGGTATACGATGGAAGATCTGACAAATATGATCGCCATCAGTGAATCGACGCCCGGACCGCTCGGGCTGAATATGGCGACCTATGCGGGCTTTCATACGCTTGGCACATTTGGCGGCATTGTCTCTACTCTGGGACTCGTATTTCCCAGTGTGATTGTGATCATACTGGTTGCCAAATTTCTGGAAAATTTTAATGAAAATAAATATGTACAGGGGGCCTTTGCGGGTATCCGTCCTGCGGTTACGGCGCTGATCGCCGCTGCCGTCTACAGTGTGTGCAAAGTTTCTCTTTTTACGCAGACAGAGGCGGGATATGTGCCTGCGGGGAAAGTCATTCTTTTGTGTGTGATTGTTTTCGGTCTGCTACAGGTAAAGAAACTGCAGAAATATCATCCGGCAGTATGGCTGCTCTTCGCAGTTGTGATCGGGATCGTATTTCGGTTTTGACAGACGAAGGAAACTGTCAGGGAGGTGCAATGGATAAAAACAGCGGGAATAAAGACGGAAGGTGTATCTTAGTCTGTGCGGGTGATCTGGAGATTTCTGAGATCCCGGTGAAGCCGGAGGACTATGTGATTGCGGTGGATGGCGGCTACCTGTACTGTCAGGTGTTTGGGATTGAACCGGATGTGATGATTGGAGATTTTGACTCGCTTGCGGAGACATACTGTGAACAGACGCAGCCACAAGAGAGCGGACGGCCACATGGAGCGGAGGGAAAGAAGCCGCGTGTCATCCGTCTGGACTGTGTCAAGGATGACACGGATACTTTGGCGGCGATCCGGCATGGACTGGAGAATGGCTATCGGGAGTTTCACCTGTACGGCGCGCTTGGCGGACGGCTGGAGCATACGATCGCCAATCTGCAATGTCTGCACTTTCTCAAAAATGCGGGAGCCGTCGGTTACATCTGGGATGGTACGGTGATGATTACGCTGATCCGCAATGAATCGCTCTCCTTCCGGAAAGAGATGGAAGGGTTGGTGTCTGTCTTTGCCGTCGGAGGTGAGGCCAGAGGGGTGACGGAAAAAGGACTCAGATATGCACTTGACGATGCTGTTGTCCGCTGTGATTTTCCGATTGGGGTCAGTAATGAATTTACAGGGCAGAAGGCGGAAATCGAAGTGAGAGACGGCTCTCTGCTCATCGTTGTGCGCTGGGAATAACAGTGGTGACAACTTCATTGACAGGAATAGTTTTGCGTGTATCTGTTAATAATTGGAAAGAAACAGAAACAAGGCAGGAGGGAATTATGAAAAGGAAAATGAAACAGGTTACAAACAAAAAGTGGATGGCCGTCTGGGCGGTCTGTCTTGCAGTCATGCTTACAGGGTGTGGAAAGGAAGAGGGAACGCCCGGTAATGAGGAGCAGACACAGCAGACGGATGAGACCCAGGAGTCCGTCCAGGAGACAGAAAGTGAAGCTGTGCAGGAGCCTGAGACAGAAAGCGATACGGAGCAGGCAAGCGAACTGGCAGTACAGATCAGGACGACACAGAAGGAAGAGATTAAAAATGAGGAAGGGACTGTTCTGCTGACAAGTGATGCAAGTGAAGTCTCGGTGACAATTCCGGGAAATGCACAGGCGCAGGAAGCAGTCAACCAGTTTTTTAAGGATCTGCAGAAATCGTATCGGTCTACTGTCTCAGAGCATGAGGAGAGTGCGGCAAAAGATCTGGATTTCCGGAAGGAAGAAGGGATCGAAAACTGGTTCCCCTATGAGATTGGCAGATACTATGAAGTGAAGCGTGTCGACGAACAGATGATCAGCATCGTGGAGACAAGTTATGAATATACGGGCGGGGCGCATCCCAATTCGGTGAAAGTGGCCTATAATTTTGACACGCAGACAGGGCAGCGCATGACATTGGAGGACGTAGCCTCGGATCTGGACGAGATCAGGACAAAGAGTGTGGAATATCTGGGGCAGATGCTTCCGCAGTCACAGTATGCCGATGAACTGTTTGAAGACTATGCCGGTCATTTGGAAGACATCCTGACGGACAGCACCTGGTATACCGATGAACTGGGCTTTCATATCATCTGCAACGAATATATTATTACGCCGCATTCGTCAGGCATTTTGGATTTCGTCCTGCCATATGATGAAGTGGATGTAGTAGCCGGGGCTTATATTCCGGCGTCGGCGGCCGGTCAACCGGCAGAAAGCTCCGAAGAGCCGGCAGAGGACACTACTGCCGGGACTGAAGATGCAGCCGGAGAGCAGGTGCAGGAGGAGACTACCGAATGATTTCAGAGATGATCGATCTGTATGACGGCGAAGTAATGTGGATCGATCTGCTGCAGCCGGGTCTTGATCATTTCTTTTAATTCGTCTGTCGTATAGGCGGCCTGATAAGGCACTACCACGTCAAAGATCAGATTGGTGTGAGTAGTGCCTTTTACAATGCGGAAATCATGGAGGGACAGTCTGACATCAATTTCCCGCAAAAGCCGCATCATAAGCTGACGGCATTCCAGTGTCTCGCTGTCGTCGTTCATCACAGGGTCCATATGTATGACTGCGGAGCAGTGGAGCTCGCTTTGCAGCTTTTTCTCAATATTGTCAATTGTGTCATGAAGCTCCATCATATTGCCTTTTGCAGGTACTTCCGCGTGCAGGGAGATCATACGCCGCCCCGGGCCATAGTCGTGGACAATCAGGTCATGGACGCCGAGGACGATGTCATATTGTCTGACGAGCTTGTGGATTTTTCTGATAAATTCCGGGTCCGGCGCCTGTCCGAGCAAGGGACTGATCGTGTCTTTGGCTGCATCGACACCGCCGTGGAGAATGAGCAGACCGACGAGAATACCACACCAGCCATCGATATGGTATCCGGACAGTTCCGATATGATAATGGCAATCAGTACGGCCGACGTTGCCAGAGAGTCGCTGAGACTGTCGGCAGCGGTTGCCTTCAGAGCAGTGGAAGCGATCTTCCTGCTCAGAAACCGGTTGTAATAAAACATATACAGTTTGATAAGAATGGAGAGTACGAGTGCGGCCAGCACGGCCGGTGTCACTGTTACCGGTTCCGGATGGATGATTTTGGAGACAGAGGAACGGATCAGTTCCACTGCCATGACCAGGATTATGATGGAAACGATCAGACCGGAAATATATTCACTGCGGCCATGTCCAAAAGGATGATCGGAATCCGCCTCCTGTGCGGCGATCTTGAAACCGATCAAAGTGATGACTGAGGAACCGGCATCCGACAGATTATTGAACGCATCCGCGATCACAGAAATAGAACCGCTGAGAAGACCTGTCATTAACTTCATGGAAAACAACAGGATATTGAGAAAGATACCGAAGGCGCCGCTTACGATGCCATAGCGCTGACGTACCTGTGGATGTTCCGTATTTTCTCTGTCAGGAATGAACAGACGGATTAACAATGTGATCATGAAAACACCTCAATTCATTGTATACGCGATATTCTCAACACTCTAACATTTTTTATGAAAAGACGCAAGAGCTTTTGGAAAATTGATTGCGAAAGCCTGATAAACAGTGTATAATCAACAGATATGGGACATTGGTATGGAAAAAGGAGAAAAGAGTATGAATAAAAAACCGATTGTACTTATGATTTTAGACGGATATGGGCTGAACGGCAAAACGGAGGGCAATGCGGTTGCGCAGGCCAGTACTCCGGTTATGGATAAACTGATGGCGGACTATCCGTTTGTAAGAGGGAATGCCAGTGGTATGGCGGTAGGTCTTCCCGACGGACAGATGGGTAACTCAGAGGTCGGCCATCTGAATATGGGAGCAGGGCGTATCGTCTATCAGGAGCTGACAAGGATCACGAAAGAAATCCAGGACGGTACTTTCTTTGAGAACCCGGCTCTGATGGATGCGATTCAAAACTGTAAGAAAAACGGAAGCGCCCTTCATATGTTCGGACTCTTGTCTGACGGTGGCGTGCACAGTCACAATACACACCTGTATGGGCTGCTGGAGCTGGCGAAGAGAAACGGACTGGAAAAAGTATATGTTCACTGCTTTTTGGACGGGCGTGACACGCCTCCTGCAAGTGGCAAGGGCTATGCGCAGGAGCTGGAAGCCGAGATGAAGAAGATCGGCGTCGGACAGATCGCTTCCGTCATGGGCCGTTATTATGCCATGGACAGAGACAACAATTATGACAGAGTGAAGCTGGCTTATGATGCGCTGACAAAAGGCGAGGGACTGAAAGCGGCAGGTGGTCCGGAGGGCATTCAGGCATCTTATGACCGGGACGAGACAGACGAGTTTGTAAAGCCTACCGTAGTTGAAAAGGATGGAAAGCCGGTCGGCGTGATTGCGGACGGAGATTCCGTGATCTTCTTTAATTTCAGGCCGGACCGTGCGCGAGAGATTACACGTGCGTTCTGCGACGATGAGTTCAGGGGATTTGACAGAGAGAAGAGGCTGGCCCTCACGTATGTCTGCTTTTCCGATTACGATCCGACGATCCCGAACAAGGAAGTGGCGTTCCATAAGATCGCCGTTACCAATACCTTCGGGGAATGGCTGGCAGCGAACGGCATGAAGCAGGCGAGAATCGCTGAGACGGAGAAATATGCCCATGTTACCTTCTTCTTCAACGGCGGCGTGGAAGAGCCGAATGAAGGGGAGGACCGGGTACTTGTAAATTCACCGAAAGATGTGGCTACTTATGATCTGAAACCGGAGATGAGCGCCTATGGTGTGTGCGATAAACTGACAGAGGCGATCCGTTCCGGAAAATATGATGTGATTATCATCAATTTTGCCAATCCGGATATGGTTGGTCATACCGGTGTGGAGGCGGCAGCCATCAAAGCGGTGGAGGCAGTGGACGAGTGTGTTGGCAAAGCGGTAGAGGCTGTCAGGGAAGTGGACGGCGTACTGTTTATCTGTGCTGATCACGGTAATGCGGAGCAGCTTGTGGATTATGAGACAGGTGCACCGTTTACCGCCCATACGACCAATCAGGTACCTTTTATTCTGGTCAATTATGAAGACGATTATACATTGAGAGAAGGGGGATGCCTGGCAGACATCATTCCGACTCTGATTCAGATTATGGGAAGACAGCAGCCTGCGGAGATGACAGGAAAGTCGCTGCTTGTCCGCAAATAATGTGACGAAAAAGCTGAAAACCGAGACCGTCGATGGAGAGGAATATTGTCTTTCTGTCGGCGGTCTTGCCGATTTATGTGGCGGTGTACAGTTGGGAGAGGTGAGTAGTATGAGCGTACTCTTGTTTTTGCTGGTCTGGCTGGTTTCTCCGTTTGTGGAACTGGCTGTAATCATAATACTATGGAAAGAGAATCAGCGTCATAAAGAAAAAATCCGGGAGCTGGAGCGTCAGCAATATGGCAGACAAGCGCCGCCTCATCCGCAGGGCCAGCCTGTGGGCCGGGGGCCATATGCGGGTGTCCCGGGGGCAGATGCGGGCGGGATGTGGCAGCGGCCGGGTCAGCCTGTGGGGATGCCACGGCCGGATTCGCAGCCGGTAGCATATGGGCAATGGAGGGGTCAGCCTGTGGACATGCCGCCGAAAGTATTGCCGCAGCCGAAGCCTGCATCACAGCCGACAGATATGCCGCAGTCCGTATGGCCGGCGCCGCAATCTGTGTCACAGCCGGCAGATATGCCGCAGTCCGCATGGCCGGCGCCGCAATCTGCATCACAGCCGCGGCAATCCGCGCCGCAGTTCACGCCGCCGCGGCCGGTCATCGCAGTGCAGCGGCCCGGGCATTCTGCCAATGTCATGGGAACGGCGGCTTTGATTGTAGGTATTATCTTTGTGGTGCTTGCCGGTCTGATCTTTTCAACTACGACATGGAAAATATTGCCGGATCTGGGAAAAGTGATGCTGATCGGCCTGTTTGTGCTTGTCTTTTTCGGCTCCAGCCTGATCGCGGAAAAGAAACTACATATTCATAAGACGGGCAACGGCCTGTATCTGCTTGGCAGTATTTTCCTGTTTCTTACGGTACTGGCAGCCTGCTATTTCCGCTTTCTCGGGTCCGCCTTTGTTCTGGAAGGGGTAAACCGGTATCGTGTGCTGTGGATTGGTTCTCTTGTGACAACAGGCGTCTGGTTTCTCGGTATGAGACGGTTCTGCGACAGGTTGTTTACACATGCCTGTCTGTGGGGTATGACTGTGAGCATGGTGTTTCTCGGACTCTCCTTTGCCTGGGAGCCGACAGACTTCTTTGGATTTATGACAGTATATGCGTTTGTCCTTCTGCTGTTGGAATGGTCGATCGAGCGGCTTGAGGCCAGTCCGGTTAAGGCCAAACGGAAAGAACCGGGAGCGCCGGGAACCGGTAAGCTGGAAACAGAAACCGGAGAGACGGTGCTCAAAGGGAAGGCGACGGAGGACGCAGGAGCAGTCCCGGCGGGGCAGGGTAAGGAGCGGCGGTGCGTTACGTGGGCGCAGGCGTTTTTTATGCTCCGGGAAGAGATGGCGTTATTTGTCCCTGTCCATTTCTGGCTGTTTGCGGGTCTCTGTGCTTATAACGGCCTGATGGAAATGGCCGGAATATCGCAGCGGCATCTGTTTACCCTGTGCGCGATGGCCGTTACTGTCGCGGGGATGGCTTTGCTGTGCACGCGGAAGAGGCCGATTTCCTGTCAATGGCTGTTTCTTGCATCTTTAGAATACTTTGCACATTATACCGCTGTCACCTGGCTGTTTGCGCAGCGGGAGATCTATGCGTTTCTGACAGTGGAGGCGGTCGCCGCAGGCTGTTTTTCCCTGTGGCTGTGTTGCCGCCGGGCGGGCAGTGAGCGAAGAGGGCCTTTGCTTGCCGGAAGCCGGGCGGAAGGTGCGATTTGTCTGAGCATGATCTTTGTGGATACACTGGCGGTGATCGGACTCTCCTGGCTTGGAACTATGGCGCCGGGAGAGCAGCTTGCGGCTTTCGCTGCCGTACTTCTCGCTGCCGGAGCGCTGTATCTGTGGGGCAGGTCCTGCCGGTGGGTTCCGGAGACAGTCGTCTTGCTCTGTCTTTACCTGACTGTGGCAGCATGGAATCTTGGAAAGCTATATCATCCGAACTGCCCCGGTTATGAAGTGTTTGTGACAGGGTATCTCTGTCTTGTGATCTTATGGAGTTTTTGCAGTCAGAAAGACTGCAGGATCTCTATGACGGTGATCGCAGTCATTTTGGCCGGCATAAGTGGTTTTCCGCTTTCGGCGGTGCCGCTGTCTGTGCTGGCGGCCATGGTGATGACTGGCAGAAAAGCAGGGCGGGAGCTTCCGGGACAGGACAGGTTTCTCTGTCTGCTGTTTTTGACGGCTGCGTTTTCCTTTTACCGTAAGTCTCCGGAGGCATTGTGGTCATTGTGGCTGTTTGCAGCTTTGTTTTGGGCGGTCTATCTGTTTTTGTATCGAAGAAAACATTTGTGGCTGACAGGAGTTTGCGCTTCTGCCATGCTTTTCCTGCCGACCGCATTATCCGGGCGGTATCAGATAACGGGAGATGCGCTTTATCTGTCGGTCGCTGTTTCGCTGTTGATTTCAGGTATCGTGTGCAGACTGTTCGTGCCGGTTGTGGCCAGGGAAGAAGGGGAGACGGGTGCCTGGCAAATTGACTTTTATCATATTTTATCTGCGGCGCCGCTGCTTGTGATGACAGTTCTGGCAGATCCGTACTGGCGGCTTGGGTATCTGCTCTTAATTGGCCTTTATTGTCTGCAGTATGCGTCGGTGAAGGATTTCCCGGGCTGGGAGAAGGTGCGCCGATGTGCGTATTCCGGAGCGGCTGCCTGTCTGCTGCCTGCGTTTTGGCTACAGCCATTTATTGTCTGGCCGGCGCTTTTTTCGCTGGAAATCTGTCTGCTGCCTGTAGCGGCCTTTCTCCTGTTTCTTCCTGTTATCTGGGGGAAATCACGGGAACTGCGTGATGTGCAAACCGTAGGGTATCTGCTTTGTCTTGTGATTCTTGCGATCGATGGCATTGCCACCGGGCAGGTGGCAGACGGCTTGATGCTGGAAGGGCTTTGTCTGCTGGTATTTGGCTGGGCCAGACGAAAATCATCACAGCTGTGGGAAATAATATCCGTGTTCGTTATGTTTGGATTTTCTGCCATTGCCTTTTATGGCGGCCTTTATCGTGCCGGCTTGTCGATCGGTTTGTTTCTCGCCGGGTTCTGGCTGTCGTACCTTGTCTTTTGCCAGAAGCGGTATGGCAACTATTATCTGAACCTGTTGTCTTCTCTCGTTATGCTTCCGGCGCCGCTTGCATTGTATGGGCAATATGAGATAACAGGGGACCGGCTGTATACATCCGTGGCCATTTCACTGCTTGCGTCTGCCATCGTCTTTCGTCTGTTTCTGCCGATCATGCAAAAGGAAGAGGGAGAGCCGGGGGCATGGCAGATCGATTTCTATCATATACTCATCGCCCTGCCGCTTTTATGGATGACAGTCTGGGCAGACCGGTACTGGCGGTTTGGGTATCTGCTCTTATTGGCGTTTTACTGTCTCCAGTATGTGCCGGCAAAACGTTTCCCGGGCTGGGAGAAGGTGCGCCGCAGCGCGCTGACCGGTCTGGAAGGATGTCTGCTCTGCGCGTTCTGGCTGCAGCCGTATCTTACCTGGCCGGAAATCCTTACTCTGGAGATCAGCCTTCTGCCAGCCGCACTTCTTGTTTTTTCTCTTTCTTTCTTATGGGGGAGATCGGAGATTTTGTGGAATGTGCAGACTGCCGTCTATACGGGTATGCTGATCATCCTTGCCGTGGACGGTATCCGTACAGGGAAGGTGGGGGATGCGCTTATTCTGGGAGGCGTCTGCCTGCTGACGTTTGTCTGGGCGATCGTCAGATCGCAGCGCCGCTGGGTGCGGATCGCGGGAGCAATGATTGTAGCCGAAGCGCTTTATATGACGAAAGAGTTCTGGTTCAGCCTTTCCTGGTGGGTCTATCTGCTGCTGGCCGGAATCGGCCTGCTCTTGTTCGCTGCGGTCAGTGAGAAGAGGAAAAAATAGTTTTCCAAATATTCTTGACAGTTGTTCTGTATATGGTACAATAGGTGTATTAACATACATAGTACACACATAATACATCTAGTACCGTATGAAATATTGAGAAAGGAGTCAGGGATGATTATTCTGGATTATAAAGATACCAGACCGATTTATGAACAGGTAGTGGACAAACTGCAGAAGCTGATCATCAATGGAGTGTTGGAGCCGGACAGTAAGATGCCGTCGGTCAGGAATCTCGCGGTGGAGTTGTCCATCAATCCCAATACGATACAAAAAGCATATGCCGAATTGGAGCGGCTGGGGTTTTTGTATACGATCAAGGGCAGGGGAAATTTTGTAATGTATCACGAAGGGCTATATCTGCTGAAAAAGAAAGAGTACCTGGAAAAGATCGGGAAGCTCTTAAAAGAGGCGGAGGAGATCGGCATTTCCAGACAGGAGATGCTGCAGAGTCTGACGGAAGGAGAGGGAGAAAATGATAGAAATTCTTGACATCAGCAAACGATTTGAAGAGATACAGGCTGTTGATCATGTGAACATTATGATCAAAGAAGGCAGTGTCTTTGGTCTGATCGGCACGAACGGAGCGGGAAAAAGTACTGTGCTGCGAATGATCTGTGGGGTGCTCAGGCCTGATGAAGGACAGGTGCTCATAGACGGGATACCGGTATTTGATCATGTGGACGCCAAAGAGAAGCTGTTTTTTATCGCTGATGAGCCGTATTTTTTTGCCAATGCCACACCGGAGGATATGGGAAAATATTACATCAGCGTGTTTCCGAAGTTTGATCTGGAGAATTATCACCGCTATCTGGACAGTTTCGGTCTGGGGCGCAGACGGAAAGTGGCAACTTTTTCCAAGGGGATGAAAAAGCAGCTCGCCATATTGCTTGGCATTTGTGCGAGGACAAAATATCTGTTCTGTGATGAGACTTTTGATGGTCTGGACCCGGTCATGCGTCAGGGAATCAAAAGTCTGATGGCCAAAGAGATGGATGAGCGAGGAATGACGCCGATTATCGCATCCCATAATCTGCGGGAGCTGGAAGACATCTGCGATCATGTAGGACTTTTACATCGGGGCGGCGTGCTTCTGTCAAGAGATCTGGAGGAGATGAAGCTCAACATTCAGAAAGTACAGTGTGTGCTTGACGAAGGGGTTGATGCGGCAGAAGTGTTTGGCAGGCTGAACATTGTGAAATCGGAACAGAGGGGATCTTTATATACGTTGACGATCCGAGGCAGCCGGGAGGAGATCATCAATTATTTCAGCACCGTCAGGACGATATTCTTTGAGGCGCTTCCTCTTTCTCTTGAGGAAATCTTTATCAGTGAAACGGAGGTAGTGGGCTATGACATCAAAAAAATCATTTTTGGTTAATATAAAAACAAATGCCAGAAGACGCATCTGGCTGTATGTCATTATGTTTCTTGCGTTCTTTTTCTCACAGCCGGTATTTCTGGCGATGAGTCTGAGTACGGAAACAATGTATTACACGTTTGACGATCTGGGCGCGCATTTGGGCAATGTGTTTGCGCTTTGTGTGGGACTGAACGGCGGCATGGCGTTTCTTGTGGCCATACTGGCTGTGATCTCGGCAGTCCAGGGATTTTCTTATATGTATCAGAGAAAGAAACTGGATCTGTATATGAGCGTACCGGTGTCAAAGGAACGGCGGTTTGCGGCGATCTATATCAATGGCGTACTCGCTTATCTTGCTTCCTATCTGATCAGTATGATGCTCAGCTTTCTTGTGGCGCAGGCGATGGGCGCGCAGATCTGGCGGGGACTGGGAGAAGCAGCAGCCGCATTGATCGGTAATACGATGCTCTTTTTAGCAGTCTATCATATCACGATTCTGGCGGTTATGCTGACAGGCAATCTGATCGTGACATTGATGGGGACTTTTGTATTGTTGTTTTATGACGGTGTCATCTATCTGTTGACCGGCGGATATATGGAAACTTTTTTCAGCAGTTTTCATTACCGGTCAACGGAAAGAATGGCGGACTTTCTCATCTCTCCGGTGATCCGTTTCTTTATGTTGACCAGTCAGGCTTTTGATTTTGGCGCGAGTTATAATTATTACCGAAGAGTGCTGCAATGGGGAGAATTTTTCCGGGGGCTTGTGCCGATTGGGTTCGTGGCCGTTTTGGCTCTCGGACTGGCATATTACTGCTATACGAAAAAACCGGCGGAAGTATGTGGGAAGTCGATGGCGTTTCCGGTGACAAAACCTGTTATCAAAGTGTGCATTACCATTCCGGCAGGTTTGACAGGCGGCGTTTCATTCTATTATCTGTCCGGTCAGAGTATGCTGTTCTTTCTGTTCGGGATGCTGGCGGGCACGCTTCTTTGCCACAGTATTGTGGAAGTGATCTATGATTTTGACATTCGCAGTGTCAGAAACGGCTGGAAGTCTCTGCTCATTTCCGCCGTTGGAGTGGCAGTAATCTTCTTAGTGTTTGTCTGTGATCTGCTCGGTTATGACAGTTATGTGCCCAGGCAGGAGCAGGTAGACCACATTGCCATGCGGTTCACGGACAGTTACGGTACCTTTTATAATGAGGAATTTGAGTCAATCGGGGCGGAGCAATATATTTTTGACAATATGCAGATCACAGATATGCAGCCGATTCTGGAGCTGGCGACAAAGCGGATGGGGCAGATAGCGGAAGTAGGATCGCAGGTTCGTTACTGCAGCATACAGTATACACTGAAAAATGGTAAAAATGTCTATCGCTCGTTTCCGATCATGTACAGAGAGGATACGGCGCTGCTTGATCAGATCGTGACAGATCCGGCTTATCAGCAGGGGAGTTCGCTCGTATATAACGAGCCGCTGCTGACGCTGGGAAAACGTCTGCGTATCTATTATGACGATGGTCGCGGCAGGAATGTCATCACCTCAGAATTTTCTCTGGAGGAGCTTTGGACGGCCTACAGAAAAGACATGGAGGATTTTACGTATACGGAAATGCTGGAAGAGCTTGTAACAGGAAAATTTGAGATGGAGTGCGTGGAGAACGGCATGTATGTATCTGCACAGTTGCCGGTTTATCCGTCCTTTACCAATACGATCGCTCTCATTCAAAAGACAGGGCTGTACAGAGAAGACTATCTGGATATGAGCAATGTGGAGCAGATTATCGTCCGCAACAACAACAGTGAGGCATATGACAAATTCGGTCATGAAAATGAGTATGGTACTTACCATTATATTGATTTCTCAGTGGAAGCGACGTTTGAAGATGCGCAGGAGATGCAGCAGATTGCGGATGCCATCTATCCGCAGAACTTTGACGATTTCTGGATGCCAGGCGATACGCTTGACAGAGACTATGATGTGACCGTCGTCTTCAAACAAGAGCCGGATATGACGGACAGTGACCGCGGCAGCTATGGCAACTATTATATGCTGACAGATCAGATTCCGGAGTTTGTCAAAGAGGCAACTCTTTACAGAGAGGGCAGTGAGACAGGAGCGGTTTCCGGCGAGACGGTGCAGCCGGAGGTATACATATCCATTGATTATTAAAGATACTTTCTCGCGTTTGTGAGATTTGTGAGGATAGGATCTTCCGGAAGAGGACATACTTTCCATAAAACGGGTTTATTTGGAGGTATGGAATGAAACGATATATGGAGATCACAGATGTACATGGGCGTGAGATTCTGGATTCCCGGGGGAATCCGACAGTGGAAGCGGAAGTGACACTGACCGATACAATTACAAAGGAACGTTTCGGCGGAAGCGCGGCAGTGCCCTCCGGCGCAAGCACAGGCAGATTTGAAGCCGTGGAGCTGCGTGACGGAGAGCCGCGCTATTTTGGGCTTGGAACGATGAAGGCAGTCAACCACATCAACACGGAGATCAAAGAGAAGATTATGGGCCGCAACGGTCTCAATCAGCTGGAGATTGATCATCTGATGCTGGAGGCGGACGGTACGGAAAACAAAGGGCATCTGGGAGCCAATGCCATCCTGGCAGTGTCGATGGCGGTTGCCAGGGCGGCGGCGGCTTCCCTGCGCATTCCCCTCTACCAGTATCTTGGGGGTACACATACGAAACTGATGCCGGTGCCGATGATGAACATTCTGAACGGGGGCAAACATGCGGCCAACACCGTGGATTTTCAGGAGTTTATGATCATGCCGTTAAATGCGGGGAGCTTTCGCGAAGCGCTTCGTGTCTGTGCGGAAATCTATCACAATCTGAAAAAGATACTCAATCATAAGGGACTGTCGACCGGAGTGGGTGATGAAGGCGGCTTTGCCCCTGATCTTCCCGACGCGAAAGCAGTATTGTCGCTGATCATGGAGGCTATCGAAGCGGCGGGATACCGGCCGGGCGATGATATAAAGATTGCGCTTGATGTGGCCAGCAGCGAGCTCTACAATGAGAAGACCGGCATGTATCATTTTCCCGGGGAGAGCAGGCTGACCGGCAGTGAAGTCGTCAGAGACACCCAGGAGATGATTTCTTATTATGAGGAACTGATCGAGCAATTCCCGATTGCCTCCATAGAGGACGGACTTGCGGAGGATGATTGGGACGGATGGCAGGAGATGACAAAGCGCATCGGAAAGAAAGTCCAGCTTGTCGGTGACGACCTGTTTGTCACGAATACCAAGCGTCTGGAGGCGGGTATTAAGCTGGGCGTGGCCAATGCGATCCTTGTGAAAGTAAATCAGATCGGCAGCGTGTCGGAGGCGATGGAAGCGATCGAGATGGCGCACAAAAACGCATACCGTTCGGTCATATCCCACCGTTCCGGAGAAACCGAGGACACCTTTATCGCGGATCTGGCAGTGGCGGTGAATGCGGGACAGATCAAGACAGGCGCGCCGTGCCGAAGCGACCGGGTGGCAAAATATAATCAACTGCTGCGCATTGAGGAAGAAATCGGTGTGGATGCGCGTTATACCGGACCTTTCCAGAAAACACAGGAGTAACATCAGGAGCATAAAACTGCCGGAAGGGACGGGCTGTTCTCTTCCGGCGTCGGTTGTGGATATTATTGGAAAAGGGCTTGTAATTCTTGTGCACCTGTGGTAGAATAGTGCTTGTTTAGCATTAGGAGGTGTAAGAATGAGCGCATTGAGAACCATTCTTTTAATCGTATTTATTGTCGTCTCTCTTATTCTGGCGACGATCGTATTGATGCAGGAAGGAAAATCCGCTGGTCTGGGAGCCATCAGTGGGGCTGCCGAGACCTACTGGGGGAAAAATAAAGGACGTTCTATGGAAGGGACGCTCGTCAAGCTGACAAAAGTTCTGGCAATTTTGTTCTTTGTGCTGGCGGCGGTTTTGAATACACGTTTCTTTTAGACTCAGATAAAAACACTCTTGCAAAAGAGTGTTTTTTGTTCGATAAGATTTGGGTGTTGTCATGCTTTTTGACATCCAAATCCGCAGAAATATTACAGGAAAGAGAGAAGATGGGAAACAGGAAAGAGGAAAGAAAAAAAATAATCAGTGAGTTGATGGAAGATCCGCTGTATGTTCCGATGAAGGAAAAAGAGCTGGCAATCTTTCTTCAGGTGGAGAAAGAGGATCGGGATGAGCTGAAGCAGATACTGGAGGAGCTGCTTGCGGAAGGCAGGCTGGAGGTGACGAAACGGGGCAGATACCAAAAGCCGGAAGCAAGAATCGTCACAGGCACGTTTGTTGGCAATCAGAAAGGATTTGGCTTTCTGGAGGTTGAGGGCACTTCGGAAGACCTGTTTATACCGGAGACGATGGTAAACGGCGCTTTTCCGGGTGACATCGTGCAGGCAGTACTGCTGCCGGCCAGCAGGGGAAAACGTCAGGAGGCGGAAGTGACGAACATTGTCAGCCGCAGTGTCCGTCAGGTCGTAGGTACTTTTCAGAAAAACAGGAATTTTGGCTTTGTCGTCCCGGACGATACGAAGCTGTGCAGAGATATTTTTATACCGGCGGAACGTTCTAAAGGGGCGGTGGACGGACATAAAGTAGTGGCAGAGATCACAGACTATGGTTCTAAAAGCAGAAGTCCCGAGGGCGTCGTCATGGAGATACTCGGTCACAGCAATGATCCCGGTGTCGATATTATGTGTATCATAAAAGGGTATGAGTTGCCGACGGATTTTCCGGAACGGGTGTTAAATCAGGCGCAGCGTGTGAGCAGTCCGGTATCGGAGGCTGACAGACAGGGCAGGCTTGATCTGCGCGGTGTGGATATGGTGACGATCGACGGGGAGGATGCGAAAGACCTCGACGATGCGGTCAGTCTTACCGTGGAAGACGGTTTGTACTGCCTTGGCGTTCACATCGCGGATGTGACGAACTATGTACAGGAAAATTCTGCGCTTGATCGGGAGGCACGCACGCGTGGCACAAGTGTATACCTGGTGGACAGGGTGATTCCGATGCTGCCGCATGCGCTCTCAAACGGCATCTGTTCGCTGAACGCGGGGGAGGACAGACTGGCGCTGAGTTGTCTGATGAAAATTGACGACCGGGGACAGGTTGTAGATTATCAGATCGCAGAGTCTGTGATCCATGTGAACCGGCGCATGTCCTACACAAATGTAAAGAAGATACTGGAAGATAAGGACGAGACAGTGATTGAGCAGTACAGAGAGCTGGTACCGATGTTTGAACAGATGGCGGTACTGGCTGCGATTCTCCGCAGGAAGAGAAGAAAGAGAGGGTCTGTCGAGTTTGATTTTCCGGAGACGAAAATCATATTGGATGAGGCAGGGGTACCGTTGGAGATCAGACCCTGTGAGAGAAATATGGCAACAAAGCTCATCGAGGATTTCATGCTCGCGGCGAATGAGACTGTAGCGCAGCATGTTTACTGGATGGAGCAGCCGTTCCTGTATCGGACGCATGAAAATCCGGATCTGGAAAAGGCTGAAAAACTGGCGGCCTTTATTCGAAATTTCGGATATTCACTGAAGATGACACAGGGTGAAATCCATCCGAAGGAGCTGCAAAAGCTGTTAGGGAAGATCAGTGGGACACCGGAGGAGGCGCTGATCAGCAGAATGACGCTGCGCAGCATGAAACAGGCCCGTTATACGACGGAAAACACGGGACATTTTGGTCTTGCCTGTTCCTGTTACTGTCATTTCACGTCGCCAATCAGAAGGTATCCGGACTTGCAGATCCACCGGATTCTCAAAGAGCAGATCCGGGGCAGGCTAAACGGCGAGAGAACAGCCCACTATACGGCGATCCTGCCGGAAGTGGCAAAGCACTGTTCGCAGACAGAGCGGCGGGCAGATGAGGCAGAGCGGGAGACTGAAAAGTTAAAGAAAGTACAGTTTATGGAGTCTCACATTGGAGAGATTTATGAAGGTGTGATCTCCGGCGTTACGGGCTGGGGCGTATATGTGGAGCTTGATAATACGATCGAGGGTCTGGTGAGGGCCAGCGATCTGCCGGGTGATTTTTTCTATTATGAAGAACAGAGTTATGAGATGGTGGGGGAAGCGACCGGCAGGCGGTATAAACTGGGGCAGAGGCTGACCGTGCAGGTAAAGGATACGGACAGGTTAAGCCGCACGATCGATTTCTGTATTCCGCAGGAAGAGGGGTAAGCGATGGCAAAGGACGGTTTTCAACTGGTTGCCAATAACAAAAAGGCATACCATGATTATTTTATAGAAGAAAAATATGAGGCGGGCGTAGCGCTGCATGGTACGGAAGTGAAATCTCTGCGTCTCGGAAAGTGTTCGATCAAGGAGGCTTTCGTGCGCATCGAGCAGGGGGAAGTTTTTGTCTATGGAATGCACGTCAGTCCGTACGAAAAAGGCAATATCTTTAATAAAGATCCGCTGCGGACAAAAAAACTGCTCCTCCACCGTCAGGAGATCAACCGCATGGCGGGACGGATCGCAGAGAAAGGCTATACGCTCGTCCCGTTACAGGTATATTTTAAGGATGGACTGGCAAAGGTAGAGATCGGTCTGGCCAAAGGGAAGAAACTGTATGACAAACGTCAGGATATTGCCAAAAAGGATCAGCGCCGGGAGGCGGAACGAGAGTTCCGTGTACGCAATTTATAAGTGTTGCGAAGAGCCGGTCTTTACACTTTTCGAAAAATCCGTTATAATAATATCATAATGGCACATTGATAAGGGGTAGTAAAGGTTTCGACGGGGGTTTTGCAGCTGGAGAAGCTATCCGCAGGTGATGCGTTAAATCACGAA
Source organism: Lachnospiraceae bacterium JLR.KK008 (assembly GCA_037015955.1). Taxonomy (NCBI): domain Bacteria; kingdom Bacillati; phylum Bacillota; class Clostridia; order Lachnospirales; family Lachnospiraceae; species Lachnospiraceae bacterium JLR.KK008. The sequence goes on from CP143548.1 coordinate 1,407,473, forward strand.
TCTAAATATAAACGCTAACGATAATTTAGCTTACGCTGCCTAATGGCAGCTGTCTGACTTAAGGCACCTACACTTTAAGATCCAGGCATCGACGATGTAGGAAACGACGCATATTAAGCTTTGCGTATGCGGGCGTATAATGAAGCTACCGACGGCATAAGGATGTCAGCTTTCGTATGTCGAAGGGAAGGCAAATAACTGACTATGATAGTAGAAGGACAGGGAATAGGCTTTCGGACATGGGTTCGACTCCCATCTACTCCATTATACAAAATGTCGAAGACCTGACATTCTGATTGGAAAAATTACAAGAGGCAGGAATATATTGGAAAAGTTGTCCATATACTAATACTGATAGAGAAATGCAGGAGGGTATCGCTATGGCAAGAGGACAACGAAAATCAATAGAAGAAAAGATCGCAGAAAAAGAAAGCATGATCGATGCTCTGAAGGTCCGGTTGAAATCCGAACAGAGAGAACTGGAAGAGTTGAAACAGGAAAAGCGGGAGGTTGATCTGAAAACGTTGAACGAAGTATTGCAGGAAGCAAAAATGTCGGCGCTTGATGCGGTCAATGTGATCCGGGAATATGTGCAGGAGAAAGCAGACCCCGCATGATGCCGCGCAGCTTCATAATCAATCTCCGCTATTTCATCTGGCCGGATTAAAAACGGGATTCTCATTGAATAAAATGGGAATCCTTTTCATTTTATGGAAAATCGGATATAATGTATCCGGATAACAGAGGTTGCGATGCGGGTAAAAGACTATATTGACAGGCTGGAAGAGGAAGAATATTTAGAGAAAGAGCAGTGGCAGGCGGTAATTGCCGACCATGACCGGGAAGACGTGGCATATGCGGCGGAGAAGGCAAGAGACGTCGCACATGCTTATTTTGGCAGGCACATTTATGTGAGAGGGCTGATAGAATTCACGAACTACTGCCGGAATAACTGTTATTATTGCGGAATCCGCCGGGGCAATGGAAAGGTGGAGCGCTATCGTCTGACAGAGGAGGAAATATTCAACTGCTGCGATCAGGGCTACCGTCTCGGGCTGCGTACGTTTGTACTGCAAGGGGGAGAGGATGGCTGGTATACGGACGAACGGATGGAGCATATCATACGTCAGATCAAAAAAAGGCATCCGGATTGCGCGATGACACTGTCGATCGGTGAGCGGGGGCGGGAGTCCTACCGCAGGTTGTATGAGGCCGGGGCCGACCGGTATCTGCTCCGGCATGAGACAGCGGACGAGTCACATTATCGTACGCTTCATCCGCCGGAACTGTCACTGGCCCACAGGAAGGACTGCCTGCGGTGGCTGAAAGAGACCGGTTATCAGACAGGCTGTGGGTTTATGGTCGGGTCTCCGGGGCAGACGCCGGCAGCGCTGGCGGAAGATATGGCGTGGATCGGAGAGCTGCATCCACATATGATTGGGATCGGACCGTTTCTGCCACATTCAGATACCCCGTTTGCTAAAAAGAGACAGGGCAGTTATGCGCTGACACTGTTTCTGATCAGTCTGCTGCGCATTATGGAGAAGAATGTGCTTTTGCCGGCGACGACGGCGCTTGGCACAATCCATCCGCAGGGCAGAGAGGCGGGCATTCTGGCGGGCGCCAATGTATTGATGCCGAATTTATCTCCGGTTTCGGTGAGAGAAAAATATGCGCTCTATGATAACAAAAAGTGCACGGGCGGGGAAGCGGCAGAGTGTATGGAAGAGATTATCATGAGGATGAGAGAGATCGGATACGAGGTTGTCACGGCAAGGGGAGACTGGGAGAGGAGAGCTTAGCAGGATGGAAGCTGTGGAATACAAATATAACGTGATGTCCGCCAGGGCGGAAGAATTTATCAATGACAGGGAAATCCGGGAGACGATCGCGTATGCCCGGGAGCAGAAAGAGAATCGGGAACTGGTATTTTCACTGCTGGAGCGTGCCAGAGACTGTAAAGGGCTGACACACAGAGAAGCGGCCGTCCTGCTGGAATGCGAGATTCCGGAAGCCGTTCAGGCGATGCGGGAACTGGCCATGGAGATCAAACAAAAGCTGTACGGCAACCGGATCGTCATGTTTGCACCGCTCTATCTGTCGAACTATTGTGTGAATGGCTGCACGTATTGTCCGTATCACCATCACAATAAACATATCCGCAGGAAGAAACTGACACAGGAGGAGATCCGGCAGGAAGTGACCGCCTTACAGGATATGGGACATAAGAGACTGGCCATTGAATCAGGAGAAGATCCGGTCAACAATCCGATCGAATATATTTTGGACAGCATTCGGACGATCTATGGCATCAGACATAAAAACGGTTCAATCAGACGGGTAAACGTAAACATTGCGGCTACCACAGTGGAAAATTACCGGAAGCTGAGAGATGCCGGGATCGGTACTTATATTTTGTTTCAGGAGACCTATCACAAAGAAAACTATGAGCTTCTGCATCCGACAGGACCCAAACACGATTATGCCTGGCATACGGAAGCGATGGACAGGGCGATGGCGGCCGGCATTGATGATGTCGGGATCGGGGTGCTGTTCGGGCTGGAAATGTACCGCTATGATTTTGTGGGGCTCTTGATGCACGCAGAGCATTTGGAGGCATACTGCGGAGTGGGGCCTCATACGATCAGCGTTCCCCGTGTATGTGCGGCCGACGATATTGACAGAGAAGATTTTACCAATGCCATCTCGGATGATATTTTTGAGAAGATTGTGGCTGTCATCCGCATTGCCGTCCCTTACACCGGGATGATCATCTCCACCAGAGAATCCCGCGCCTCCAGAGAGCGTGTGCTTCGGCTTGGCGTTTCACAGATCAGCGGCGGTTCCAGAACGAGCGTGGGCGGCTATGTGCAGGAAGAGACGAGCGATGAAAATTCGGCGCAGTTCGATGTGAGTGACAGACGGACACTCGACCAGGTCGTTGACTGGCTCATACGGCTTGGCTATGTACCCAGCTTTTGCACAGCCTGCTACCGGGAAGGACGCACAGGAGACCGCTTTATGACGTTAATCAAGTCGGGGCAGATTGCCAACTGTTGTCATCCAAACGCCCTGATGACCCTGAAGGAATATCTGACGGATTATGCTTCCCCTGAGACAAGGCGGCAAGGGGAAACGCTCATTCAAAGAGAACTGGAACGGATTCCCAATCCGCTTGTCCGGGAAAAGACGGAAAAATATATGAAAGAAATCGAAGAAGGCAAACGGGATTTCCGGTTTTAGAGGCGGAGAGATCTGCAACGAAAACTGATGGATGCCAAAGATATAAGGAGAAGAGTTATGACAGCGACTTTGCAGGACACGCCATCCGCAGGCCGGATTCATATCGGATTTTTCGGCAAAAGAAACAGCGGGAAGTCTTCCCTGATCAATGCGTTTGCAGGTCAGGAAGTGTCGATCGTATCGGCGCAGGCAGGGACAACGACTGATCCGGTCAATAAGCCGATGGAGATACCCGGACTGGGCGCCTGTGTGCTGATCGATACGGCGGGATTTGACGATATAGGTTCGCTCGGTTTGCAGAGAGTGGAGAGAACCCAAAAAGCCGCTGAGCGGGTGGATATTGCCGTGCTGCTGTGCAGTGGCGCCGAGCTGGAACCGGAGGAAAGCTGGTATCGGCTGTTTACACAGAGGCGGACGCCGGTTATTCCCGTCGTGAACAAGGCGGATATTGCGGAGGATGCCGATGCTCTGGCAGATGCCGTAGAGCGTCGTCTTGGCGTCGCTCCGGTGACTGTCAGCGCGAAAGCGCATACCGGTCTGGAAGAGCTGAGAGCGCGTATTCTCCGTGCGCTGCCTGGGGATGACGGAAAAGAGAGCATCACCGGTGACTTCGTGCAGGCGGGCGATGTCGTTTTGCTCGTTATGCCCCAAGATGAGCAGGCGCCCAAAGGCAGACTTATCCTGCCGCAGGTTCAGATGATTCGGGAACTGCTGGATAAGAAGGGGATTGTCATCAGTGTAGGTTCCGATCAGCTGGAAGATGCGCTGGCGATCATGAAAAGACCGCCGAAGCTGATTATAACCGATTCGCAGGTGTTCGAGACGGTATACAGGAAAAAGCCACAGGAGAGTCTGCTGACTTCTTTTTCCATACTGTTTGCGGCTTATAAAGGTGATATTGACTATTATGTGGAGAGCGCAGCGCAGATCGGCAGACTGACGGGGACATCGAGCGTACTCATCGCCGAATGCTGCACCCATGCGCCGCTGTCAGAGGATATTGGCAGAGTGAAGTTGCCGCGTATGCTGCGTCGCCGCTGCGGAGAGACATTGAAAGTAACTGTTGTCAGCGGTATGGATTTTCCGGAAGATCTGACTGCCTATGATCTGATTATTCAGTGCGGCGGCTGTATGTTTCACCGCAAATATGTGATGTCGCGGATCGGGCAGGCCAGACGGCAGGGGGTGCCGATGACCAATTACGGGGTGGCGATCGCATGGCTTACCGGCATTCTGGACCATGTTTCCATTCTGCGGTGTGAAACAGGGGCTGCGGCGCAGTGTTATGCGCAAGACATGGGAAAGTGATTTGAGGGGGATCATATGGAGAGGAAAAAGGAATGGGAAGTAGGGGGCTTCCAGTTTAATTCAGAGAAGGATGCGGGGCTTGCCAAAGAAGAGCAGGACAAAATAGCCTATCTCGAGAAGAGGATGCGTTATGACCAGCCCGAGGGAGTACTCAATATCTATAACAAAGCGATCGAAAACAGGGTGTTTCATACACCGGTCGGGTTTCAGTATTTACAGAAGCTGCATGACTTTCTGACGGAAAATGGTCTGGAAGACCGCGCCAGAAGTATCCCCTTATATCAGACATACAGCTATCAACCTATGGGGGAGATGAAGCAGCACACAGCGAAAAAGCGCGTACAGCCGAGTCAGTATAAAACACTGCGCTCTCAGCTCAGAAGATCGGTACTCTTAAATATTCTGCTTGTGATTGTGGTCATCGCCATGTTTGTGATCACACTGACAGGGAAAAACCCGACGATCTTAAATTATGAGAAAGTTCTGACTGATAAATATGCGAGCTGGGAGCAGGAGCTGACAGAGAGAGAATCGGTGATCCGGGAGAAGGAACGGGAACTGCGGATCGGGACTGATGACACTCCATAACGCCGGGAGCAGGCAAAGAAAGGGCAAAGGAGCGGTAAGGATGGGACAGCGGAACGTTCTGGTGGCGGACGATGAGAGCAGGATGCGGAAACTGGTCAGAGATTTTCTGACTAAAAGTGGGTATGGAGTGTTGGAAGCGGGAGACGGAAATGAGGCCCTGGAGCTGTTTTTTTCTCAAAAGGACATCGCGCTGGTGATTCTGGATGTGATGATGCCGCAGCTGGACGGATGGCAGGTATGCAGAGAGATCAGAGAACATTCCCAGGTGCCGATCATTATGCTCACGGCCAAAGCCGATGAACGGGATGAACTGCAGGGGTTTGAACTTGGCGTGGATGAGTACATCACAAAGCCATTCAGCCCGAAAATACTGGTGGCCCGTGTGGAAGCGATCCTGCGCCGGGTGGGTCAGACAGGCAGCGGCAGTATCGTGCAGGCAGGCGGTATCGTTCTGGACAGAGACGCGCATCAGGTAACGGTGGATGGAACCGTGGTCGAGTTGAGTTATAAGGAGTTTGAACTGCTCGCCTATTTCCTTGAGAACAGGGGCGTGGCGCTCTCCCGGGAGAAAATATTGAATCATGTGTGGAATTATGATTATTTTGGTGATGCCCGCACGATTGATACGCATGTCAAAAAACTCCGCAGTAAGATAGGAGAAAAAGGCAGTCTGATCAAGACAATCTGGGGTCATGGGTATAAGTTTGAGGAAACGTAGAAAGGCAGTCAATGTTACACGAAAATCAATATCGGTTTCCGGCGGGAGTCTTGCAATATCAATCAGGACCGTCCGCCGTTCAGATTACAGGCTATGAAGGGACAGATAAGCTGCTGCAGATCCCGGAGCGGATCGAAGGCCGCCCTGTGGAGCACATTGGGAAAAAGGCTTTCTGGGGCAGCAGAGGGCTTGTCTCCGTCAATTTGCCAGAAACGATCAAAGAGATCGGGGACTGGGCATTTGCTTCCTGCCCCGCCCTGGAGGAAGTGAGGCTGCCGGGCGGCGCGCCGCGGATCGGCAATAAAGTCTTTCAGGGATGCGGCCGGTTAAAATATATCGTTTCCTGTCAGGGCGATCTTTCTCTTGCCAGGCTGACGGCTATGGCGCTGACTGTACTGGGGGCCGATTACCTCCTGATACAGGGACAGATTGGCAGTGAGAGCTGGTTTCAGAGTCTGGATATTAAGATCACGGAACTGTTATATGAGACCGAGGAAGAGATATGCAAACATCTCGTATATTGTGCGGAAGAAGATATGATGGAAAAACAGGAGCGGTGTCTGCGGGAACGGGAATATCAGAAAGCGGAAGCCGCTTTGCTTCGGCTGCGCGATCCCCGGAGTCTTACGCAGGCTGTGCGCTCGCAGCTGTGCGAATATTTACGCCGTACGACAAAGGGCGGCCTCTCGGAAACAACATGGGAGATGATACGAAGCAACCGGGAAGAACAGCTGCCGTTTTGTGACACACTGATGGAGATCGGGGCGATCGGCAGTCACAATATCGATGCCAGTCTGGAAGATCTGGATGGCAGAGAGGTGGAATTAAAGGCATATTTATTGAGACGGCGTTCTAAAATGACAGAATCGTCAGAAATGTGGGAAACATTGAAATTATAAGGCAAAAGGAGAGACGATGAGGCATTCGATCAAAAGGCAGTTGGCGCTTGTTTTTATCATCCTGATTACAGGGACGATCTTCTGTTCCTGGTTTTTTAATGTCACATTTTTGGAATCGTATTATATGAATAAAAAAGAGAATGCGCTGATGAATGTTTATCATAAAATAAACGAGGCATCTGTGGATGGAGGAATGGAAGCGGAAACGTTTGACATGGAATTGCTGAAGATCTGCGGAAAGTATAACGTGCACCTGCTTGTTTTGGATGAAAATTTTCAGCTGTTAAAAGCGACGATGCATGATCCGGATATTCTGGTCAGACAGCTTCTGGACAATATCTTTTTTGCGGGTTCCCATTCACAATATGAAAAGATTCTGGACCAGACGCAAGACTATGTACTTCACAGTATCATAGATACGAAAAACCATGAAGAATACATCGAAATGTGGGGATTTCTGGAATCAGGGGCGTTATTTTTACTGCGAACACCCAAGGAGGGGATTGCAGAAAGCGCGCAGATCGCCAATCGTTTTCTCGTCTATACGGGACTGGCTTCCCTGCTGATCGGCAGTGGCATCATCTGGATCGTATCCAGAAAAATTACCGAACCGATCCTGGAGCTTGCCCGTATTTCGGAAAAGATGGCTTGTCTTGACTTTGAGACAAAATACGAAGGTAATATGAAAAATGAAGTGGGAGTGCTCGGAGACAATATGAATCTGCTCTCCAGAACGCTGGAAGGGACAATTTCTGAGCTGAAAACTGTCAAT